>CAIXPZ010000317.1 GCA_903921455.1 uncultured Verrucomicrobia subdivision 3 bacterium | reverse complement strand
TGAAGTCAGAATGATGTCAATGCAAGCTGATTTAGAAAAGCGATCCACACCGATGCTTGTAAGGAAGCGGAAACCCAGTTATTTTGCCCTGCGCCAGTTGCTCCCGTAGCTCAAATGGATCAGAGCGGCCGTTTCCTAAATCTATGCAAGCACTTTTTTTGAATTTTTGCTACCGTTCGCTTCCGCATATTCGCATTGATTTCATTGAAGATTTTTTTGGTTCCGCCACATTTTTGACGGCGCGACCTTTTGCTGTTTTATGCCGCAAATTGCTCTAAAAACTCAATATGGTATCAGATGCGGTATCAGATTTTAGGCTCGGAATTCGGTGGAAATTTGGCTGGAAAAAGTGGTGCTCCCGCCCGGAATCGAACCGGGATTTGCCATTTAGGAAACGGCCGCTCTGATCCATTTGAGCTACGGGAGCGCAAATTTCGACTAGCATACGCGCTTCCGATTTTTTGCCAAGTCGCATCGTGGCAAAGCGAAATGGACGTGGAGCGCGTGATGGGCTAACCTGCATGAAATGACGTGGAGTGAATTAAGCAATTTTCTGAATTCGCAACGGCTGGCTCTTGTTCCTCGGCCAATCTCCGAGTTCGCCCAGATTGGAGAAAAGGCGGCGGACACTTTCAAGCGTCTCGAAAAAACGACTCGTGAATCGCTTGGCGAAGCTGTGCGCGGATTTGCAAAAACAAAAACTTGGCCCGCGCTCACAGACGAGCAAGTATTGATGTTGTATTTTCGGCTGGGTTACGGTGTTGATTTGGCATTGGCGTTAAGCACCTGCACGACGGGGCTTTTTCCCACTTTGGAGAATCGGGATTCGGGGATGATTCAGTGGGCGGTCAACGAAGCATGGGATTATCCGGGGATTCCACACACCCTTCGTTCATTTTCTGAAAGACGACGTGCTTTTGGCAACGACCCGATGCGGAATTAAGAAACTCAAATACGGCTCAATCAATCTATTTTTTTTGATTCCG
Source organism: uncultured Verrucomicrobia subdivision 3 bacterium (assembly GCA_903921455.1). The sequence continues at coordinate 34,421 of CAIXPZ010000317.1, read as the reverse complement.
TTTGTGAAGACATTTGTGAATTGACGGTCTGGAAACCACGTTACCTTTTCCCGCCAAATCGTCCGTAACGCAAAGTCAGCGTCGGCAGCACGACCAGATTGAGCAGCGTTGATGTAATCAATCCGCCTAAAATCACAGTGAATGGATGGATTATTGCTGGTTGAAGCATTTCAATCTGCAATTTAATTTTGATTGTCTCTTAATCTGCTTGCCAAAATTTCGTTTGCATCATAAAACTTGTCCGCTCTTTGAAACCAGCGAACAAGTGTTCGCTTTTGAATGCAGTCAAATGTCAGGGAACCCGGTGAGAATCCGGGACGGTTGCGCCACTGTAACGGCTACAAACTCCCAATGCCACTGAACGAAAGTTCGGGAAGGCGGGAGTGAGGATTGAGGCCCAAGTCAGGATACCGGTTTGATTGCGCTCGTCGGACTCCGATTTTTTCGGAGTCACTTCTCCGTCAATGAGAAGGATGAGGCCAGCCTGACGAACTGTTTTTCGTCAGGATTCGTTGGATGCCTTCATTCCCCGTTTTGCCGGAGTCTGGAGGTTTTTTTATTTTCAGACTTCGCGCTGGTCTCTCAACTAAAACCGTTCTGCATTTTTTTGCGGAACAAAATTGAAAGATCAGCCATGAAAAAAATCCGTTCGCTGGCGTTTGCCAGCCTGTTCGTCCTGTCCACCGTTCACGCAACCACCATCACCGAAAATTTCACCAATAACCCGGCTCAGGACGGCTGGCAGGTTTTCGGCGACACCAATCTGTTTCAGTGGGATTCGACGAATCAAAATCTCGCCGTCACTTGGGATTCCTCGCAGAGCAACAGTTATTTTTACCATCCGCTCGGCACGATTCTTGCCCGCGATGACGACTTCAGCGTCGCGTTTGACCTGCGCTTGAATGATTTTGTCGCCGGTCTTGATCCAGAAATGCCCAGCACGTTTCCGCTGTCAGTGGGATTTCTCAATCTGGCGGAAGCTTCACAGTCCGGTTTCCTGCGCGGCACGGGTTATAGCGCCCAAGACCTGGCTGAATTCAGCTTTTTCCCCGATCCCGGTGGCGCGTGGATATACGGGCCATCACTCACGGCGACCATGATTGATTCGACCGGTTTCAATTATTCATCCGGCGGATATGATCCAGACAGTTTGACGACCAACGACATTTATCGGGTGAACCTGACTTATTCGGCGAGCAACTCCAATCTGGTGATGACCATAACGCGCAACAACGAGATGTTCGTTTCCAATTGCGTAGCCAGTTTGGGAACCAACTTCACGGATTTTCGTGTGGATGCCATTTCCATTAGCAGCTACAGCCAGGCGGGACAGGATACAAATGATTACGGCGGCGTCATCTACGCCGGTTCCCTACTGGCGCATGGGTCGGTGGACAATTTTGTCGTCACCCTGCCGCCGCCGCCGGTCCAAAATCTTACCGGCGCGTTCAGCAACGGCCTCTGGCAGGCGCAATTCATCAGCCGGAGCAACTGGCTATACACGCTCGAACGCACGACAAATTTCGTTTCGTGGACGGACGTTTCCGCTGCCGCCAGCGGCAACGGAACAAATCTATTTTTACCGGACACGAACACACCTGCGGACAAAGGCTTTTATCGCGTTCGCGCCGAACGCCCCTGATATGAACCGTGAAAAAATCATTTTCTGCTGGAGCGGCGGCAAAGATTCCGCGCTCGCGCTGAACCGCATTTTGCGCGACGAGCGTTACGAAGTCGTCTCGCTGCTCACGACATGCAACGAACATTTCCAGCGCGTCTCCATGCACGGCGTGCGTCTGGAATTGCTCGACGCGCAGGCCGAAGCCATCGGCCTGCCGCTGGAGAAAGTGTTTGTCAGCCAGCGCAGTTCCAACGAGGAGTATCAGCAAAAAATGTCCGCGTGCCTGCTCGCGAACAAGGCGCGCGGTGTCACTGGCTGTGTCTTTGGTGACATTTTTCTTGAAGACCTCAAACGCTGGCGCGAGGAAAATCTGGCGAAGGTCGGAATGCGCGGAATTTTCCCGCTGTGGAAAATAGATTCGCGCAAATTGATCGGCGAATTCATTGCGCTCGGCTTCGGCTCGGTCATCTGCTGCGTGAATGATGCGTATCTCGGCGAAGACGCCGTGGGCCGCAACATTGACGCGGACTTCATCGCCACGCTGCCGCCGGAGGTTGACGTGTGCGGCGAGAATGGCGAGTTCCATTCCTTCGCCTTCGCCGGGCCGGTTTTCAAACAGCCGGTGAGATTCAAGGTCGGTGAAAAAGTTTATCGCCCGGTCGAAGTGACGCATCCGGGCGATTCCAATTCGTCCTACGTCTGCCCGTCCAGTCCGCGCGGCACGAAAGGATTTTGGTTTTGCGATTTGCTGCCCGACACAAACTGAAACAAATTAACCAACCACCAAACCAGAAAGAAAAAATATGAACAAACCTCGATTCACCATGCTTGCAGGAATGATACTGGCGGCTGCCGCCTCACGATTGATTCCGCATCCGCCTAACTTCACGCCCATTGCCGCAATCGCCCTGTTCGGCGGCGCGCAATTTTCCAGCAAGCGTGCTGCGTTCCTCGTGCCGCTGGCCGGATTGTTTTTGAGCGACCTTGTGTTCGGATTTTACGCGATCACGCCGGTGGTTTATGGGAGCTTCGCACTTACGGTCTGCCTTGGTTTTTGGGTGCGCCACCGTCGCTCGGTTCAACGCATTGCGTTCGCCGCCGTCGCGAGCGCGGTGTTATTTTTCGTGCTGACGAATTTCGGCGTTTGGGCGATTGACAATCTGTATCCAAAAACGACCGCCGGATTGGTGGATTGTTATGTTGCCGCCATTCCCTTCTTCCGAAATATGCTGCTGGGCGATTTGATTTATTCGGCGCTGCTCTTCGGTGCATTGGCCTTCGCGGAAAATCGTTTTGTCCGCTTGCGCGAACCCGCAGCGGGTGTCGCCTGATGTGTCCGTAGAGCAATCACTTATCCCATGCAAAGCGCAGCGATGCTCTGGACTGGAGGCAAGGATTGTTCACTGGCACTTTACGAAGCCGGGCGGGACGGTTATGACGTTTGCTGCCTCGTCACGTTCGCGCCGTTGAATCCGAATTTTTTGGCGCATCCGCCGGGCTTCATCAAAATGCAGGCGCAGGCATTGGCACTGCCGCATTATATTTTGTCCATCACCGAACCGTTCGAGAAAAGTTACGAAACCGCGTTGGGCAAGCTGCGGGACGAAATGGGCATCTGCACGGTCATCACCGGCGACATCGCGGAAGTGAACGGAAGTCCGAATTGGATTCGCGAGCGCAGCCGCCCGGTGGGAATGAAGGTGCATACGCCGTTGTGGGGTCGTGACCGGCTCACCTTGCTCCGACAACAACTAGCCAGCGGATTCAAGGTGGTTTTCTCATGCGTCAATACCCGCTGGCTCGCGGCGGGCTGGGTTGGCCGTGAGTTGGATGACGCCGCCATTGCCGACCTGCGCGGCGTTCGCGACCGGACCGGCCTCGATCTCTGTGGCGAGGAAGGTGAGTATCATACGCTCGTCACGGACGGGCCGTTCTTCAAGCGTCCGATCCGCATTCGCTCCCATTCAAAACGCACCAAAGATTTGCTGGCCTACATGGAAATTCACGAGTTGGAACTCGCCGTGCCATGACCATCAAATCTCCATGTGTTGACGCCTGTCAAATGTCGGAAGACAAAACTGTCTGCACCGGCTGCCATCGGTCATTGTCCGAAATCGCCAACTGGAGACACTTGACCGACGCAGAAAAGATTCGTGTCATCGCCGCCGCACAGGCAAGACGGGCGGTTGCAGGATGCCATCTGACCTTTGCACAAATCCCATGAACACTTTACGCATTGTTTCCTTTCTGCCCGCCGCTACCGAGATGGCGTATGCCCTCGGCCTCGGCGAGCAGGTCGTCGGCATCTCGCACGAGTGCGATTTTCCGGCGGACGCCAAATCAAAACTGGTTGTCGTCCGCTGCGCGTTGCCGGTGGAGACGATGACTCTGAAGGAAATTGACGTGGCGGTTGCCGAATGCATCGGCAGCGGCGGCGATCTTTACGCGGTGGACCAGCCAGCCATCGAGCGGCTCGCACCAACGCACATTCTGACCCAGGCGCTGTGCCAGGTCTGCGCGCCGTCCGGCGGCGAAATCGCACGGGCGCTGAAGGCGCTGCCGTCCAAACCGCAAATCCTCTGGTTCACGCCGCATTGCATCGAGGCCATTTTCGACAACCTCTGCGAACTCGGCGCGGCCACCGGCCGTCTAGCCAAGGCCGAACAACTTGTTGCTGCCGCCCGTGTGCGTTTGCAAAGCGTCGCCAACCTCGCGAAAAAAGCGCCGCGCTGTCCGAAAGTTTTCTGTCTCGAATGGATTGATCCGTATTACTGCTGCGGCCATTGGGTGCCGGAAATGATCGAACTCGCCGGTGGCCAAGATGCGCTCGGCTGCAAGAAAACTGATTCCGTCCGCACCACATGGAAGGACATCGCGGCGTGGGCGCCGGAAATCCTGATCGTGTCGCCCTGCGGTTTCAGCGTGGAACAGGCCGTGGAACAGGCGAATTTGCTTTTGCAGCAGCCCGGTTGGAGCGATTTGCCCGCCGTCCGCAACAACCGCGTTTTCGCCGTGAACGCCAACGCCTATTTCGCCCGGCCCGGCCCGCGCGTCGTGGATGGTGTAGAACTGCTCGCGCATTTGATTCACCCGGAACTGTTCGATTGGAACGGGCCGGACAACGCGTTTCGGCAAATCCAAACCGGCGGACTCGAACCGCGTCCGGTTCGAGTCAAAGCCTGTCCCGAATGTGGCCAGCCGTTTGAGTGCATAGCTGGCAGTTGCTGGTGCGATGATTTTCCGCCGCTCCCGCCATCCACCGCGCCCGGCGCAGATTGCCTTTGTCCTGCGTGTTTGGCGAAAGCAGTCGAACACATCCGCAGTGAAAAACCATGAAGCAACGCGCATTCACGTTGATTGAGCTGCTCGTCGTGATTGCCATCATTGCGATTCTTGCGGCGATGTTGTTGCCGGCACTGGCCAAGGCCAAAGCGTCCGCCTGGCGCGCCCAATGCACGAGCAACCTGCGCCAGCTTGGCATCGCCACACAGTTATACTGGGGCGATAACAGCGGGAATTGTTTCAATTATTTATATGGTCCGACCAACGGTGGGCAGACTTATTGGTTTGGCTGGATTGGATCGGGATCTGAAGGCCAGCGACCGTTTGACTTGTCGGTTGGAAAATTATTTCCCTACCTCAATGGCAGCGATGTCCGGCTTTGCCCGGCACTCGACTCCACGATGGCGCAATTCAAATTAAAAGCCACCAACGTGGTGTTCAGCTACGGTTACAATAATTATCTCTCCACCGGCCCCAACCAGACGCCGATAAATTCCAATCGGATCAAACAACCCACAGAAACGGCTTTGTTTGCGGACGCCGCCCAGGTGAACGACTTTCAAGCACCCGCTTCCCACATCAATCCAATGCTTGAAGAATGGTATTATGTGGATACCACAATTAGTTATCCCAACGGCCATTTCCGTCATGCTAAAAAAGCCAATGTCACCTTCTGCGACGGCCATGTGGCAATGGAATCAATGGTGTCTGGTTCGCTCGATCAAAGATTGCCAAATCAATTCGTCGGCAGGTTGCGCCCGGAAATTTTAATTATGCAATGATAACTTTTGAACCTTGAGGCCGAGCCGGACACGCTCATTCACTTTATGAATCACCTCCGATTTACCAACCTAGTCCACGAGGACAACCGCACCGCAGCATTGGCAAACCGTAGAGCGCTCAATTTGTTGTCCCGCTCGCCTTGGTGATTTCAATGTCCTCAATAATCCCTTCGTTTTTGACAATTGCCCCGTATTTTTCTGGACGCACTCTGATTCGTTCCACGGCGAGCCGTTCCAGAGCATCGCACAGCGGCTCTAAACCTTTTCCTTTGACCATGATGATTCGGTCTTGAAACTGGATTTGCACAATGTCCTTGCCGCTTTGCCGGATGAATTTTGCGTGCTGAAAATAGCCGTATGGAAACAGGTGAACCTCGTTGGTGGTTTCCACCCGCAAGCATTGCGGACTTGTGGCCGTGCGCCAGCACGTCAGATTTTTTGTCCGTGTGTCCGTTGCGGCGTCATTCGGGGAGTTTGTTTGTGTTTCCATAAATCAATGTTCTCAATCTTTTGTTGAATCGTTTCCGAACGTCGGCTTTGAATCAGCCCGGCGATATATTTGCGAACCGGCGGCGGCACGCGCCGCGCCTGCGCTGAATCTTGCTTCGCAAATTCAATCGCCAGTTCACGGTCGCCCAAGCGACCGACATTTTCGCGCAACTGCGCTTTGTCCTGGGTGAAGATTTTGACCGCCCGCGTTCCGCGTGAAATCGTGACGAGCCATTGCTGATTATTCGTCGCGGCCTTAACGGACGAATCGGAAAACAGAACGTGTTCGACGGTTTTGCCTTGTGAGCCATAAGACGTAATCGCGTAACCACGGACGAACTCCCGATATTTTTCTGGCAGGACTCGCCCGTCTTTCAACTCAATGCGCCCGTTTGAATTGACGGCTTTGACCGTCACCAGTTCGCCGTTAATCAGTTCTTTGCCGCCAAGCGACGGCGCATTGGTCTTGAGTTGCAATTGATCGCCCTTGGCGAGCGGCATTTCAACCGGCTGGCAGACTGTGAGCCGGTTCAACAGCTTGAAGGGGATTTTCTGCTCTTTCTTTTCCCCCTTGACCAGCAAATGTGTGGGCGTTGCGACCAACAGTTTGCCGACTTCGCCTTTGGCAAAATCCCCCGTCTCGCGATTGAACACAATCACCGCATTGGCCGGATAAAACCGCTGGTCGCGCTTTTGGGCATCCGTCAAATCCAATCGCTCATACGCCGTCACCATCGAATCGGCTTTGTCAATCAACCCCGCCCTTCGCAGTCCAATCCGAATCCGCTCATTGATTTCCCGAATCTCTGCCCAAGTCTGCGAAACAATCACGGTGGACTTTTTCCTTTCCGCCAGCGTCAGATAATCGGCAACCAGCCGTTCGCGTTGCTCGTCGGTGGTGCGGCATTCGACAATTGCGCCGAGCCGATCCAAACGGTCGAATGATTCAGCGTATTGGCCGGACTGTGCCTTGCGAACCGCTGCGCGGTATTGCTTGATGCGTTTCCGTTCGGACTTCGTTTCTCCCGCCTTTGGGTTTTGCCGCCGAATCTTTGTCAGCCGCGCCGCTTCCAGACCGGCATACCGCTCGATGGCGCGCAGGGCGTCCGAGGCTTCGACCGCTCCATGCTGGCGCGTGTCGCCGGACAGAATGACGCGGCCACCATTCGCTTGCACGAAACTCAAAAGTTCGCGCATCTGCTTTCCGCCAATTTGTCCGGCTTCGTCCACAATCACCACCGCGCCAGGCATCATCTGCCGCTTCGTCAGAAATTCAGAAACGGTTTGGGTGTCGGCAAAACTCTTTTTCAAGTCGAGAGCTTGCTGGCGCTGCGGCGCGATGACGTAAGAAACCTGACCGGCAGATTTCAAGCCTTTGCCGATTTCCCGCAGCGTGTGGCTTTTCCCCGTTCCCGCGCCGCCACAGAACAGCGTGACGAAATCACGCGACCCCAAAATCAATTCGGCGGCGGCGCGCTGATCCGGCATGAGGTCAGTGGCGATTTTGTGATGCGGATTGAACTCCGTGAACTTGCCCCGCCCGTCGCGGGCGAGGCAGACGATTTCCCATTCGCAGCTTAAAATCTCGCGCGTCGTGATTTTTGACGGCGCGTGTTCGTTGCGAATGTAATCGCGTTCCTGCCCTGCCGCCTTGATGCCATGAACCGTCAATTCTGACCCGCGCCCGCGCTCCAAAGCCGCGCTCCAAACTTCGTTTTCACGCACGACCGAACGGCGGTCAAACAAGTGGTCTTCCGCCCACTGGACTGCGGCTTGCGCCGTGACGGACGGCGATTGAATCGCCGCCTTTGACTGGCGAGCCAGCGCGCGCAGGGATTGCCTTTCTTCGCCCGTAAGCTGGCTGTCCCAGAGGCGTTGAAGTTCAGGCAGGGCAATTCCTGCAATTTTCCGGCTGCGCTCCGCTTGGGCGATTTGTGAGCGCAGTTCCTTCAGATTGCCATTTGCCAGTTCCGGCTTCTCTTTCAGCATCCGTTCGATGCTGGCATCAATTTCTTTGTGGCGTTTGGAGAAACGCGATTGCAGTTCACTTGACACGCCTTTGATTTCAAAATCTCCGCGTGGATTGTTTTCAATCTCATAGCCGAATTGGCGCAAGTCGCGGGCGAATTCGTGGTAATAGACATTTTCGGCAAACTTCCGCACCTGAAGCATTTCGTAATTGGATAACGCCTTCCAACGATTTTCGGTTGCATCAAACGTGGCGTTGAACATGACGCAATGCGTGTGCAAGTGGGGATCAAGCGCGCGGGAGGTGTCATGGCGGAACGTGGCGCAGACGACGTTTCCGGTGAGCCGCTCCGATTTGTCCATTCCCCGATGCACTTGTGTCCCGGCGAAGTGCTGCAATTCATTGACGGCAATCCGCACGGCGCGACTGTGTGCATCCAAGAGCCGTTTATCATTGGCAATCAAAGCCTGAATGGAAACTGATTTTGGCGGTGAAAACGTGAAGTCATAAAAAATCCGGCGATTGGCAACTTCTGCCATTTTGTCCGAATCCCAACGGGTGGTTTTCATCCGCTGTGTCAGCAATTCGCCGGTGTTCGGATTCTGGTTGTGGCAGAGTTTCAAAAATTGATCCTGTTTCACCCTGCCTGCAAGCCCAAGCGTTTCAGCCCCGATTCCAGTCCATTCGCCGGACACGATGTTTTCCTGACTGTAATAATCGCCGAGTTGCAGATGTTCTTTGAAGTATTTTTCTGCATTGTTCAGGTTGCATTGTGTCTTGGTTGAAAGCACACCCACTTTTTAGCCCATCCCGTCCACAAAAGTTGTGATGAAATCATCACAACCTGATTGCCGGAAATCGGTTTACATGGAGGCATGAGTTCAACGCTGAAGTGGCTTTTTTCATGGCACGCCTTACGTCTAACCTTCGTTAGAGGTTTTGCTTATCGCCTTTTTGCCAAAGATTTTCGATTTGTTTGCCAAATTCTTGCCAACAATTCGCCAGCTTCTTTCGACGTATTTTCGGAGGTTTTATGAGCGAGCAAAGTCCATCCGACGAAATAAAAACTCGACTGGCGGGAGTGGTTTGTGGCTACCCCAAGTTGTCACCCAAACGGGCGTTGTTGCTTCCTTTCAAATCCCAAATTAAAGAGCTTCGCGCGCGCAATGCTGCCTACGACGACATCCGGCTGATTTTGGCAGAGGAGAAAATAATTGTTTCTCTTAACACCATTTACCGATTTTGCCGCGACGTGATCGGCGAGGAATCCGACCGACCTCATAAATCACGCCCGCCAAAAAATTCACCGTCAAAACCTATTCCGGTGCTACCGCCACCTGAAAAAATTGGGGCGACCTTGCGGGAACAGCGGGAGCGTTTTCCCGGCCCGTGGTCGCGGCGCAAGCCGGGACCACGCATCGCCGATTCAAAAAACCTTTAACCAAAAATTATGCAAAAACAATTCAATGCTGTCATCAACGGCAAGGGCGGCGTCGGCAAAAGTTTCTTCGCTGTCAATTTCGTCCAGTATCTTAAAGACAAGGACATCGCCCACATCGCCGTTGATACCGACAACGAAAACTCGACGCTGAAGCGTTTCCATCCCGAAGCCCTGTTTCTCAATATCGCAGAACCGACCGAAATTGATTCAGTTTTCGCCATGCTGGACAAAACGGATTTGGTTGTCATGGATTGCCGCGCGGCCTCGACCGACATTTTTCTCGATTATTTTGACGAAGTGCGAATCTTCGATCTGCTCAAACAGGTTGGCGCATCCTTGAATCTCATCATGCCGGTGAATCACGAAACCGACAGCTTGGAGCAGATTCGCAACATCACCGACCGGCTCAATCACAATGCCCGATACCTGGTTGTCAAAAATGAGGCGTTGTCGGAACGGTTTGACAACTACGAGCGCAGCGCCACAAGGATACGACTGATGGAGGAACTGGATGCCAAAGAAATCATCATGCCGAAACTTTACGATTGGATCGTAGCCGATTTGAACCGGCACGACCTGACCGTTTCCGCTGGCATCAATAATCCTGCCTTCGATTTCTTCAACCGGCAACGGCTGCTAAACTGGCAGCACCTGCTTTATAGCCAACTGGAATCTGTGTGCGGGATGTTACTGCCACCACCGCCGAAAATTCAAAAGTCGAAAAAGGAAACGAAATCCAGCGACTCACTTTTGTGAACGAGGAAAAGCACAGCTTCAACGAGGCGGTTTCCGAATGGCGGCGCAAGCACGGGATTCGGGATGATGACTCCGTTTTGCAGATGCTGGAATTGCTCAAGATATTTTTCCAGAACGTCAAAATTGAAATTCCGCCCGACATGGATTCCATCCAGTTGGTGACGGTTCGTGTCTCGCTGCAAACGCTTACGCAATTGACCAAGGAATTTTCAAAGGAGGCGCGGGAGTTGAAACAGGAAATTCGGAGCGTTCCCCAAATCACCCAGCAGCTTTCCGCCGGGCGTGCCGTGGCTTTTTTCTGCGTGGCAATCGCTTCGCTCTTGGCCGGAATCCTGGTTGGAAAATATTTACTCTGATTATGCGCTGGATAAATTACATCACGACCGGCCTGTCTTTGCTGATGGCGACCGGAGCACTCCTTTTTCTGCCCGCGCCGGCCTCGTGGATTGTGGCGGCGATCTTCGCTGGCATTGCTGCTTACGCGGCCACGGCGAAGGGTGGTAAAATTGCAAAAAGTAAATTTATCGTTCGGCTGAAGGGCTTTGCGTGGACACGCGAAGATTTTTGCCGAGGCTGGCTCATTACCGGCGACACCGGCTCCGGCAAAACCCGCTCCGGCATCAATCAACTGCTCTTTCAGGTTTTTCAAAACGATCCCAATTGGGGCGGCCTGTGCATTGACGACAAGGGCGTCTATTGGGAAACGCTCGTGGAAATGGCAGCGAAGTTTAATCGCCAAGACGATTTAATTCTGTTGCAAGTCAGGCCGGACAACCCGCCGGAGAAATGGAAACCGGCATACACATTCAATCTGCTTTCTGACCGGACAATTCCGCCGTCCACCTACGCAAAGTTTGTAGTGGATACGGTGACGAGCTTGGGACAGCGCGCCGAACAATCCTTTTTCAAGAGCCAGGCACAAACGCATATCGGTCTGGCGCTGGAACTGTTGACGCGATTGGGGATGGAAGCGACCCTGTTCAATGTCCGTGATTTTCTTCTCGATGACAATACGATGAATGAGGTGTTGGGAGAGATGCAGACGGATTATCCTACTGACCGCGACAAAGCCCTCATCAAACATTTTTCCGAACGCTATCGGGGACAGCCCGCCGAGCAGATGGGCGGCGTGAAAGAGACCATCGCCAATTATCTCCAATTCTTTTTGACGCCCGATGTCATTGAGGTTTTTGGCGACGCCAAAAACAGTTTCGATTTCAAGGAAATTGATCGTGGCAAAATAATCTGCGTGGCGATGCCGCAGAAATTTCAGATGGAACGACGCTACATAAACACGTTTCTCAAAATGCTTTTTTACGCGCACGTTTTGAGACGCTTCGACCGGCCAAAGGAAGAACGCGCCACCGACAATCTGCTCATTCTGTGGGCAGACGAAGCGCAACGCTTCGTCACAGCCAGCGAGGACGGCATGAGCGATTACAACTGCATTGACGTGATGCGCGAAGCGAAGGCGACGCTGGTTGCCGCCGCACAGTCGTCAACGTCATTCATTCCGCCGCTCGGCGAGGAAAAGGCACAAGTGCTGACGCTGAATCTTCGCAATCGGATGATTTTCAAAGGGGCAGACGAAGCGGGCGCAGTTGAAAGCGCGGACTTTCTTGGTCAACGAAAAGTCCGACAACGAACCTCTGGCTATTCTGGCGGAATGTTGACGCGCTCATACACAAACGTGGATGAGCATAAAATCAAACCTTACGAATTGCGTAACTTGAGAAAACACCAGTGCGTTCTCGTTCACTGTGAGAAAGGCTTCCACAAAACGGTTTTACCGCCGCTTGAAGCCGATGGCACAATTTCAAAATGGTTTCCTTGGTGGAAGCGTTTTTTGTAATCAATTTCGACAGCAGTTGGGTCGCCAATTTGTCCAAGGATTTTTCCAAATTGGTTCATCTGCCGTCACGGACTTTCGTCTATCTGCTTCCGATTGCACCATCAAAAATTCAATTATCCCCTAATTTGACGGGCATTTTATTGGAGAAATCTTCCCGACCGTCGCTACGCTGGTTGCGGAATGAGTTGGCGCGACGAACCATTCCATTCATAAAGATAGCTGCCCGGGCTTCAACCAAGCATGGTTATCGTATGCTAACGGATGACATGACTGGGGAATTAAACGACGCCCGTGCTCTAAACTCTATATGTATTCCTCAATTGATCGTAGATCTTGGTTTTAGCGCGCGGCGGATGAATCCGTGATAGCTGTAGAATGGGATTGTTTGCGTCAGAGCGAAATTTGCACAAGATAATGAGAAAATACTCTTCATGGCAATTGTGAGCTATTTACTCGCTCAAATCAATACCCTCCAAGTTACCGGAGCAGGTTGGCGGCAGGTGAATTCGAGTCAAGTTCGAGGGCACGCCGGGCGGCACTGCGGGCTTCTTCAAGTTTTCCCATGCGCACCAGCACTGCGGCCTGGGCATAGCCATGTGATTCCACCATTTTTTGACCGCCGGATGATTTAGCAAATCTGCGGCGGCGTTGCTATCGGACCGTTTCTGCGCGACAAAAACGTCAGTGTCGCTTCGTCGAGAAAGATTGACTAATCAGAGATGCCCGCGTCGAGGAGAGCGCGGGTAAGCTCCGGCCAGAGTTCATCATGTCGCCTTTTGTATTCTGCCGCCACATCGGGTTTCAGCTTCATGGTGAACGCAACGGTTTTCATCGGCCTCTCAAAGTTTTTGTTCCTGCTGCACGCTGCGCAGGTGAATCGTTTTGGTTTCCAGATCATGCACGGCACGGATGTAGCGCACGGTCCGGCTGCAGGCACGCATCAGGATGGAATGCGTAATCGCTTTTTTGCCGGTGAGTTTCACCCCCGGCAACATGGCACTGTCGCTGATGCCCGTGGCGCAAAAGACCGCACTTTCGCCCGTAACCAAATCGCTGGAACTGAAAACCTGAGTTAATTCCGCCTCGCTCATTTGTTCCAGCAATTCCGCGCGCTCTGCGTCATCGCGCGGCCACATGCGCAGGAGCATGTCGCCGCCCAGGGCGCGCAAGGCCGCCGCCGCCAGCACGCCCTCCGGCGAACCTCCGATGCCGCAATACAAATCCACGCCTGAATCCGGCAGCGACGGCGCGACTGCCGCCGCGATGTCGCCATCGCTGATCAACCGCAAGGCCGAACCGGCGCGCCGGATTTCCTTGATGAGATCTGCATGTCGCGGACGGTTCATGGTGCATACGACGAGCTCCTGCACCCGTTTGCCCAACGCCTCTGCCACCTTCGGCAAAATCTTTTCCAGCGGATCATCCAAATGAATCTGTCCAAGCCCGTTTTGCATCGCTTTTACGACGGCCGGGCCGAATGCCAATTTATCCGAATAAAACGCCGGCAGGTTTTTCATCGAGCGCCCCTGGCCGTTGCGCCGTTCGCTCGCGGCCATCACGGAAATGGAATGAGGCAGGCCGTTGGCGAGATTGGACGTGCCGTCCACGGGATCAAGCGCGATGTCGAACTCCGGCGCATCGGGCTTCCAGTTGCCCAGCTTGTCACCCAGAAAAATGCCAGGAGCGTTGTCCTTGATGCCTTCGCCGATGACGACTTCGCCGCGCATGTCCACGAGGTCGAATACGCCGTTGATGGCGTCGCAGGCGGCGGCGTCTGCCATTTCCTTTTCGCCGCGTCCCAGCCATTGCAGGACGTTGAGCGCGGCATTTTCAGTGGCCCGGACGAATTCGTATTCAAGCGTGCGTTCCGGATCAGTCGTGGTCAGTGATGGAATAGGCTGGTTCATGAATTATTTTCGGATGATGGTTAAAGGTAAACAAAACAATCTACCCCGTGCCCCACGCGGCAGGTTCATACCGCTGGACCGAACTGGATGCGCGGACGATTTCACGCATCTCGGTCAGTGAGGCGAGTTCGTCGTCGGCGCGAATTTGTGTCAGGAGATTGCCCATGGCCGTGGCTTCGACCGGCCCGGTGATAACCGGCCGCTGGCAGGCGTCAGCCGCAAGCTGACTCAAGAATTTATTTTGAGATCCCCCACCAACGATGTGGATGACTTCGATTTTTTCGCCGGTGAGTTCTTCGAGTGAGGCGAGGACTTCGCGATACTTGAGCGCGAGGCTTTCGTAGGCGCAGCGCACGAGTTCGCCATCGGTTTTAGGAACCGGCTGTTTCGTCTCGCGGCAATATACCTGAATGGCCTTCGGCATATCTGGCGGATTGAAAAAGCGCGGGTCGTTGAGGTTCAAGGTGGAGCGGAACGGCTTCGCCTTCGCCGCAAGTTCAGCAATCTGGACGTAATCATATTTCCGGCCCGCCGCGTCGAACGAACGCTTGCACTGCTGCACCAGCCAGAGACCCATGATGTTTTTGAGCAGGCGATAGGTGCCGTCCACACCGCCTTCGTTGGTCATGTTCAGTTCCAGCGCCCGCGACGAAAGGTTGGCTTTCTTTACCTCCACGCCCATGAGCGACCAGGTGCCGGAACTGATGTATGCCCAGTTGGCTTTGCCGGTGTTGGCCGTCGGCACGCCGGCAATGGCGGAAGCGGTGTCGTGCGACGGCGGCGCGACGACTTTCACGCCCGCCAGGCCGGTGCGCTCGGCGAGTGATTTACGGAACTTACCAAGCGTCGTGCCGGGTGGAACAATCTTCGGCAGGAAATGTGTGGGCAGACCAAGCTTCTTCAATAGCGGCAGCGACCAGTTGCGTTTGAGCGGATGCACACATTGCGACGTTGAGGCAATGGTGAACTCGGTCCGCTTCGCACCGCACATGGCCCAGTGCAAGAAGTCCGGCATGAACAGCAGCCTGTCCGCTGCGTCAAGGATCCCGGGTGAACGCTCTTTCCACGCGAGCAATTGGTAGAGCGAGTTCAGCTCCATGAACTGCAGTCCGGTCTGCCGGAAAATTTCCGCGCGCGAAACTTTTTTAAACGTGCGCTCCAAAGCACCCCGCGTTCGGGGGTCGCGATAGTGGTATGGCTGACCAAGAATTTCGTCCTGTTTATTCAGCAGCACGAAGTCCACGCCCCAGGTATCCGCGCCGACGGAGACGATTCGTTTGCCATATTTCTTGCCGGCAAGCGTGAGGCCGTTCTGGATTTCCGACCACAGCCGCAACACATCCCAGCGAAATGTCTCACCGAGATAAACGCCGCCGGTGGGGAAGCGATGAATTTCTTCGAGCCGGAGTTTTCGTCCGTTCCAAAGGCCAGCCACTACGCGGCCGCTTTCTGCGCCGAGGTCAACTGCCATATATACTTTTTCTTTCATGGTTGGTGGATTTACTTGGTGGAAAAGGCGGCGGTCAGTTCCGCGATTATTGCGTCCGACATGGGAACAACTTTCCCCAGCGGGCGGCTGTTGATGATCGCTTCGGCAGTCGTCTCCAGCACTTCCAGCCGGTCAAAGGCATCCAGCACGCTGGTGCCGCAGACCAGCGCTCCGTCGTTCTCGATGAGGGCAACCGGGTTTTCTGACGACAGCCGTTCCGCCACGGCCCGGCCATCCTGGTATTGTTCCCCGAACGGCACACGCGCGACATCCTTGAGAAAAAGATAGCTCTCGGGAATTGTGCGGCTGTCCAAATGGGAGTCGGTGACGCTGAAGGCGGTCGCGTTCACGGGCAGTGCGTTGACGATAGCCCGCACCTTGGGATGTCGCCGGTAAATCGCGGCGTGCAATTGCGCTGCCCGGCTCGGCTGGCGACCCGCCTCCGCCGCCCCGGAGCGCACCAACACTAGGTCGGCGATGTCAATCAAGCCACGATCCGCGCGCGAGGGGGTGATGAGCATTGATCCATCGGCAAGCCGCGCTGAAAAGCTGCCTTCCGTGCTGATGAGCAACCGCTGCCGGTAGCCGCGTTGCAGAAAGTTGGCAAGTTGCCGCCGAAGTTCGTTTTCCTCCTCGCTTGCCAAATTAGGCGTGAACTGGGGTAGTGCGATTCCATGCCGTTGCGCGACTTGCTGGTTATTCAGATAGCGCACCTCGCCGAGTTGGCTGGCCTTGATGATGGTCTTCGCCGTGAATTCCAGCGTTTCAAACCGCTCAAAGGCGCGCTGGAGGTTTTCTCCGGCGCAGACGACACCGTGATTTTCCAAAACCACACAATTGAATCCTTTTGCGAAAGTCTGCGCGATATTTCCTCCCAACACCGTGCTGCCCGGCAACGCGTAAGGCGCAAATCCCGCCTCACCACAAACATGACGCGCCTGCGGAAACAGCCGCGTATCTGGCACCCGGCGGCAGACACTGAAGGCAACGAGCGCGACGGCATGTGCATGCACGATGCCGCCAAGATCAGGTCGCTGTTGATAAATGGCCTGATGGAACGGCAGTTCACTTGACGGCGGATGCAGCCCCTCACGCCGTCCTTCGGCGCGAACGCAAATGATGTCTTCACGGCGCAGGCTGCCTTTGTCCACGCGAGCCGGAGTGATCCAAATGTCGCCGTTGGGTTCGCGTATCGAGAGATTACCACCGGAAGTGGTGGTCATCCGGTAGCGATAGATGCGCTCCATCATGCGCATGATCTCGTCGCGCGGATGAAGAAATGTGCGAGGGGCGGTGGAAATGGTGTTCATGTAAAAACTGGAGTTCTGGCGCGTGGGCCGTTGGAATTAAGGAGAGCGAAGCCCAAGAATTTCGTCCGCGCGTTGACTGACTTCACGGAAGCGCGCGGCGTTCTTGGATAGCTTGATGTCTTCGTCGTAGGTCGGGATCATCGCCTTCATCCGCACTCGTCCCTCGCTGCTGGCCAGCAGTTGCGGGAAACATTTTTTTATGACTTCGAGCACGATGTTCACCGAGACCGAGGCACCGGGTGAGGCGCCGAGCAGCGCAGATATAGAATGGTTCGTGTTGGTGATAACCTCGGTGCCGTAGTGGACGATGCCGGCTTGGCCGTCAGTCTTTTTTATCGCCTGCACACGGATGCCAGCGTCAATCAATTTCCAATCCTTGGCCTGGGCGGCGGGATAGAAGATGCGGAGGACTTCCATGCGATCCGCCGTGCTTTGCGTGCCTTGCTGCACGAGGTAGCGGACGAGATCAAGATTGCGGATTCCGATATTCAGGAGTGTGGCAAGATTATCCGGTCGGACGGAAAATGGCAGATCAGTGATGCTGCCTTTCTTGTGGAGAAACTTGGTCGTCCACGCGGCAAACGGGCCGAAGAGCAGCGTCTTTTTCCCATCGAGAATCCGCGTGTCGAGATGCGGCACCGCCATCGTCGGCGCGGCGGCGAGCGCCTGTCCATAGACTTTTGCCTGATGCTGGCTGACGATCTCCGGGTTGTCGCAGATGAGCCATTGCCCGCCGATGGGAAAGCCGCCCAGACCCTTGGCTTCTGGGATGCCGGACTTTTGCAGCAGCGATAGACTGCCGCCACCGGCACCAACGAAGACGAACTTCGTGCGGTTCTCTCGGACTTCCCCGGTGGCGAGATTTTTTGCGCGCACATCCCAACCCGTGCTGCTTTTCTTCAAGCCAACGACGCGATGGCCGGACGCGATACCACATCCCTCCTGCTGGTCAAGCCAGTTCAGAAGCTTGCGCGAAATCTCGCCAAAGTTCACATCGGTCCCCGCGTCCATTTTGGTCGTGGCGATGGACACGTCACCGCGGCCTTCGAGCAGCAACGGAGCCCAGCCCGCGATGATGGCGCGGTCGGTGGAGTATTCCATTTCGCGGAAAAAATGGTGCGCAGCCATTCCGGCGTGTCTGGCTTTCAGAAACGCGACCTGTGACTCGCCATGCACGAAACTAATATGCTGGACGGGGTTGATGAATTCCTTCGGCCGCTCCGTCATGCCGCTCGCGACGGTATAGCTCCAGAACTGCTTCGAGTATTCAAATTGCTCAAAGATTTCTATCGCCTTGCTAACATTCACCGACCCATCGGCCTCCCGCTTCGGCGTGTAACTCAACTCGCAAATGCCCGCGTGGCCGGTGCCTGCATTGTTCCAGCCGTCAGAGCTTTCCTGAGCGAGCCCGTCGGTGACTTCATAAAGCTGGATCCTGATGCCCGGGTCGAGGCGCTTGAGCAAGGCCGCGAGATTGGCGGACATGACGCCGCTACCGATCAGGATGACGTCGGGGTATTCGATGTGCGTCGAGGATGCCATCAGCGTTTAGTTTGAAAGCTCTAATCTTTATTCAATGTCCGCCGCCGAGGCTTTTCAGATATGTCCCGAAACCGATGACGATGGTCGAAAGGATGAGTGTGCCGATGCCGCCCGCGATGAGCAGATGTGCCTTTTTGCTGGAGCCTTTCCACTCATGTAAAATCCAGCCCCACATCGTGCTGAAGATGATGATGCTCGCCATGTGCAGCGTCCATGAGGCAAAACTGAACTTGCCCATCTGCGTCTCGCCCATCGTGTAGAAGAAAAACTGGAAATACCAGCAGGTGCCTGCCAGCGCGGAGAAGAGATAATTGGCGAGCATCGGAATTTTCAGATCTGCCACCGCGCCACTGGCGGACGTTCCTGCCGGCACATGCTCGCCGCTGCCCAGACCGCCATGATGCGCGTGTTCTTCTTTGACGTGCGAAGCGACGTATTGATAGCCGCTGCGGTTCTTGAGGTTCAACAACACGCACCAGATGAAATTGGTCGTAAAACCGCCCGCCAGCACCACCACGAGTTTTGGCAGGCCGCTCCAGATGACCGTGGTGCCCGCCGCCTTGGAAGCGTCGCCAATCGGATTGCCCGCCGTCAGCGCAAACGAAAAACACGCGCTCATGATGCCCGAAAAGGTCGCGACCATGAGGCCCTTCTTGAAATCAAATTCCGCGATGGCCTTTTTTTTCTGCTCCGCCGGCATTTCCCGTTCCTTCGTAAAGCCCGCCGCCGCCGCGATGGCGATGCCCAGCAGACACACGCCCACGCCCGCAAGCGTGACCTGGCCGGGCGTGGAACCGGCAATTTCCGAAATGCTCGCCCCCACCGGCAGGCTCGGCATGAACTGTTTGAAAATCGGCGGCACCAGCGTGCCGAACGCCGCGCAATAACCCAGTGCCACGCCCATGCCCAGCGACATGCCCAGATAGCGCATCGTCAAACCGAACGTCAGGCCGCCGAAGCCCCACATCGCGCCAAAGAAATACGTCCACCACAGCGTGCTGGCGGTCTGCTGATGCAAGACGCCAAACACGTCGTTCGTCATGGTCAAGGCAAACACCCACGGGCAGATGATCCACGAGAAAAACCCGCCAACGAGCCAGTAAGTTTCCCAAGACCATTTTTTGACACCGCGATACGGCACATAAAAACTCCCGGAAGCGAGGCCTCCGAGCCAGTGAAAGAAGACACCAAGAAATGGATTTCCCATAATTCGTGTAGTTTGTTGGTTAGGTTTAGTTACGTTTGATCAAAACTGTATTCTCGTAATTCTTCGCTTCCGTCAGCCAATGTTCGCCGATGGGCACGCCCTGACTTTCGCAGTAATAATCCCAGACCGCGCCGAAGGGCAGCGACTTGGCTTCTTCCTGCAACGCGAGGCGAGTGGTGAAATCTCCTCTTGCTTCCGCCGTGCGGATGAGCGGCGTTTCCAACAACGCGATGAGCAACGCGCGAATCATATTGCGCGCGCCAATCGTCCACGCGGCAACGCGATTGATACTCGCGTCGAAATAATCCAAGCCGATATGAAGGCGTTTCTCAAAACCGTTCACCGCAATCTCTCGCGCGATGGAAAGCAAATCGTCATTCAAAATCACAACGTGATCGCTGTCCCAACGAACACCGCGGCTGACGTGCAACAAAATCTCCGGCATAAATTGCAACACGCTGGAAATCTTGTCCGCGATGCCTTCAGACGGATGATAATGGCCGGCGTCGAGCGTCAGCAGTTTTTTGCGAGTAACCGCATAACCCATGTAAAACTCATGCGAACCGACAACGTAACTTTCGCTGCCGATGCCGAATAGTTTCGGTTCGACGGCGTCGAGGTTCAGCTTTGGGGAAATTTGTTTTTTGAAAATCGCGTCCAGCGATTCCGCGAGGCGCGCGCGAGGCGCAACGCGGTCGGCGGGCGTGTCTTTATAGCCATCGGGAATCCACACGTTCGTCACGCAGGTTTTGCCGAGCGCCTTACCCATCGCCGCGCCGATTTCGCGGCTGCGAATGCAATGCTCAATCCAAAACTTACGAACCCCCTTGTCAGCATTGGACAAAGTGAATCCATCGGCGGCTTTTGGATGCGAGAAACAGGTCGGATTGAAGTCGAGTCCAAGACCATTTTTCTTCGCCCACGCAATCCAGTTGGCAAAATGTTTCGGCTCGATGGCATCGCGATCAACTTTCTTGCCGCCGAACTCGCCGTAGAATGCGTGCAGGTTCAAACGATGTTTGCCGGGAATGAGCGAATAGGTTTTCTCCAAATCGGTGCGCAACTCGTCCGGCGTGCGCGCCTTGCCGGGATAGTTGCCGGTGACGGCGAGACCGTTGCCGAGCGCGCCGCCGGCGTTTTCGAAGCCGTCCACGTCATCACCCTGCCAGCAGTGAAGCGAGATTGGAATCGTCGCCAAAGTCTTCAACGCGTGGCCCACATCCACGCCGAGCGCCGCGTAACGTTCACAGGCGAGTTTGTAAGCGGCTTCAATATTGATAGTGTTGGCCATAAAAATTAATTTGTGCTTTCTATGATTCGCGAACACTTTAGACTAGAACCACACCCGAGTCCTTGACGATGCCGCCATAAGCTAGCACTATCTGGCCAGACTAAATCTGCCTATTTGCCATGCAGCACGCCACCCTCAAACACAAAGACTGGTTTCACCCGGACGGGTTTCCCATCGCGGTTGAGCGGCGCGACCCGCAGGAGCCTTTTGGCCTTCATTCGCATGAATTCACGGAGATCGTCATCATTACCGCCGGTCGCGGTGTGCATGTGACTGGCAAAGAAACCTATCCGCTCAACGCGGGCGACGCGTTTGTGATCGGGGGCTCGCGTCAGCACGATTATCACAGCATGGAACGGCTGTGCCTGGTGAACATTCTATTTCAGCCGAAGAAGCTGAACCTGCGCACCTTCGATCTCCGCACCCTGCCGGGCTATCACGCGCTCTTCACGCTGGAGCCAGCCTGGCGACGGCGGCATCAGTTCAACGGGCGGCTACGCCTGACTCCATCCGAGTTGAGCATGGCGATGGGCTTCGTGGACCAGTTGGAAGAAGAACTCGTCACGCGCTCAAGCGGCTTTAAATTCATGGCCACCGCCTCGTTCTTGCAAATCGTAG
This sequence comes from uncultured Verrucomicrobia subdivision 3 bacterium, assembly GCA_903921455.1. The sequence goes on along the minus strand of CAIXPZ010000317.1, from coordinate 12,865 downwards.
GCTATCTTTCCCGCTGTTATGCCCGGGCGAAGAACTCTGATTCGCGCGCGTTGCTGCGCATCGGTGCCGCCATCAGCCATCTGGAAACCAACCACCAGGAGGCTATTGACCTCGACCAACTGGCCCGTATCGCGCACATGTCGAACCGGAATTTCATCCGTAGCTTTCATGCCGCCATGGGCAGCTCGCCCATCGCCTATGTCATCCAACTGCGCGTGAACCGGGGGGCCTCTCTGCTCCGCCGCACCGAGTCGAGCGTCACCGAGATTGCGTTTCAGGTCGGATTCGCCGACAGCAATTACTTTGCGCGCCAGTTCCGCAAGCTGCTAGGCGTCACGCCCAGTCAATATCGCCGGCAACATGCCCGACTGAGCTAGCCGGAACTCTTACTTGGCCGATTCTACCACGAACTGATATTTGCCAGCGGCCACGGCGAGCGCAGCGCGGCCGCCTTCCATCCGAAGAATTTTCACGTCTTTGACATTTGCCAGCGACTGGCCGCCTTCGGTAATTTGATCTGCGCTGCTTGCGGGTAGATAAATGGTGGCCGTAGTATTCGCGGGAATTTCTGTTTCCAATTCAAATTTTCCGTCCGTTCGTTTCCAGTTGCTCGTGATGCGCCCGTGGATGGAATCGTAATGCGCCTTCACCCAGTTAATCGGCGTGTGATCAGGATTGCTGCCGGGCGATGGTGGATGCGGATGGATGATGATTTTGTCGTAACCCGGTCCGTCCGATTGAATGCCGGCAAGTTGGCCCAACATCCACTCGCATACCGCGCCGAAGGAATAGTGCGCGAAGGAATTCATTCCCGCGTTTTGCGTGCCGTCCATGCCGCCAAAACCATGCGCCTTGGTATAGCTGTCCCAGTGTTCCCAGATCGTCGTCGCGCCCTGATCCACTTCGTAGCCCCACGACGGAAATTTGCGACTCTGGAAATGTTTCACCGCCAGATCGTTTTCACCAACGCTCGTCAACACCGGCAGCAGTGGCCGCGTGCCGAGGAAGCCGGTGGTCATGCCGGAATTTTCAGCCGTCTCGCCGGCACGCAACTTGTCCGCCAGAATTTTCCCCGACTCAACCCGGAGTTCGGCGGGAATCAAATTCATGAACAACGCCAGCGCGTAGGCCGTCTGCGTGTCCACCGCGAGCGAGCCGTCGGGCTTCACATACTTTTGGTTGAACGCCGTCTTGATGTTGGCGAACAGTTCGCGGTAGTCGGCGGCTTCCTTTTCCTTGCCGATGGCGGCGGCCATGTCTGACATCAATTTTGCTGAATAAGCAAAGTAAACAGTGTCAACATAGTCCAGCGGCGTTTTGCCGCCGAACGAAAGCCAGTCGCCCCAGTCGTTGCCGTGAACGATACCGAGGAAATTTGTGCTCGTGGCCTTGCGCCAGTCCATGAACTTCACCATGTTCGGCCAGCAGCGCTCGATGATCCGCGTGTCGCCATAGGCCTGCCAGATGGTCCACGGGCAGATGACACCCGCATCGCACCATGCCGTGCCGAAATCCCAGCCGTGCTGAAATGGAAACGGGCAGTAGCCCGGAAATGTGCCGCTGGGCCGCTGCGCCTCCATGACCTCGCGCAGCCACTTGGTATAAAACGCCGCTACGTCCGCGTTGAGCGTGGCGCAATGCACATAAATCTGCGCATCGCCCGTCCAGCCAAACCGCTCGTCACGCTGCGGACAATCCGTCGGCAGATCAATGAAGTTGGCACGCTGCGTCCAGACGATGTTTTTGAACAGCTTGTTCGCCATCGGATCGGAGCATTCAAACGCGCTGGTCATCGGCGTGTCGCTTTGCAGCACGATGCCGGTGATCGCATCTTTGCCGGGTTTGCCAGGATAGCCAGTGACCTCCACATATTGAAATCCGTGGTAGGTGAAACGCGGCGTGTAAGTCTCGCCGTGTTTGTCGCCGCGCAAAATATAAAAGTCCGTCGCCCGCGCCCGGCGCAGATTTTCCGTCATCAGGCTGCCGTCCGCGTGCAGCATTTCGCCGTAGCGCAGTTGAACCTGCGTGCCTGCCGGGCCTTTCACTTTCAGGCGGACGACGCCGGCAAAGTTCTGGCCGAGGTTGAAAATATAAACTCCATTCGTCGGCGAAGTGATGGACACCGGTTTGAGTTCTTGAACCGGACACACCGGCACGCTGGGAAACGCCTGTAGTTCCGGCGGGCGCTGGAATCCGAGATCCACCGCATGACCTGATATTATCGGCGCAGTGTCAACATTGGTTGGATTCTGACATTCGTAAAACATCGCTGGCACGCGGCCATTTTCGGAAGCAAGAATGGCCGGGTTCCATTTCGCGTCGTCAAATCCAAACTTGGCCCAACCAGCCGTTTCCTTGCGCGCGTCATAGTATTCGCCCATCAGAAAATCCGCCTCGCGGATCGGGCCGTCACCGGTTTCCTTCCAAGATTTATCCGTCGGAATGATTTCGCGCGAACCGTCGCTGTATTCAATTTCCAGTTGCGCCATCAGCGCGGGCGTTTTGCCGTAGATGTAGCGGCCGATCTTTTCCGGGCCGTAGCCGACGCATAATCCGAAACCGAGATAGCCGGAATACCAGCCGTCGGCAACCCACGCGCCGAGGGTGTTGTCGCCGCGTTTCACTAGCGGCGTCACGTCGTAGGTGTTGTAATAGGCACGCTGGTGATAATCCGTCCAGCCGGGCGCAAATCGCGCATCGCCGACGCGCTGGCCATTCACATAAAGTTCGTAGATGCCAAGCGCGGTGGCATAAATCGTCGCGCGCTTCACGGTTTTTGGAACGATGAATTCCTTGCGATACTGGCGGGCGGGTGGGAGAAAAAGATTGTTTGTGTCTTTCCAAACCGGCGTGGTGTCGCGGAATGAAATGTAATGCGCCTGCCAGTCCGACGGCTGCAGCAGCCCCATCGCCCACACCGCCGGCTCGCTCCAACATGAAGTCCCGTCATTGTCCCACACGCACACTTTCCAAAAGCATTGCTGCCGTGAAACGAGCGGCTTGCCCGCGTAAGGCACATTCACGGTTTCGCTACTGGCGATTTTTCCGGAGTCCCACAAGTCACCGATGTTTTTCTTCAATTCGGCGGCGCTGCTGGCCACGAGGATTTGATACGCCGTCTGCTTTTGCCCGCGCTCGGCGGACTCGACGCGCCATGTCAGGCGCGGCTGCACCTCGTCAATGCCGAGCGGGTTCACGCGGTATTCGCAGCGCAACTCGACGGGTTCCAAAGAGGCGCGGGAGACGGAAGCGAAGAGATTCGCAACTAGGATAAGGAGCAGGATTCGTTTCATGGATGTTTGATTGGAAGACCGGTGTTAATTTGTGGTTAGCGCAGTAAAAAAAGACTGTGCGCTTATTTTGAGGCAGGAACAGGAATAGATAAAGGCAGGTCGAGCCACGCCAGACCGAGGTCGCGGTTCATGTGGCTGATGCTATCGCCGCCGGGCGCGTCATAGAAAAGAGCGAGACGTTTGCCTGTCTTTATCACGGACGGCATCCCAATGCACTCCTTTGACCACGAACAGTTCCGACCATCCAGCACCACCGCCTTGTTCTTCGCATCCCAGCGGTTCAAATCCTTGCTCCAATAAACCCAGACCGCATCGGTGAATTCCTGCTTGCGATCGTTGATGCCGATGTGGTTGGTGAACAGAAACCACGTTTTGATTTTCCGCTCGTAGTAGAGCGAGCTGTTTTCAACTTGCTCCGTCGCCGGCAGAATGGGGTCAACCTGCACCACCCATGGCCCGTCCAGATTCTTTGCCCGGGCAATGCTGAGCGTTCGTTTGACATCCGGCCCCGGAGTGGAGGCGCTGAAATACATCAGAAACTGGCCGTGGTCTTTCACTATGGCACCGGGGCTGGCCGTCGCGGAATAGTAAGTTCCCGGCCGGGTGGTGAAAGGCGCGGCTTCATATTGCTTCTCCCACGGTCCCGCCGGCGAATGGCTGCGCGCCGTGAGCGTCTGATACGGAAACATGGGGACAAAATCCGGCGCGGGCGACACGTTGGACGTGCCGAGATAATACAGATGCCACCATTTGCCATCGTGGATGACCCACGGTGACGAGGCGCTGGCAGAATCCGGGCTGCCCGGCTTGCCGAAGCCTAGGATCGCCCCCCGTTTATCCCAGTGAACTAGGTCATGGCTCGTGGCCAGGCAGGCCAGCCAGCCCTTCGGCCCCGCACCGTCGTAGTGCAGATAATAAATTCCCTTGTCCTCGAACACGATGGCCTCGCGCGCTCCGCAGATGTCACAATCCCCCGGCCCGCCGCCGTGCTTGAGAACGACGCGTTGGTCCTTGGCTTCGAGCCGAAGGCTGGCCTGCGGACGGCTGTCCACATAGGCGGCGGGTGGAACGGTGAACCCCGATATTGCCGTGCAAGCGAGAATGGCAGTTACAAGAAATACTTTTTTCATGTTCAGTTCATTTTATTGAGCGGACAAACCGGACTTCGGTGGCGGAAAGACCTCTTTGACCGCTTTTAAGTAGGACAGGCCATGGACAGTGTCCGGCTCCAAATAGCTGCCCTCGGTCCATTCATTCCAGCAATTGAGGTTGAGGATGCGAGGGCCATTCGGGGCGGCGAGCAGGCGTTGCTTGGTCAATTCCAATTCTTCCTTGAACCGCTCCGGCGTGTTGCTGCAGATGGTGTTCATGAAGGGATAACCAAAATTGCCGAACTTGTCACTCTGATTGCAGCGGGGACTGGGATCCCAGCCCATCGTCACATTCGGAATATATGGCACGTCGTATTCCTTCTCCGCCTCGTTCCAATACTTGAAGTAGGCGTCGCGGACATAGTTGTAGTCAGTCTGCTGCTGGGGCAGCGGCACATGGTGAATCCACACATAGGAAGTGACGGAATCAAAACCGAGTTCGCGCACCAGTTTGGCGACATCGGCGGGGGTTTTCTCCGCAGGCAGAATAGGCTGCCCCCAAACCACGGCGTTCAGATGAAGTCCAGGCAGACCGGCTGCCTTGGCTTTGGCGCGAAACTTGTCCAGAGCCGCCCGTGTCGCTTCCACTGAGCCGAAATTTTCCAGCAACTTGTTCAAATCGTAAAAGGAAAAATAAGGCTTGCCGTCAATTTTCCAATAGGACGAATTCAGAAAATAATTCTTGATGACGTAATCACAAATCTGGTCAAAGTGTTCGGGCGTAACTTTCCCAGGATACAGCAGCTTTTGTGGCTGGCCCAGTTTGGCAGGATGCAATTCGAGCCAGTCATGATTCGCCCACATGAGGGCAAATTTGATGCGATTGACATTTGTGGCCTTGAGAAACCCATCATCCAGACAGCCCTGCAAATACGGGCCGTCGTTGTAATAATACCAATCAAAGATGAAGACGTTGATGCCATTGTCAGCCGCGGCGCCTATCTTTTTGGCCATTACCTGCGGGTTGGATTCATCGCAATACCCCCACAGCGGCACATTGGGCTGATGCTCGCCGGGAAAGCGCGGCTTGGCATCCGCCACCAGCTTCCATTCCGACCAGTCTTTGCCCTTGAGTTTGGTGTTGCGTGGGTCGCCCGGATGAAAATCGGGAAAATAATAGCACGCCACGGTGATAGGCGAATTGGTTTTCCCGGCCCAACCGGCAAGATTCACCAACTCGGGGGCAATGGCCACTAACAGCAGCAGTCCGCGTATCCAACCTGTTTTGTTTGATGCGGCTATCATAGGAAGCTGCCGAAAACAACTTTTCGGAGTTGAGTTAATGGTGATGGTTTGGTTTTCATTTTTCGCTCATCGCGGAGCAGCTTGTTTCCATTGCATCAGCAGCCGGCTCAAGGCGCGACTCTGCTCCAAATCGTAGTTTAAGCGCAGCTCCTGCGCCGCGCCACTGGTAAAAGCCACCGCCCTATGCACCTCCGCGCCACCCGCATCATACGCGCGCAGGCGAATCGTTCCTGTGTCCGACCAACGCACCTCGGCTGGCGCGGGAAAAACAAACGTCAACAGACGGCGGCCACCGGCTGGAAGCGGCTGGCGTTCGGAGAACCACGTTAGATTTGGGCCGCCGTCAACAGCCAATGCCACCGTCATGCCTTTGACTGCACGACCGGGAATGGTTTCCACTGGAACAATGATTTGTGTGAAAGCCTGCAGACCGCCGGGTGGCGTGAGGGTGATGGTGTTTGAGTTTATCCGCTCGGCGCGAACCGGCGGGAGCGTGACGGACGGCAGCGCCGCCACAAAATTGCGCGCGTAGTTGAAGTAGGCGTCTTTCTTGATCAGATGCCAGTTATAGCTGTTGAACAACTCGGCACCCATGGCATAGGCCGTGCGCAGATCCCAGAGGTGTGTATCAATGGGACTGCCATCGGTCTCCTCGCGATTTAGATTGCACCACGGCCCCCATTCGCGCACGCGATCGAAATCCGAGGGTTGGCTCCAGATGCCTTCGATGCCGGTGCGCGCCCCGACTGCTCTGGCCCAGTCTGATGGCGTCCGGTTGATTTTCACTCCGGGAAACAAGATCGGAATCTGGAGTGAGTGGGTGTATATGGGAAACTTATCAAGCAGCCCCCGGGCCGCCAGCGCCGCGCGGAACATGTTGACCGTCTCTTGAAAATAGCGTCCGGCGTTTTTTTGCAACCAGGTCAATTCCTCCAGCGACAATCCATCGGCGGGATCCAATGTCACCCCGTCCCGAGCGGCGGCGGCAATAACGCAGGGATTGAAATCAGCCCAGCGTTCGCCACACCATTGCGGCGTTCCCTGGGTTGACTGTGTGTCCCAGTAACGCGGCTCGTTCTCCAGAAAGATGCCGGCGATCCACGCGGTGTCGCCCTGGCTGATTTCAGCCAACAAGTCCACCGCTTCACGCATTCGGCGGGCGCGATAGGCATTTAGTTCCGTGCTGTTCAAGGTCAGCCATGGAGTATTGTTCCAAATATTCGGTGTCGAAAGGCAATAGTGGGGGTTGTATCGCTCGCCGAGCAACTTCCGCAACTCCGTGTTTTCCGGGTGAATGCTGTCCGGGGTATAGCATACCTGCTGATACTGAAGGTCGCCAAACTTGCCACCCAGCCCGTCTGGCACGTTGCGCGGCGTGCCGTTCCACCACGAGACCATGCCGAGCAGCACTGGCAGTTTGTATTGTAGTGACCACTGTCTGGCAGCCTCCAACTGTCGACGCACATCGTTGGTGTTACTGTTGGCATAATAGATTTCGTAGGAGAATGCCCGGCCAATGTTCCGCTTTGGATCGGCGACAAGCCTCTCAGCAATCCGCCTGACTTGTTCGTCCTCGCTCATGGCATTCCTCGGATTAATCACCGTGCCCATGAGCGTGAACTTGTCATCGCGTTTGATACGGGCCAGTTCATCGCGAGTCACCGCGCGCACGCCAAGAATTTGTGGCGTGCCGCCGCCGAGATTGGTCAGCGTTACCGAGCCGACCGGTTGTCGGGCGACGCGCAAGAAGTAGGCGACCGGTCCGAACCCCCGGGCAGAGTAGCAGCGCTCAAACGGAGCGAGGCCGGGAGCAGTAACGAGATAGTGATATGAAACCGCTTTGGGATTATCGGGATAAACCTCGGTAATGGCGATGAACTCCGCCGTCACTCCGGCAACCGGGAACACTTCTGTCGAGGGCACAGAGCGCACGTCGAACGCAAACTGATGCGCCCCGACCCAACCGGAGATTTTTTCACAACGCGCCGGCAGGCCGACGAACAAGAGCAGCAACCAACCGAGTTGCACCAGCATCGCCGATTTTTTTTTTTGTTCGTATACGCATGTGAAGAGCTGGCTAATGGAGCGTTGCCTTTGCGATGCACTCGTTACACGAGATGGATACATATCAGTCATCTCTGCCCCCTTTCATTTGGTGAACGGCTACCGACAATCTTTGGATGTTCGTTCATCACTTCATTTTTGCGGGTGGAGTCACGCAGAGCTGCACGATGGCTTCGCGCACACGGGCGGCTTGAACGGCGTTCATCACAAGGTAGCGATGGAGGCATTTGCCATCATTCGACGGGCGAAACCAAGTGGCACCGTTGTTCTCGACCGTGACGGTGCCGGGTGGCGAAAGGTCAAAATAGCCGCGGTCGGGATAAACCGCATACAATAGTGCGGTCGGATCCCACATGGGGCGGTCTTGTGGTGGCGGACAATAAAGATAATAGGCTTCCTTAAGCGGATGATGCTTCACATATTCGAAGTCATGCTCAATCACCTCGTGGGGAAACATCACCGCTGCGCCAATCTCGAAGCCGCTCCAAACCATCGGCGTTGGCCAGCTTTTCGCCACGGCCTGTGCAGCGGGCAAATCAGTGACCACGTTGTATTCGCGATACCGCGAATCCCAGTTTACTGTCTGGAAGGCCCCTGCCATGACTGAAAGCAACTTCACTTTCTTCGCGATGAGATCGTGTCCATTGAGCGGTGAGGCATCGTCCGGCGGCGATTCCAGCAAGCGTCGCCAATTGGTGAAGAAGCCCGTCCCCACCAGCGTGACGCTGTCGTCCGGTTGTGCGGCAAGCAGCTTGCGAATCAAGCTGACCGCTTCTGGGGCATCTTTGCCGCTCTTGAGTTTGTGGGGATAACGCAGCGAGCTGTCTTCGTTCCTAGCATCGGCCAGCAAGAGGAACTTGCCGGCATCTCGCGTCGCGCCATTGGTCACAACGCCGATGGGGACATCCGGTTGTCCGTAGAAAGTATTCACCGCATCCACAAAGGCCGCCGCCTGCGGATTATCCTTGGTGATGGTCACGGCGAGCAGTTCCACCGCGCCATGTGCTTCCAAGGTGTGAATCATGCACAAGGCCATGAGATCATCCACATCGTTGCCCATGTCGGTGTCCAGGATGAGTTTCACCGGTGCGGCTTGCACGAGCGACGTCGCAAGCAGCCAGGCGAAAAGAATTTTTTTGATCATAATAGTTGTGGTGGTTGCACGGCAAGTTCGTCACGGGCGCAAATGGTTTTAGTAGTGGTCAATTTGTTGGATGACAGGGAAGTGATGAAGCCATTGACACCCGCTCTGACTTGCGGTGTTTTTGACTGACATCCAAGGAACCGGTCAATTTCTTTCCGCGACGGCGCGGACGGTTGCGCGCCCAGGCGCGTGACGGAAATGGCGGCGGCGGCGTTGGCGAAACGCACGGCGTCAATCAGCGCAAGGCTCTCGCCCAGCGCCACGACGAGCGCGCCGTTGAAGGTGTCGCCGGCGGCGGTGGTATCCACGGGCTTCACCTTGAAACCAGCCACAAGCTGGCGGATTCCCGCGCCGGCCACAAACGCGCCGCGTGCGCCAAGCGTGAGAATCACGGTCTCGACGCCCTTGGCCAAAAGTTTATCGGCAGCCTGACCGGCGGATTTCTCGTCGGTGACTTTGATGCCGGTGAGCAATTCGGCTTCGGTTTCGTTCGGCGTGAGAATGGAAACCAGCTTGAGCAATTTATCCGGCAACGACCGCGCCGGTGCGGGGTTGAGAATGACGCGGACACCGGCCTTGGCCGCCAGTTCGGCGGCGGCCTGGACGGTTTCGAGCGGCGTTTCCAACTGCATTATCACGGCGCTGGCATTGGCGAAAGCCCGTTTCGCTTTCCTGACATCGGCGGGCGAAAGCCGTCCGTTCGCGCCGCCAGCCACGGCGATGCTGTTCTCGCCGTCCTTCGCCACGAAGATCAAGGCCGCGCCCGACGGCGCTTTGGCGTCGCGGACGAGGTGTTTCAAATTGATGCCGTCGCGGCGAAAACCGGCGATTGCTTCGTCGCCGAACATGTCGCAGCCAACGCGGCCGATGAAGGTAACTTTGCCGCCGGCGCGGGCGGCGGCGACGGCCTGGTTCGCGCCTTTGCCGCCGGCGGCGGTGACAAATTCGCCGCCGAGGATGGTTTCGCCCGGTCGCGGAATGCGGTCGAGCTTGATGATCATGTCGGTGTTGGAACTGCCAACGACAATGATGGAAGGAGTGGACATGACAGTTTTATTTGTTCAAGATTTCGACGCGATGAGGATGGCGAGGCCGAGGATGTAAAGCAGGAACATGGCGGCGAGCAGGCTGTTCGTTCCCTTTGGCGCTCCTTTGAATTCTTTCCAGATGAACACACCCCAGAACGCGCCGATCATCGTCGCGCCCTGGCCCAGGCCGTAGGACAACGCCGCGCCGGCCTTGGTGCTGGCGATAATGCTAAACGCCATGCCGGTGTTCCAGATCATGCCGCCGAGGATGCCCACGAGATGCAGCCGGACGTTGCCTTTGGTGAAATAATCGCCGAACGGCACAGCCGAACCGGTGAACGGTTTGACCATCATGATGCTGTTCCAAAGAAAATTCGAGAGCAGCAATCCCGCGCTGAATAAAACGACGGCGGTGTAAGGACTGAGTTTGCCGGGTTCGAGAGTGTGGGTCAGCGGTTCAATTTTGCCCATGGATTGCGCAACATATTTGTAAAAGAAACCCATCAGCACACCGGCGGCGATGGAAATGACAATGCCTTTGACCGGTGTTTTTTTGTCGCCGCTGGCGAGGCGTTTGTAGGCGATGGCGTCGAGGATGATCGCCAGCATGATGGCCGCCACGCCGAGGCCGAGCATCGGCGTGTTGCCAACCTTGGTGGACAGATAAGTCGTGATAACGCCGATGCAGAGCGCCAGCCCGACGCCGACGGGAAACGCCACCGCCATGCCGGCGATGTCAATCGCCGCGACGAGCAGGATGTTCGATAGATTGAATATAACGCCGCCGACGAAAGCTGAACCGAGCCATTTGGTGTCGGCTTGATGCAGGTCGGCGAGGAAGCCGCGGCCGCCGCTGCCAGTGCTGCCCAGCGTGAACGCAAGGAGCAGCGCGAGCAGGAAGACACCGATGGCATAGTCCCAGTAGAATAGTTGAAACCGCCACTCCTTGCTGGCGAGTTTCTGGGTGTTGGCCCACGAGCCCCAACATAGCATGGTGATGATGCACATGGCGACGGCGACGGCGTAGGATTCGATGATGAACATGATGGTATTTCAGTTTAGTTAGGTTTTGCGCAAACAATTGTTCTTTACAACAAGGTCTTTGATTTTAATTTATTTTTCGAATTGTCAAATCGTTCCGTCTGACGCAGAGGCAGACGGCCATTTGCAACTGGATTATCCGATTCATTAGCTCGTTCACGGGACATAACGGGTGCGCCAGAAACTGTTGCTGCCGGTCGGTTGGTTTGTGAACAGCAGTTGCCCGTTGGCCGGAGTCAGATTGGTCACCACCGGCAACCACACCGGCGGCGACAAACTGAATGTCTGATCCAATGCGTAGTTGTTCCACGGTATCCCCAGAAACGCCAGCACCAGGTTCCCGCCGCTCAATCCGGCGGTCATCCGGTTCACGCCCGCGTTGTTGGCGATGACGTTCACCGTCACCGCATTCGTGGCGGTGGCACCGTAGTTGTCGCTCACCGTGTAGTTGAAACTATCGCTGCCGACAAAATTGTTCGTGGCGGTGTAAGTCGCGTTTGTGCCGTCGGCGCTGGCAATGCCATGGGCGGGAACGCCCACCGCCGTGACCGTCAGCGGATCGCCGTCCGCATCGGTCGGCGCGTTTGAGCCGCCGATGATCTGGATCGTCGCCAGCAACCCGCTCACTGCGCCCAGCGTTAGCGCGTTCGCCACTGGCGGCGTGTTCACCACCAGCACCAAGTTGTTGGTGCTGGCGAGAAAATTGCCATCGCTCAAATATTCCGCCGTAACGACATTGGAACCATGTGGCAACGAGCTTGTGGCATAAAGCGCCTGTGCGCTGCTATTCAAGTTGACCAGCGCCGCCGCTACACCGTTGGTGCGAAATTGCACCGCGTTGGTCGGCGTGCCGCTGCCAGGCGGCACCGCGCTCACCGTGGCCGTGAAGACCACGTTCGTTCCAGGCAACGATGGATTGAGCGAAGCCGCCAGGGCCGTGGCAGAAGACGCGGCCGTGATCGTCACCGTGCTGCTCATGCCCACGAGCGTGTAGTTGCCCGCCGCCGAGCCGCCCAGCGCCAGCGTGCCGGCGGAAATCGCCTGCGAGCCGACGTTCGCGCCCGCCAGCGTGCCGCTGCCGCTCAACGTCAGATTTGCGCCGTCCACATTGTTGCCAATGGTCAAGATTGACGCCGCCGCCGTGGTGGTGCTGTCATATACGCGACTGCCGGAGAGCGTCACCGGCCGGGCCGTGATGTTTGCGCTCAACGCCGGTTGCGCCAGCGAATAATTCGTCGCGCTCGCGCCGCCCAACGTGTAGCCGCTGACGCTGACGGTTTTTGCCGTGCCGACGTTTTTGTCCGAGAAGCTGGCGGCCGGCGTTCCGGCCAGTGTCACCGTGTCGCCGCCCACCACGCCGACGAGCGCGGCGGCGCCGGTCAACGCGGCGTTGGTCCCGCCGTCATAAACTTTGTTTCCCGCCGTCAGGCCGGTCACAGTCAACGGCTTCAGGTTCACCACCTGCGCCAACGCACTCGAAGTGCTCCCGATAAAGTTGGTATCGCCGCCGTAGCTGGCGGTGAGGCTGTGCGAACTCGCCGACAAATTTGTAAGCGTCAGCGTGGCGGTCAAGGTGTTGCTGCTGCCACTTCCTAATGTGCCCATGCCCAGAGTGGTGACACCGTCTTGGAACGTGACCGTTCCGGTCGGAACGCCATTGGTGGTCGTCACCGTGGCGGTCAAGGTGACCGCGCCGCCATACGTCGAGGGATTCGCGCTCGACATCAAGGTGGTGGTGGCAGGGCTTTTGATCCAGAGCAGGACGAGCGAGACATTGGCGAAGTCAACCGTATTGTCGCCGGCGGTGAGGTTCCATAACTGGACCGAGGGCGCACCATTGAACGTCGCCGGAGAGGTGAATGTATAAATGTAGTGGGTGAATCCGGCTGGGTTGGCGAT
>CAIXPZ010000316.1 GCA_903921455.1 uncultured Verrucomicrobia subdivision 3 bacterium | reverse complement strand
GATTGAATCGCGCTACGAGGATGTGGTGGAAAATCTGGAGCAGGAAGGCCGCAAGGTGTCGGCGTTTCTCGGTCTGACGTGGCATGTGGACCAAATGACCTCGCACGAAACCGCGCGGCGGAAAGTTCTCTACGCGCCGACTTATCACGATGTGACGCAGCCGGTTTACAAACGTGCGGTGGGCCGGTGGGAACGTTACGCGGAAGCTCTCGCACCGTTGCAGCCAAAGCTCGCGCCCTATTTACGCGCGTTTGGTTATCGGGAATAAGCCCGCTCGCTCACGCGGATGCTGGACAGCGTTTCGCGGTGCTAATATATTTTCGCCCATGAAGCCCATCGCCGCCCTGCTCCTGCTCGTTCTCGCGCTGCCGTTGTGGGCCGCTGATGTGCCGCCGAACATTGCGCGCGGACATCTGTTGGCGGCGTATTGCAGCGCCAGCCCGAACGCGAAGCCGAAGCACGTCAATGCCATCTACCGGGAAATTATTCCCGTGGCGGCGCCGGCGGGCAGCTACACCACGGTGGCGTTCACCGGCGGCTATGTCGGCTTGGCAGGAAACACCGACGGCACGGGCGGCAGCACCATCAACTTTTCCATCTGGGGCCAGGACGCCACCGAAGTCGCGCCGGCAGATAATAAATATGGCACCGTCAAGACGCGCCAGTTCACCCACGAAGGCACCGGCTGGGCCGGGCGGCTCGCCTATCCGTGGAAAGTGGGCACGAACTATCATATTTACGTCAGCGTGAAGCATGAGCAGGACGCGACCATCTTTAGCGCGTGGTTCGGCGCGGCGGTGACGAATGAATGGCTGCTCGCCGGCCGCATCCGCAAGCCGGGCACGCTTTATCTCGGCCATGCCGGCGGCTTTCTGGAACACGCGGGCACGAACCACATGGAGACTGTCCGCTGCACCGGCTATGGCCCCGCGTGGGTGCATGACGGAAAACACTGGCTCCCCTGCACCCAGATGGAAGCTTCCGTCAAAGACCCAGCCAACGCCTGCTTTTTCGCGACTAACAATGTGGTCTATCTGGAACTCGGTCTGGGCCGGAAATCGGAACTGGGAAAAGCCCACAGCTATCCCATCCTTTCGCCAGCGGCAGCGCCACCCACACTTCCAGAAGAAGTTTCCCTCGAACCGTAATCCGGCCACTCCCCCGAATGTGGTATGGGAATGTTTGATATCGAGTGATAAGTTGGATTCACCGTTACATTCTGCGGTTTAACCTCCAACACCCCCATGAAAAGATCCTTGTTCACCCAACACCTCAAACAAACCCTGCTCGCGGTGCCCGCCGCCGCGCTGATGCTCGGCGCGGCCCAGGCACAAAGCACTGTCGGCCTAAACTTCCAATCCTGGTATTACGATTCCGGCAACACGCCGCAAACCGTGGGCTACGGTGCCGGCTATCAGACCACCGGCTTTCCCGTCACGGCCAAGGCGTTTGGCGTGGACGTGGCCAACTGGGTCAACTCGGACCCGCTGCCCTGCCGGACGGCGGTTTCAGCCACCATCGCGCTCGGCGGAACTCTCTCCGCGAATGTGACGGCGGCCAACATGTGGGAAAGCGACATCGGCAATCTGGAAAATCCGCCCGATGAATGGTCCGGGCCGGCATCGGTTTTGCCGGGCAACGACGAAGTGACGTGGAGCTTTCTGGACAATACCGGCTGGAGCGTTGACTTGTCGGGCTTGAACGCCGCCTTCCCCAATGGCTATGTCATCCAGTGCATCCTCGCCAGCAAAGCCACCGCCACTTCACAGGTGACGTTTTCGGACGGAGCCGCCGGCTCGCTGGCGTTGAATCCGATTTATACGGCCGGCAACGCCAACTTTCCCGGCCCGGTCGGGTTGCAATTGCCGACCCCCACGCTCACGGACGACACGCTCACGATGAGCAGTCCCTCGCGACCGAATTCAGCCAATTGTGCGCTAGCCGGCTTCATCATCACGGACAAGCCGGTGGTCACACGTAATGTCGCCGACAGTCTGCTGCTGTCGAGCGGCGCCGCTCTGGTTCTGCCCACACCCACAACCATCATCGGCGTCGGGTTGACTTATCAATGGCAGCACGCGGGGACAAACCTTCCCGGTGCCACATTCTCCAGCTATACGAACAATTCCGTGGCGACGGCGGATGCCGGACTTTATTCAGCAGTGGTCACGAGCAGCTTTTATCCCACCCTTTCAGTGACCGGTCAGGTTGCCAGCGTCAGCGTGGTGCCCGCGCACGCGGCCCGCAGCGCCACCTTCGATGCGAACACCGGGACGACCGGCGCGCAGGATGGTTCCGGCACCTGGGGCTACACGCTGGTCAACTGGTGGAGCGGCTCGGTGGATGATTATTGGGGCAACCCTGACTCCGCCGTCTTCGGCGCGGGCGGCACGGGTGCGTATTCAGTGGCCCTGACGGCCAGCGTGACGGCTAACTCAATCACGTTCAGCAGCGGTGCTTACACCATCACCAACACGGCGGGCGAGACGCTCACGTTATCG
>CAIXPZ010000315.1 GCA_903921455.1 uncultured Verrucomicrobia subdivision 3 bacterium | reverse complement strand
TGTTTATGACATGCGTCTCGTCCGCCACGAAGACGGCTGGATTTACGGTCTCTTTTGCACCGAGCGCAAAGATCCGAAAGCGCCGCGCGGCGATTTGTCGAGCGCGGTGGCGCAGTGCGGCATCGCGCGCACGAAGGATTTGGTGAAATGGAAGCGTCTGCCCGATCTCAAGTCGCGTTCGCCCCAGCAGCGTAATGTCGTGCTGCACCCGAAATTCGTGAATGGCAAGTATCTCCTCTACACACGGCCGCAGGACGATTTCATCACCGCCGGCAGCGGCGGCGGCATCGGCTGGGCGCTGTGCGATTCGATGGAACGCGCCGTGAGCGGTGAGGAGCGCATCATGGACCAGCGGATTTATCACACGATCAAGGAGGTGAAGAACGGACTCGGCCCTGCGCCGATTCTGACGCAGAAAGGCTGGCTGCACCTCGCGCATGGCGTGCGCAACACTGCCGCCGGCCTCCGCTACGTGCTGTATGTCTTTCTCGCTGACAGCAACGAGCCGTGGCGCGTGACGCACGCGCCGGGCGGCTATTTCCTCGCGCCGCAGGGCGATGAGCGCATCGGCGATGTTTCCAATGTCACTTTCAGCAACGGCTGGGTGGCCCGCGCCGATGGCCGCATTTTCATCTACTACGGCGCGTCCGACACCCGCACCAACGTCGCTACCACCACGGTTGAGCGGCTGCTCGATTACGCGCTGAACACGCCCGCCGATCCCTTGCGCAGCGCGGCCTGCGTGCAGCAGCGGATTCAACTGATCCGAAAAAATCGCGCACTGTGACGCCATTTGTGAACTAAACATTTTTGCCAAAGCGCATATGAAATACGTCGCCATCTATCACGCGAATCTGAATTACGCGTTCCTTGAACCTCACAAATACGAGCAGGTCATCCGCGCCAGCTACGAAACCATCATTGACGGCCACGCCAAGGTCGGGCCGCAGGCCAAATACGTTTTCGAGGCGAGCGGTTTCACGATTGACCTCATGGCCGAGAAATGTCCGGACGTGCTCGCAAAACTCCGCCAGGCCATCGCGAGCGGCCAGTGCGAATTCATGGGTGCGCCCTACGCGCATCCGGTGATGGCGAACATCCCGGAGGAAGACGGCTACTGGTCGTGTGAGTTTTCCCAGCGCGCTTACGAGAAGCACCTCGGCATCCGCGCCGAAAGCTTCTGGAATCCCGAATGCACCTGGATGCAATACGTCCCCCGCGCCTTCAAGCGCGCCGGGGCAAAGTATCTCACGCTCGATTTCGAGAGCTACATGAATTGCAACGACGCCGACTACGCGTGGGTGGAGAAGAACCGCGCAACGGATATTTACTGGGGCGGCCACATGCCGTGGTTCGACCTCGATCCGGACTGCAAATTCCTGCACCAGCCGTTCCGCGACCTTGTGCCCGGCCTGCACGGGCTTTGCCGCAGCGACCGGCTCGTCGGCAAATACGTCGGCTATTTCATGGGCAAGGTTTCCCTCGAAGATTATCTCGCCAACGTGAAACACTGGAGCGGCAAGGAGAACAAGGGCGCGACCATCATCATCGCCGACGACGCGGAATACTGCGGCACGACCGGCTATTTCTACGTCAAATACTACCGCGACTACAGCCGTTCGTTTGAAGTCAAGCCCGACGCGCCGGCAAAGCTGGACGCGATGATCCGAGGCATTCTGAAACTCGGCGAGCTCGCCACGTTCAAGGAATGTTGCGAGGAAATCGCGCCGGTCGAAGAGCCGTTCTTCGTCGAGGACCGCTACGCCTGGCATCGCACCTATTCGGATTGTTGGGGCGGCACACCCGAGGCGAAGCATTTTGATCCAATCGTCGCCGAGCTGCGCGCGGAGTATAAAAAGAAATACCAGCCGATTACCGAAGGCCCTTACCGCGAGCAGTTCAAAAAGCTCGTGGAAAAATTCTGGTTTCATTGCACCAACTCGGCGAACTCCGACGGGCGTTGGCCGCCACCGCCCGCCGAGCCGTGCGAATTCAACCGTCAGTGGGTGCGGAATGAAATCGCCGCCACGCGCGCCGTGCTAGCGGAACTCGCCGAGGCCACCAGGGGCATTTCGCTGCCCAAGATTGTCGAGGAGGACAAACCCGCCGACGGCCCGAAATATGGTCTGCATTTCACCGACAAGCCGCTGGACGATTTGCCGAGGCTGAATTTTTACGAGCTTCAGCACGCGCTCTACGCGGCGTGGCGGGCGTTCGACCACACGCAGGGCAACGCCAAGGCGGCGAACAAGAAGCGCGTGCTGGCGATTTACGACGAATATCGCCGGCGCGGCATCACGAAATTCAAAACCCCGAACCTTTAAAAAATTAAACGAATGAAGGCAAAAGCCGCGCCCGCATGGACCGAGAACGCCGT
>CAIXPZ010000314.1 GCA_903921455.1 uncultured Verrucomicrobia subdivision 3 bacterium | reverse complement strand
TGCTTCATGTCGCGCGCGGCCTTGAGCGCGTTGGCGATGACCTCCGTGAGCTTGGGGATGTCGAACGGCTTGAGCAGATAATCGTAGGCGCCGAGTTTCATCGCCTCGATGGCGGTCTGCGTGGTGCCGTAGGCGGTCATGAGGATGACGAGCAGCTTGGGGTCGCTCGCGCGGATTTTGCGGAGCGTCTCCATGCCCGTCATGCCGGTCATGCGCACGTCCATCAGCACGAGGTCGGGCTTGAACTTGGGGATGACCTTCAAGCCCTCTTCGCCGCTGGCGGCGGTGGCGAGTTCAATTTCCTCCGAGGCGAGGATGCGTTGCAGCGAATACCGCACGTCCTCCTCATCATCAATCAACAGCAACTTGCTCATCGTGCGCCCATGGTAATTACTGGCGCGGGAATGAACACTGAATTTTCACGGATTGTCCGATGAACAAATCAGGCTGGCAGGGCGCGCCATCCCCGGCGCGCCGTCGTTGGCAAACCGAGGCGTTCGGCGGACAGAGGACTGCCCACCCCACCGCGCGCAACGGCTCGTTACCGACGGGCAACCGGCGGCGCAACTCCCCACCACCGCCTTTTCTCAAGCCAAATGCATCAGAATGAGACGTTTTTTACCCTGGATGGGCCATCCATCGAGGTGGATTAGTCGCGTATCCGTAAGGATCAGTTGCATATCCATATGGATTGGTTAGCGATCCAGCTGGATTGATCTCTGATTCAGCTGGGATGATGACCGAACAAGCGTGTTTGGTCACTCAACCAAGTAGGCGGGGCGGCTGAACGGGTCACCGGTGCCATAAACCGTTGGACAGGTGCGGAAACCCGCCCTAACATCGAAACATGAATTGGAATAGGCCGCAAAACTTCAAGACAATTAATAGTTAGGCATCATTACGCGCTTTGAAAAATCGGGACATCGCCATCTTACTTGCTCCCAGCATTGTTTTTGCGATTGTCGGCATCACCGCTTTCATTCTCTCGCAGAACATTCAGCGTTACGAAGACATCCAGCGTGAGTCAGGGCATCGGCAGAAGTTTGACACTTTCGTTACAAATGTTGTGAGCGGGAAGTGGCAGCTCACTACAGATAGATGGCTCGGTATTTTATTTTTGGCAGAAAGGAGTGCGGCATCAGAGAGCGAGGTCAATACAAAAACCGGTATTGAGGTTCGGGATTTTGTTGATCTTGCTGCCATAGGTATTTTTTGGCAGATAGCCGCAATTTTTATCGTCAGAAGGAGGTTGAGACAGCCATGATGTTTAGTTTCACATTTGTAGTGCGACAAAGGATTTAGCGCCCATCCGCCGGGGACGTTTTGTTTCGGGGTTAACTTCAGGATTAAGCTTGCGACTATCTGCTCCGGCGTTGATTCGCGGTTTGACCCGGCGTGTGCGGCAAACTAGACTTGTCGTCCATTTGGATTTTACCAATTTATGAAAATCATCATCTGCGACCCCATCTCGCCCAAGGGCATTGCCCTGTTGCAAGCGCGCCCGGAATTCAACGTCGTCGTCCTGCCCAAGCGTTTGTCCGAGGCGGAACTGCTCCCCCTCGTGGCGGATGCAACGGCGTTGGTGGTGCGCTCCGAGACCAAGGTGACCAAGAAGGTCATCGAGGCGGCCAAGGCGTTGCGCGTGGTCGGCCGCGCCGGCGTGGGCGTGGACAACGTGGATATTGACGCCGGCACGCAGCACGGCGTGGTGGTAATGAACACCCCCGGCGGCAACACGGTCACCACGGCGGAATTGACCTTCACCATGCTGCTCTCGCTCGCGCGCAAGGTGCCGCAGGCCCACGCGACGATGATTGCGGGCAAGTGGGACCGCAAATTGTTCCAGGGCGTGGAACTGCAGGGCAAGACGCTCGGCGTGCTGGGCATGGGTCGTATCGGCACGGAAGTGGCCAAGCGCGCCATCGCCTTTGGCATGCGCGTGGTGGCTTACGATCCCTATCTTACGGAAGACCGCGCGAAAGCCATTGGCGCGGAGTTCGCGGCGGACTTGGATGCGGTGTATCGCGTGGCGGATTTCATCACCGTGCACATGCCGGTGACGAAGGAGACCAAGGAGATGTTGAACGCAGCGGCATTCGCCAAGATGAAGCCCGGCGTGAAGATTGTGAATTGCGCCCGCGGCGAAATCATTTCGGAGACGGATCTCATCGCGGCGCTGGAATCGAACAAGGTCGCGGGCGCGGCCTTGGACGTTTTCGCCGTGGAACCGCTGCCGGCGGATCACCCGTATCGCAAGCAGGCCAATCTCATCCTCACGCCGCACCTCGGCGCGAGCACGGAAGAGGCGCAGGAAAAATGCGGCATCGAAGTGGCCGAAGTCATCGCCGGCTATCTGCTCACCGGCGAAGTGCGCAACGCGGTGAACCTGCCGTATCTCGACGCGAAGACCTACGAGCAGGTGAAGCCGTATCTGCCGCTGGGCGAGGCGCTGGGCAAGCTGCTCGCGCAGCTGGCGCCGGCCGGGGCCGACAAATTGCACATCACCTACGGCGGTCATGCGCGGCTCCTGCCGAACATCGACCCGGTCACGCGCGCGATCCTGCGCGGCTTTTTGTCCACGAGCAATCTGAAGGACGTGAACAACGTCAATGTCCGCAGCGTGGCGCAGAGCATCGGCATCACCGTCGAGGAAAAGAAATCGGACGAGCCGGTGACGTTCAACGAATGGGTGCACGTCCAGGTGTTCAGCGGGGCGAGCAAACTGATCTCGGCGGGCGGCACGTTCTTCGGCTCGCCGAACAACCCGCGCATCGTGCGGCTGTTCAGCCAGTCGGTGGAGATTCCGGTGACGGGCACGCTGCTGTTGCTCAACAACGCGGACAAGCCGGGCATCGTCGGCCACCTCGGCACGCTGCTGGCGAAGCACAAGGTGAACATCGCGAGCATGAGCCTCGGCCGCGACACGGCGGGCGGTCTGGCGTTGACGGTGCTGAGCCTCGACAGCGAGCCGCCGCCGGCCGTGCTGGATGAATTGCAAAAAGACCATGACATCAGCAATGTGAAAGTGGTAAGGTTATAACTCTGTTTTTGAACCAAAACGAAACTAGTCAGTCCAAATCGACCAAATGAAATTAAAATTGTCCCTGTCCGCCGCGCTGATGGCCGGTGTGATTTCCGCCATGGCCGTAACGCAACCGGTGACCTTGCCAGCGGGCACCAACACCAGTCCCGAAGCGGCCATGAAGGCGCTGTTCGGCGACCCTGTCATCGTCAAGGGCAAGGGCTTTGAGATCAAGCAGAGCGAGATGGACCAGGTGATGACCGGCGCTAAGGCCAATGCCGCCGCGCAGGGTCAGCAGCTGCCGCCGGAATTTTCCGTGGCCATCTTGAACCAGCTGATCACCATCCAGTCGCTCCTGCAGAAGGCGACGCCGGCCGACCGCGCCGCCGGGGCCGCCGAGGCGGATTTGCAATACACGAACCTGATCAAGCGTTTTGGCTCGGCCGAAGCCTTCGATCGCCAGCTCAAGGCCGTCGGCATGACGGTGGACGAACTGCGCGCCAAGGCCACGCAGGAGGCGACCGCCAAGGCCACGCTCAAGCGGGAGCTGAACATTGCCGTCTCGGATGACGACGCCAAGGCGTTTTACGCCAAGCATACGGCGGAGTTTGAACAGCCCGAAATGGCCCACGTGCGCCACATCCTGCTGATGACGGTGGACCCGGCCACGCGCACGCCGTTGCCGACCAACAGCGTCGCCGCCAAGCGGAAGCAGGCGGACGACCTGCTCAAGCAGATCCGCGCCGGCGCGGATTTCGCCACGCTGGCCAAGCAGTATTCAGAAGACCCCGGCTCCAAGGTGAACGGCGGGGAGTTGCCGGAATTCGCCCGGGGCCAGATGGTGCCGGAGTTTGAGGCCACCGCGTTTTCCATGACGAACAACCAGGTCAGCGACGTCATCACCACGCAGTTCGGCTATCACATCCTCAAGAGCATTGACAAGACGGCGGCCAAGAAATACGCGTTCACGGACACGCTGCCGCAGGTCAACAAGACGGTTGCCGAGATTTGCAAAAGCGAAGTCGAATCGCAGAAGATCAAGGAGCTCGCGCCGGATTACGTCAAAAAGCTGCGCGCCGAATTGAACGTGGAAGTCACCGACCCGTCGCTCAAGGCTTTGGATGAAAGCGTCCGCGCCCAGGCGGAGGCCGCTGGTGCCGCCGGCGCCGGCGCGGCCGCCCCCGAGGCAACCAAGTAAGCGGTCTTGACATGCAGCGGCGCAGGCGGACAAATTCAATATTATGAAGCTAAAGATTGTAATCGTTATTTTGGCCGTCGCCTGCGCCGGCTTGCTCATCGGGCTTTTTGCCGTAAAGAAACAGGGGGAGGATCAGCATGTGGCCGATCTGAGCTCCATCGTGGACTTTTCCAACCAGGTGGTGAACGCCAACCTGAAGATTAACGATCTGAACCAGGTGAATCTCATGCTGACGAACGATCTGGCGGCGAGCCAGCAGCAGGCGTCCGAGTTCTCCAACAGCCTCGCCGCCGCCACGGTGACCATCGCCAGCACCAAGGCGTCGCTCGCCACCGCGCAGGGGCAGATCACCAATCTCAACACCCGCATCGTCGATCTCGAAACCGAGAACAAGGTGCTGGATCAGCGCGCCGGCGAACTCACCAATACCATCGCCAAGCTGGATTTGCTGATTCAAGACACGCGCAGCCAGCTGGCCGCCTCGCAGAACAACAACGCCTATCTCCAGCAGGAACTGCAGAAACAGATGGCGCAAAAAGCCGAGATCGAGCACAAGTTCAACGATCTGGACGAACTCCGCCAGCAGGTCAAAAAAATCAAGACCGACCTCTTTGTCGCCCGCCGCCTGCAGTTCATGAAAAATGACAACAGCCAGAAAAAAGGCGCGCAGTTGCTCATTGAAAAATCGGTGCCGACCGCTTCCGTCAGCACGCCGGGCTATGGCCTCAATGTGGAAGTCGGTTCCGACGGCTCGGTGAAAGTCATTCCCCCGCTCGGCGCGCCGACCAACGCGCCGGCGCATTGACGGCTGCGGCCTTTGCGGATTGTTGACGAGCTGCCATGCCCACCTACGAATATCATTGCGACAAGTGCGGCCATGATTTCGAGGCCCGCCTTTCCATGTCCGCCCCGGCGTTGAAAATCTGTCCGCAGGAACTGTGCGCTAAGAAAAAATGGGGGCGCGGCAAGGTGGTCAAGAAAATCAGCGCCGGCACCGGCCTGCTCTTCAAGGGCGGCGGTTTTTACATCACGGATTATCGCAGTGAAGGCTACAAGCAGGCGGCGAAAAAAGATGCCGCGCCCGCCAAGGCCGAGGCCAAGCCCGAGGCCAAGCCGGCAGCGAAGGCCGCCCCCAAGCCGGAAAAAAAATGAACCGCTCGCGCACGCTCTGCGCGCTGGCCGCCGGCCTGTTGTCACTCCTGGCCGCCGCCCGCGGTCAATCGGCGTTGGCCGCGCCGGCGGCCACGCACAGCGTGTCCGGGCAATTCATCGTCTCCCTGACGCCGGACAATCATCCCTTTCCGCGCCGGCCGGATGCCGGCACCAACGCGGAGCTGCTCCGGCTGGAACCGTCGCTGCTGGCGGTGTCGGCCGAGCGTTTCAAGGCGGCGCTGTGGCGGGAACTCGGTTTCGCCGGCGATGCGGCGTGGAGCGGGAAAGTTTTTATCGTGCTGCACCCGGCGCGTTCAACCAACGAGCCGGTGTTCATCGCCGCGCAACCGTTTATCCGCACCTGGAATTACCGGTTGGAATTGCCGGACCTGATCGCGCGCACCCGTTGCGCCCGCGCCTTGAGCGGCGTGTTGCTGCTGGAAATCGCCAACCGGAACGCACCGGTCAGCGGCCGGTCGGCGGTGCTGCCGGAATGGCTGGTGGACGGGCTGGCCCGGCAGATCATGCTCGCCGGCGAAACGCCAACCATTTTATCCGCGCCCACCAAGATCGAGAACGACATTGTCCTGACCCGCCACAACAACCAGCGACGTGGCATTGACCCGCTTGCGGAGTCCCGGCGGGTCTTGCAAAATTTCCCCGCCCTGACTTTTGAGCAATTGAGCTGGCCGAACGATGCGCAGTTGAACGGCGACGACGACGGTGTGTATCTCGCCAGCGCGCAATTGTTTGTTCGCGACTTGCTCAGTTTGAAAAATGGTCCGGCCAGGGTGCGCGCGCTGCTGGCAAAGCTGCCGGCCCACGTAAACTGGCAGGCGGCGTTCTTCGAGGCGTTCCGGGAAAATTTCCGCCGCCCGCTGGATGTGGAAAAATGGTGGGCGCTGCGCGTCATCGGCTTTGCCGCCCGCGCTCCCGGCCCGCGTTGGACGCCCGCCATCAGCCGCGAAAAGCTGGATGCGGCGCTGGTGGTGCCCGTGAACATTCGCTCCTCGTCCAACGCCCTGCCGGCGTATGCGGAAATGTCGCTGCAGGCCGTCCTCCAAAAGTTTGCGCCCGGCCAGCAGGGGGAAATCATCCAGACGCGCTTGCGGGATCTCGAATTGATCCAGTTCCGGCTGACCCCGGCGCTGGCGGGTCTGTCTGATGGCTATCGCAAAGTGCTGTTGGATTATCTCGGCGCCCACAAGAAGTTTTTTTCGCGCCAGTCTTCGGCGGTGAGCGCTGCCGTGAAGGAGCTCGATGCCTTGGACGCGCGGCGGCGGGAGGTGGAAGCCAAATTGAAGTTGAGCCCGTTGCCGTCGGATTTGAACCTTTTACAGCCGTAATGGGTCAACTTGACAGGCGGCAAACCCGACTTATAGTGCGCTTATCGAAAAATGCAGGCTGAAAACTCATCCAGGGACAACGGGGAACCGCCTTCGGGTCGCTCCTTTCAAGCATTGAAAAACTTCTCCTCCGCCGGGCGCGGCTACTGGCGCGACGTTCCCGAAGCCGACTGGCACGACTGGCGCTGGCAGCTCAAGCACCGCATCACCACGGTCGAGCAGTTGCAGAAATTTCTCCCCACGCTCACGCCCGAGGAACATGCCGGCGCGCAGCTGGCCAACACCAAGCTGGCGCTCGCCATCACCCCGTATTTTTTCAACCTGATCGATCCGGCGGATGAAAACTGTCCGATCCGGCTGCAGGTCATTCCCAAGTTTGCTGAGACCCGCACGGCGGCATGGGAGATGATCGACCCGTGCGGCGAGGATTCGCACTCGCCGGTGCCCGGCCTCGTGCATCGCTATCCCGACCGCGTTTTGTTTCTGGTGACGGATCGCTGCGCCGCGTATTGCCGCTACTGCACGCGCTCGCGGCTCGTCAGCAATGCGACGGGCTACGATTTCCATCCCGAATTCGACAAGCAAATCGCCTACATCGCGGCGCATCCGGAAATCCGCGACGTGCTCTTGAGCGGCGGCGATCCGCTGCTCTTGATCGACGACAAGCTGGAGCACCTGTTGAGCCGCCTGCGCGCGATTCCGCATGTGGAATTTTTGCGGATCGGCTCGCGCATTCCGACGTTTCTGCCGCAGCGCATCACGCCAGAGCTGTGCGCCATGCTCAAAAAGTTTCATCCGCTCTTCCTGAGCATCCACTCGAATCATCCGCGCGAATTGACCACCGAAGTGCGCGCCGCGCTCGGCCGCCTGGCGGATGCCGGCATCCCGCTCGGCAACCAGACGGTGCTGCTCAAACATGTCAACGACGATGCGGAAGTGATGAAAGCGCATCTGCAAAAGCTGCTCATGTGCCGGGTGAAGCCTTATTACATTTACCAGTGCGATTTGATCGCCGGTTCCGCCCATCTGCGCGCCAGCGTGCGCCAGGGGCTGGCGATCATGGAAAAATTGCGCGGCCACACCACGGGCTACGCCGTGCCGACCTACGTTATTGACGCGCCCGGCGGCGGCGGCAAGGTGCCGGTCAGTCCGGAATACGTCCTGAGCCACAACGCGGATCGCGTGGTGATCCGCAACTTCGAGGGAAAAATCTTCGAGTATCCCGAGGCGGCGGATGGCACGCCGCTATTCCCGCCGCCGCAGGCCATGGAAGAGCCGGAACTTGTCTGACCCGTCGCCAACCAACTATCGCCGGCGGCTGAAAATTTTCGGCGCGTTAATGTTCGCTGCGGCGCTGCTGGGCGCCATTTTTATTTGGACCGTCGGCGGGATTCTGCTGGCGCCGGCGAACCATGCCGTTGGCCCTCCGCCCGCCCGCCTGCATGCCAAAGATATCCAGTTTGCCAGCGGCAGCGGCGCCCAGGTGCACGGCTGGCTGGCCGCGGGGCAGCCGGGTCGGGGCGTGGTCGTTTTGATGCATGGCATTCACGCGGACCGGCGCGTGATGGTTGCACGGGCGGAATTTCTGTTGCGTGCCGGGTATTCCGTGCTGCTGTTTGATTTTCAGGGTCACGGTGAAAGCCTCGGCCGTAAAATTACTTTCGGGTTTCTGGAAGGCCGCGACGCGACGGCCGCCGTTCAATTTGCCCGCGCCTCGTTTCCCGGCGAGAAGATCGGCGTCATCGGGGTCTCCATGGGGGCGGCGGCGGCGTTGTTGGCCGAACCGTCCCTGCCGGTCAATGCGCTGGTTCTGGAATCTTCGTATCCCACCATTTATTCGGCGACCGAAAATCGGCTGGTGGCGCGGTTGGGGTTTCTTGGCAAACTCGCGACGCCGTTGCTGACGTGTCAGCTGAAGCTGCGGCTGGGTGTGGGGGCGGATGACTTGCGGCCGATCGTGCGCGCCGGGAACATTCCCGTCCCGAAATTGTTTGTGGCCGGCACTGTTGACCGGGACACGACTCTGTCGGAATCGCGGGCTTTGTTTGCCGCCGCCGCCGCGCCGCGGGAGCTGTGGCTGGTTGGAAACGCCGCCCATGTTGATTTGCACGCTTTTGCCAGGGCGGAATACGAACGGCGCATCTTGGAGTTTCTCGCGAAGAACCTGGGCTGAACCCGCGCAAAGTTTTCTTGGAGTCGGTGGGGCTTCGTGGTTACACTTTCGCCGCAAAATCAGCACCAAAGGAAAATTATGGCCACCACTCATCCCTGGAAATTCTTCCGCGCCGGCGGATTCAATCAAGTCGTCATCGGTTCGGGGGCGGACCTCCTGAATCTGGACCAGCTCGACCAGAAGCTCTGGGTCGCCCTGGCGTGCCCCACCACGGGCGTCGAATTCGACAAGGGCACGCTGGCGCTGATTGACACGGACAAGGATGGGCGCGTGCGCGTGCCGGAACTCATCGCCGCCGCCAAGTGGGCCGGTGGGCTGATGAAGAACCCGGACGATTTGCTCAAGGGCAGCCCGACCCTCAAACCCGCCGCCATCAATGACGCCACGCCGGAAGGCAGGCTGATTGCCAATTTTGCCCGGCAGGTGCTGGACAAATCCGACACGGCGGAAGTCACCTTTGAAGAGGCCTCCACCGCCGCCCAGACGTTTGCCGCCAAGCCGTTCAACGGCGACGGCATCATTCCCGCCGATTCTGCGGGCGATGACGCCACCAAGGCGGTGATTGCCGACATCATCAACTGCCTTGGCGCCGACACCGATGTGAGCGGCAAGCCGGGCGTGAGCCAGGCGCGGGTGGATCAATTTTTTGCCGCCGCCGCCGCCTACTCGGACTGGTGGAAAAAGGCGGAAGGCGACGCCGCGGTGCTGCCCCTGGGGTTGAATACCGAGGTCGCGGCCGCGGCGGTCCGGGCGGTGAAAGCCAAAGTGGACGATTATTTTGCGCGCGGCCGGCTCGCGGCGTTTGATCCGCGCTCGGTCAACGCCCTGAACCGCGACGAGAAGGAATATGCCGCGTTGGGGGTCAAGGATCTTACCAACAATCATGCGGACATCGCCAGTCTGCCGCTCGCGCAAGTGGGCGCCACCACGCCGCTACCGCTGACCCTGGGCATCAATCCCGCCTGGGCGGGGGCAATCGCCGCATTGCAGACTCACGCGATCGTGCCGCTGCTGGGCGCGCGCACCGTGCTGACGGAGGCGGATTGGCATGCGCTGGTGGGCAAGCTCGCCGCGTTTGATGCGTGGAACGCCGGCAAGACCGGCGGCGCGGTGGAAAAAATCGGGCTGGCGCGCGCGCGGGAAATTCTCGCGAGCCCGGCGAAGGCGACGTTGACCGCGCTGATTGCGAAAGATGCCGCCGAGGCCGGCAATTCCACCGCCGTCATCGGCCTGCACCGGCTGATTCATTACCATCGCGATCTGGCCAGCCTCTGCCGCAACTTCGTCAACTTCGCCGATTTTTACGGGCGCAAGGACAAGGCGATCTTTCAGGCCGGCACGCTGTATCTCGACCAGCGCAGTTGTGATCTGTGTCTCACGGTGGATGATGCGGGTCGGCACGCGGCGATGGCCGGCATGGCGGGCACCTACCTTGCCTATTGCGATTGTGTGCGCAAAGGCAGTGGCGAGAAATTGTCCATCGTGGCGGCCTTCACCGGCGGCGACTCCGATAACCTCATGGTCGGCCGCAACGGAATCTTTTATGACCGCAAGGGGCGCGATTGGGACGCCACCATCACCAAGATCGTGGATAACCCGATCAGCATCAGGCAGGCGTTCTGGTCGCCCTACAAAAAGTTGGTGCGCATGATTGAAGAGCGCGCCGCCAAGCAGGCGGCGGCGGCGGATGCCGATGTGAACGCTCAATTGACCACGGCCGCGAACACGCCGGTGGCGCCCGCCTCGGCAGCGGCTGGTGCGTCCAAAAAACCGGCGTTTGATCCCAGTGTCATTGCCCTGATCAGTTTGGCCTTGGGCACCTTGGCGGCGGCGTTTGCGAGCCTGATCGGTTTTCTCAAGGGCTTTGAGCAATGGCAGGTGCCGCTGGTCATCGCCGGCATCATGCTGGTGATCTCCACGCCCTCTATGGCGATCGCCTGGCTCAAGTTGCGCAAGCGCAACCTCGGTCCGATCCTCGACGCCAACGGCTGGGCGGTGAACGCCAAGGCTAGGATGAATGTCCCGTTCGGCGGGGCCTTGACGGGAGTGGCCGCGTTGCCGGTTGGCGCCACCTTCGGCGCGGCGGACAAATACGCCGAGAAACCCTCCCCCTGGCCCAAAGTGCTGGCGGTCGCCTTTGTGTTCTGGTTTGTCTGGTCGTTCCTCAATGACAGCCAGGGCCGGCTCTATGGCTGGACGGTAAAGTATCCGGCGATACAATGTTATGCCACGCCGCCGCTGGCCGTTCGCGAGCAAATTGAAAAAGACAAATTGGAAAAGGCCAAAAAGGACAAGGCGGATTCTGACGCCGCCAAAGCTGCGGTTGCCGGCCTTGGTTCGGCGACCAACGCACCGGCGAAATAAATCTGGTTTCAAATTATAAAGCCCGGACGTGCGCGTCCGGGCTTTTTATTTTCCCGCGATGTGCGAAAATTGATTCCGATGCCGCGCGAAAGCCATGCCGCCAAGTTTGAGCGAACGCAGAAAATCCTTTCTGTGTTTAAGCGCGTTTATCCCGACGCGCATTGCGCGCTGAATTTTTCCAGCCCGTTGCAACTGCTCGTCGCCACGATTCTTTCCGCGCAATGCACGGACAAGCGCGTGAACCTCGTCACGGCGGACCTGTTCAAGAAATATCGCACGGCCGGGGATTTTGCCGCCGCGCCGCTGGCGGAGCTGGAGCAGGCCGTGAAGACCACCGGCTTTTTTCGCAACAAGGCTAAGAACCTTAAAGCCTGCTGCACCGCGCTGGTGGAAAAATTTGGCGGCGAAGTGCCGCGGACGATGGCCGAGTTGCATGCGCTCGCCGGCGTGGGGCGTAAAACCGCCAACGTCGTTTTGGGAAATGCGTTTGGCATCAACGTCGGGGTGGTCGTGGACACGCACGTCACGCGGCTCTCCAACCGGCTGGGGCTGGCAAAAGGTACGGACGCCGTCAAGCTGGAGCAGGAGTTAATGCCGCTGGTGCCGCAATCCGACTGGTGTCTGTTCAGCCACCAGCTCATCTGGCATGGGCGCCGTCGGTGTGCTGCGCGTAAGCCGGACTGTGTTGGTTGCGAAATAAAAAATCTCTGTTCGCAAATCGGGGTGAAGCCATGAACTGGCTGCTGCTCAGCTCCGGCAAAGGCAAGGCGGCCTACAACATGGCGCTGGACGAGGCGTTGCTGGCCGCCATGCTGCGTTTGCAGGCGCCTGCGCTCCGGTTCTACGGCTGGACGGAGCCGGCGGCGACGTTTGGCTATTTCCAGAAATTTTCCGACGTGGAACGCGCCACCCGGTTGCGCCCGATGATCCGACGCCCGACCGGTGGCGGCATTGTGCCGCACGCGGCGGACTGGACTTACAGCGCCATCTTTCCGCCCGGCCACGAATGGCATTCGCTCAAGGCGGAGGAAAGTTACCGCCGCATTCATGACTGGTTGCGGCTGGCGTTCGTCGCCATAAATGTTGAGACGGAACTCGCGCCTTGCTGTAAAAAATTGCTGCCGGGCCAGTGTTTTGTCGGGCACGAAAAATTTGACCTGCTTTGGCGGGGTAATAAAATCGCTGGGGCGGCGCAGCGTCGGAACAAACAGGGGTTGCTCATCCAAGGGTCGATTCAGCCGCCGGTGCTGTTGGAACGTCAATCGTTTGAACAGGCGATGTGCGCCGTGGCGGAAACAAATTTCGGTGCCCAATGGACCGAGTATGCGCCGGATTGCGAACTGCAACCGGCGGCGGAACGTTTGTCGGCCGAAAAGTATTCGCGGGCGGGCTATAATCAAAAGCGTTAGTCCGCTGCCGGCTGATTTTAATCTCAAAATCCTCTGGGCTGGCTGGCTGGCCGGTTTGCTGCTGGCTACGGCGGCTCTAGCCGGCCGCGCAGGGACACCGCACAAAAATCACAAATTTATCATTGCGGTTGGTGGTTTGGTTTGTGTTATTTTTCGCGGACTTGATTAAATCCTGCTTGTATTGGGGATGTGTGGTTGTCGTTCTCGCCGTGTTTTTCCCGGCGCTTCCGGCCTTTGGTTTCATTGACGTCACGCTCCAAATGCAGCTTGGCAATCCTTCAGGCGCGACCTCGGATCCCAATAATCATACCCACTACCTCATTCAGCGTTCGGTGGAGGCGTTGGATTACAATGATACTTTTGGCGAACCGAACTGGGCCAGTTGGGATCTGACCGCCGGGGACGTGGGCACCAACTCCCGTTCGGCCTCATTTTTTACCGACACCAATCTGCCGGCCGGTTTTTACCGGGTGACGGACAGCGACTATGTCGGCGTCGGCACCAATGGCTTTGCCCGCGGGCATCTCTGCCCTTCGGAAGACCGCACCGATACGCGGGCGGACAACGATCTGGTGTTTTTCATGTCCAACATCATGCCGCAGGATGCGATCAATAATTCCGGGGTCTGGGCGCAGTTTGAAAATTATTGCCGCTCGCAGCTCTCCTCCAACGAGTTGCTGATCACCTGCGGGCCGAGCGGGTTTGGCACGAACCGCATCCCCAGCGGCAAGGCTTACATCCCGGATTACACCTGGAAGATCGTGGTCGTGGTTCCGACCAATAGTGGCACCGCGTTGAGCCGCATCACCGCCGCCACCCGCGTCATCTCCCTAAAGGTTCCCAATGCGGATAGCGCCACCAACACCTGGCCGGCCTATGTCGTTTCCGCCAACCAGATTCAAGTGGACACCGGCTTGACGTTTTTTACTGCTCTGCCGGCGGGTGTCGCTGCCACCCTGCGCGCGAAGGTGGACGGTCAGACCAATCCGCCGCCGGCCATCTATGCTTTCTCGCCGTCCTCTGGTCCGACGAATACCGTGGTCGTGCTCACCGGCACCAATTTCACTGCGGCCACTCAGGTGGCCTTCAACGGTGTCAGCGCGGCCTTCACGGTAAATTCCAGCACGCAGCTTACCGCCACGGTGCCGGGGAGTGGGAGTTCCGGATTTGTCAGCGTCACCACGGCCAGCGGCACCGCTATCAGCACCAATAGTTTCAACGTGACTGGCGTCGGGGGCGGCAGCATTTACAGCGGTATATTGGCAGGATGGAATACGGGTAGCTTGTCAGGGGGCGCTGGAAACTATGGCCCTTCGCCGTTTTCTCCCGTAACGAATGCGCCTAATCTTGCCGTCGATGGGCTTACGCGTGGTAGCGGTGTTAAGACCAGCGGCACGGCCGCCGGCGGGGCGTGGGGCGGCGTCGGTTTTACCAATCTTACGGCCGCCGCCGCCGTGGCCTCCAACTTGTTCGCCACCTTTAGTCTGACGGTGAGCAACGGTTATCAGGTTTCCCTCAGCAGCATCAGCCGGTTTGACTACTACCGCTCCGGCACTGGTCCAACTAACGGGGTGTTGCAATTTCAGGTCGGCACCGGTGGATTTACGGATATCACCAACCTAACCTATCCGGTGTCCGGGAGCGGCTCGACCCTCGGTGCGATAGACCTTTCTGGTATTGTGGCGCTTCAAAATGTGGGTGCAAGCACCAGTATCACCTTCCGTATCGTCAATTACAGCGGCGCCGCTACTGGCACCTGGTATGTCTATAATACGGCCGGCACGCTTGCGCCGGATCTGGCCGTGACCGGCACCATCATGCCGGTGACGGTCCCTGGTCCGCCTGGCTTCCAGAGCTTCAGTATGACCGGTGGGAATATGAGCCTGACCGTTACCGGCGCGGTGGCGACCAGTTACACCATTCTGGCGAGCACCAATCTGGCAAACCCCAACTGGATGACGCTCCTGACAACCAACCCCGCCACTTTGCCCTTCGTCTTTGTGGACACCAACCGGCTGTCACAATGCTTCTATCGCGTGCAGAATCCCTGAACTGTTTTCCGCCCTCTGCAACTGGATGCGGCACAAAATTTGAACCGATCTATCAATTTTCTCGCCGGCAAATTTGGCCATGCTAACCTGTGTGTGCATGATTCGGCTGGTTCTTTTCGACATTGACGGCACGCTGGTTCACACCGGCGGCGCGGGCACGAAGGCGTTTGCCAAAACCTTCGCCACAGAATTTGATCTCCATCACGGGTCAGAAAAAATGAAGTTCGCCGGTCGCACGGACGTGAGCCTAGTGCGCGAGTTCTTCAAAATCCATCATCTGGATGAACGGCCGGAACATTTCAATCAGTTTTTTGCGCGTTACGTTTTCTGGCTGGATTATATCGTGGGACAAAGCACGGGTGGCGAGTGTCCCGGTGTGCGGGAATTCATAGCCGGGCTCCAGGCACTGCCGCAGCCGCCCATGCTTGGCTTGCTCACGGGCAATATCCGTCTCGGTGCGGAAATCAAGCTGCGCCGCTTCGGGCTCTGGGACTATTTTGTGATGGGTGGATTTGCGGACGACCATGAAGACCGTAATCATATTGCCGTCGCGGCCCTGGCGCGTGGCCGGCGCGTGCTCGACCCGCATTTGCAGCCGCAGGAAATCGTGGTGATCGGCGACACCCCGTTCGACGTGCGCTGCGGAAAATTCATCGGCGCCAAAACCCTGGCGGTGGCGACCGGCGGGTCAACGCTGGAAGAATTAAAGCCGCACGCCGCTGACTGGACGGTAAAAGATTTGACGGGCATTTCGGCGCGGGAAATCTGCCCGCGTTGATCTGCCAAAAAAGGGTGAATTTGCGCTAATTAATGTCCATCGGCGGACGTGGCAATCTGGTAGATTGCCGCAGAAATGAAGTTGAATCGGATAATTTGGATGGTGGCGGCGGGATTTGTTTTCGGTAGCTGGGTGGCGGCCGCAACCGAGTGGGCTAAACCCGCATGGCTGACCGATTGCTCGCTGGGTCTCAAGGAGAGTTACGATAACAATGTGTTTCTTTCCGGCGTGGACGCCAGGAATTTGCCGCCGGCATATACGGTCCCCGCGGGCAGTGTGGCTGCCTTAAAGGATCGGTCTTCGTGGATCACGACGGTTTCGCCCAAGGTCGGGGTGAATTTTTCAACGTTGGCCGGCGCGACCAATCTACCGGTCTTGTCGCTGGCGTATGCGCCGGATTTTGCGGTATATCACGACCAGGGTTCGGAAAGTTACAATGCCCATCGGCTTCTGGCGGCGGTCAAAGGCCAGACGGACTGGGTGGCTTTCGGTGCCGATAATAATTTTACCTACATCGACGGTAGTGGCATGGGCCCGGTCTATCCGGGGGGATTGTATAGCGCCTTTGCCACGACGGCGGATCGTGAACGTCGCCGGCAAATCCAGGATCGCGCCAACGTGAGCGTGCAGTTCGACCGGGAAAAATGGTTCGTCCGTCCAGCCGGCTCGTTATTGTATTACGATCTGATGACGGAGCAGCTCAACCTGCCCGGCTATCAGAATTACTGTGACCGTTATGATGTGAACGGCGGGGCGGATTTTGGTTATAAACTCACCCCGCCCCTCGCGTTCACGCTCGGCTATCGTTACGGTCACCAATACCAGCAGCAGTATGCGTTTTCGCCCTACAGTTCCTCGAGTGATTATCAGCGGGTTCTTTTCGGCATCGAGGGCAAGCCGTGGAGCTGGTTGTCCGTGAAAATCCAGGGCGGGCCGGATTTCCGGAGTTATCAGGGTGATTCGGTCGGTCACACCACGCCGGTGAACGACCTGCATCCCGTGAAGTTTTATGGCGAGTCATTGCTCGCCGCCACCTTCGCGCCGGACAATACACTGTCATTCAAGACCAAGTCGTGGCAGTGGGTTTCCGGCTCTGGCAAGGTGCCATATTACGAGAATGCCTTTGACCTGGTTTATCATTGTCGGCTCACGGATAAATTGGGTTTGGACCTTGGTGGGAAATTCATTTCCTGGGATTTTACCAGCGGAAATCTCCCGGCTTGTAAACGCCACGACCTGCAATACACCACCACCGCCGGTCTGGGTTACGCCATCAATACCCACGTCAGCGTCACGCTCGCGTGCGCGCTGGACTGGGGCCGCAACGCGCAGAATGACCTGGCGAATCCATCAACCCGCGAATTTTATCAGCAGCTGGTTTCCTTGGGAACGCAGTGGAAATTTTAAGTCGTAACCGAAGATCGGGGCTTAATCCGTCGCAAATCAGTTTCCAGAAACCGTAAACATGCAATGACCCAATGTAATACGCTACCGGTGGGGGAAAATATGGCGGGAATGGCGGGGCTCGAACCCGTAACCTCTGCCGTGACAGGGCAGCGCTCTAACCAATTGAGCTACATCCCCACGCAGGGGAGAGGTGACAATAAAAAATCTTTGCCGCAGCGTCAAGTTTTGGTTTTAAATCTTTCCGTTGCCAGGGAGGCTGGAATTTGAAAAATCCGGGCAGCAGACGCCAAGGAGGTGGGGGTGGGGAACCCCGCTGAAGAAACGTGCTGCTACCCGAATAACGCAATGTTACATTTTTGCAACGGATTGTCAACTGACCGGCCAACTCCCGGGGCCGGCGCCATTTTGAAACCTTTACGCCGGGATTTTTTCTCCTAAAGTGGCTGGGTGGCGACGCTCGAAACCATCTCGTTGTTCCGTCATCTGAATCGCGCTGAACTTCAAGCGCTCCGGCTCATTACACAGGAACGCCGCCTGGTTATCGGTCAGGAGATATTCCGCGAGGGTGCCCCCGGCGACGGTGTCTATTTCGTGAAAAGCGGGCTGGTAGAAATTTCCTCCGGTGCCAGCACCCGCCGGGTTTTTTCCCGGCTCGGCCCGGGTGAGATTTTCGGCGAGATGGCGGTCATTGAACATCGCCCGCGTTCGGCCACCGCCTCCGCGGTGGAGGAAACCGAAGTTTATTTTCTGCCGCGCGGCGAAATGCTCGCCTTTATCGAACACTCGCCGGCGCTGGCTTTTGCCTTGCTCCAGCATATCAGTCACCGCCTCCGCGAGTTCAACCAGCTTCACCTCCGCGAAGTCATCGAAGCCGAGCGCCTCGCGGTCGTTGGTAATTTTGCCCGCAGCATCATCCATGACCTTAAAAATCCTTTGAGCATTATCGGCCTGTCAGCAGAAATGTTTTCCAATCCGAACCTGAATCCCGCAACCCGCACCCTTATCCAGTCCCGCATTCTGCGCCAGGTGCAACGTATCAACGATCTCGTCACTGACATTCTGGCTTTCACCGAAGGCCGAAGTCGTGCCGAGCTTACTCCCAATGATTTCCGGGCTTTCGTTTGGGAATTGGTTGCGGAACTTCAATCCGAGTTGTCTGCCCAGTCCATCCGGCTCGTTTTGGAAAACGAGCCGCCCGTCGGCCTGTTTCTGTTCGATGCCCGCCGGCTGGGGCGGGTTTTTAATAATCTCATCTACAACGCCAGGGATTTCTTGGACGAAGGCGGCGACATTTTTCTGCGTTTCCGGCCGGACGACCACGAAATGCTCGTGGAAATCGAGGACACCGGCCCCGGCATTGCACCGGAAATTGCGGACAATCTGTTTCAGCCGTTCACCACGCACGGTAAAGCCCGTGGCACCGGTCTTGGCCTGTCTATCTGCAAAAAAATCGTCGAGGATCATGGCGGGAAAATCTTCGTTCGCCGCGAGCCGGGCCACGGCGCGATTTTCGGTTTCACGCTCTTGCGGGCGAAATAATTCAAGCCGATTGCGCAAATTGAATTCGACATTCGGCCTTCGCCATTCAAAATTTCCGCCGTGAATCGCATCAAGCTCCTTTCCGAGCAGGTCGCCAACCAGATCGCCGCCGGCGAAGTGGTCGAGCGGCCCGCCAGCGTCGTGAAGGAGCTCGTCGAGAATTCCCTGGATGCGGACGCAAAAAAAATCACCGTCGAAATCGGTGCGGGCGGCCGCAGTTTGGTGCGTGTGACCGACGATGGCACCGGCATGAGCCGCGACGACGCCTTGCTCTGCCTCGAACGGCATGCCACCAGCAAAATTCAGCGCGCCGAAGATTTGGCCACCATTGCCACGATGGGCTTTCGCGGCGAGGCCCTTCCGAGTATCGCCAGCGTCAGCCGCTTCATCCTGACCACGCGGGAGCGCGAAGCTGCTTCGCCCGAAGGTTCGCAAATCATCGTCAACGGCGGCACGATTGCCGAAGTCAAAGCCGCCGGCAGCGCGCCCGGCACCAGCATCGAGGTGCGCCAGTTGTTTTTCAACCTGCCGGCGCGCCGGAAATTTCTCCGCACCGAGGAAACGGAGGCCTCGCACATCCAGCATTATCTGACGCTGGCCGCGCTGGCCTTTCCTGAAGTCGCGTTCACCTTTGTCAAAGATGGTCGCAACGTCTGGCAGTTGCCCGCCGTGAAATCCGGCCCGGCCAGCTCCAGCCGGATCGCAGCCTTGCGCGAGCGTCTGCGCGCGCTGCTCGGCGATGAAAAACTCCTGCCCGTGAATTTTTCCGCCGCCCTCGCCGGTGACGGTCAACCGCCCTCGCCGGAGGCGACGGACATTTTTGAAACCGCCTTGCCCGAGAAACCGGAAATCTGCCCTGCGCCATCCACCATCCGCGTCTGGGGCCTCATTGGGTCCCCCGGTGTTTCGCGGGCGACGCGGGAGAGCCAGTTCGTTTTTGTGAACCGGCGACCGGTGGAAAACCGCGGCGTCAACTACGCGCTCATCGAGGGCTATCATAACTCGCTGATGAAGGGCCGTTATCCGGTCTGCTGCCTGTTTCTCGAAATTGATCCGGCGGCGGTGGATGTGAACATCCATCCGGCCAAGCGCGAGGTGAAATTCCACCGGGAATTTGAAGTGCGGCGATGCGTCGCGCAGGCGGTGCATGAGGCCTTGCTGGCGTTTCACTCCGAGCCGGAGAAAACCCATTTAATCGCCCGGACGCCCGGCGCGCCAAGTGAATTGACCTTTGCGCCGGCCGCGGCCGCGCCCGCGCTGCCGAATTTTCCGGAAAAACTCAAGCCGTCGCCGGTCGTGCCCGCGCCTTTGAAAATGGGCTTCCCGTCCCCGGTGCCGGCAACGATCGAACCACCGGTTCCATCTTCAATCCCCCAGCCGCCAGCCACGCCGGAATCGAGACCCCCAACTCCCATCTCCCAACTCCCAACTCCCGGCACGCCCGCGCCGTTGCTGAACGTGCCGCTGCGGCTCGTCGGCGTGGTCGGGAAATTATACGTGCTGCTGGAATCCGACCGCGGGCTGGTCTTGCTCGACCAGCACGCCGCCCATGAGCGGATTTTATACGAGCAGATGCTGAACCGCCTGGAGCAGAAAGATGCCGCGCCGTCGCAAAAATTGCTGCTGCCGGAAACCATCGAGCTGCCGCCGCGCGACGCGCAGTTCTTGCGCGGGCAGCTGGCGGCGCTGACGCGGCTGGGTGTGGGGTTGAGCGAGTTCGGCGAGCGGACCTTTCTGCTCGATGCGCTGCCGCCGTTCGTGAAAGCCGCCGACCCGCGCCGGTTTGTATTCGACTTGGTGGATGAGTTGCGCGC
This sequence comes from uncultured Verrucomicrobia subdivision 3 bacterium, assembly GCA_903921455.1. The sequence goes on along the minus strand of CAIXPZ010000314.1, from coordinate 2,991 downwards.
CGCCGGGCGCGAGGTAAATCTCGCGCGGCTGGGGGAACACACCGTGGCCAAGACCGTCTGCCGCCATGCGGTGAAGGCCAACGACCCGCTCGGCGGACCGGAATTGGAAAATCTGGTTGAGGATTTACGCCGCTGCGCGATGCCGTATACCTGTCCGCATGGCCGTCCGACCCTGATCGAAATGAATTACCGCGAACTGGAGAAAAAATTTGGCCGGACGCAGTGATATGGCTGGTTCCCCGGCGCCCGGTGAGGAAAACCATGCCTGCCCGCCTACGGACAATTCCGGCGAGCACTGGCGTTATTGCCTGCGCTGCGGGCAGGAGTTGATCAATGAAAAGTGCAAACTGCGGTGTCCGCGCTGCCATTATTTCATGAGCTGCTCGGATTTTGATGTTTCCGGATGAGGTTGTCAGCGGCTGGTTTGTGTCAGCGCCGACCTGCCCGGGTCACAATTCTGTAACCGCCGGCCAGCGCCAACGTCTGCCTTTTCATAGCCTCAAACGAGGTTTGGACAACAACACAACGAAACAATTGTTAATATGAAAAAACTATTAGTCGCCGCCCTCGCGCTCTTTTGCGCCTCCGCCATCATGGTTCAAGCTCAAGATGCCGCCCCCAAAAAGGAAAAGCATAAGCTGACCGCCGAACAGAAGCAGGTCATGACCGACATGTTGGCCAAATACGACACCAACAAAGACGGCAAGCTCTCCAAGGAAGAACGCGCCGCGATGACCCAGGAAGACAAGGATAAGATGGCCGCTGCGGGCCTGACCCACGGCAAGAAGAAAGCCGATGCCGCCCCGGCTCCGGCCCCGGCCAAGTAATCCGGTCGCCTTAATCTCACGACGCCCCGCTGCATCCAGTGGGGCGTTTTTATTTGCCCGCCGATGTCCGGAATTTCCGGGGAGGCGGCCCAACCGTCAATTCCTCGGATAATATCCGGGAAACCCGCTGTGCATCGGCATCCGGATATTCGAGCGTGCCGGGAACAACTCGGCCCGTCCGTCCGCGTGGGCGGAGTTTTCATTGTAGATGGCGTTGATTTCCTCCACCGCCAAGGCGCGGTTATACAGCCCGACCTCGTCCAGGTCGCCGATGAAGGGGAAATTATTGCCGCCGTCGTTCAGATTGCCGATCCCGAGGCCCGGTGACAATCCGGGGATCAATTCGCCGATCGGCACGACGCGCGTGTCCGCCTGTGCCGCCAGCACGCCGTTGGTGTAGAGCCGCAAGGTGCCGGCGTCGCCGTCCAGCACCGCCGCCACATGCGTCCACACGCCATAGGCGAGCTGGGTGTCGATGTAGGTGGACTCGGCGGCCGGACCACAAATCTGAAACCGGAGCGTATGGTTCGCCTGCATGGATAGCGTGTAGGGGTCCATGCCCGGACGATGGTCGCCGCGGCTTAGGATGATGTAACCGTTCCCGCGCGGCCGGACCCAGCTCTCGATGGTCAGGGATTTTGTCAGGACATAAGCGGGCCGGTCGGGAATCTGCACGCCGGTGTAGGTGCCGTAGGGAAAATTATCCGGCGCGAAGGAAAAAGCCTGGCCCGCCACGCCGTCCGTGAAGCTCACATTGCGCAGGCTGCCGCTGTTGCCGGTCACGGCGTCCACCGCATTGCCTTCGCCTGACCACAGGCCGATCAAGCCATCCGTGGGCCGGCCGGCTCCGCCGTGCACCGACACGCGCAGGGTTTTGATCATGCCCGCCGGCAGCTTGACCACGCCATAGGCCGTCTCCACGCGGACCTCGTCCATCGTGAACGCCACCAGCAATGAATCATCGCTAGCCGTGGTGAGCTTGTAGCGGTTGGTCCCGGCCTGCGCCTCGACGAACCGGATTTTTTCCAGCGGCAATTTCAGTTCGCCCAGCACGGGGGAGCGGAATTCCAATTTCTTGTCCCTCCCCAGGCCGACGACGCGCGAGCCGTCGCGCAATTCCACCGTCAAGCGGAAGCCGGCCGGTTTCTCGGCCGCCACCGCCGGGCGGGAACTTATCGTCAGAAGCAGGATCAGGGCGAGGCCGCCGCGGAAAATGGCATTCATGATGAACGAGACTGTGCCCGCCGGCAAAAATGGTCAAGCGCAACTTGGCCCGTCGAAGGACGACCAGCAGGGCGGGCAGATGCCCCCGCCGCCTGGGCCAGCCACCATCACCGCTGGTACGTTTCACTTGACTGTCCACCCGTTCGCCCTTAAATAACTTCATAACCTTGTTAATCCCAAGCGCAGCGCCCATTTGCAGGCATTGTTTACCAGGCAATCCCCGGCACTTGTGCGAAACCCCTGCGGTAATCAGAAACCCAGTTATGAAAAACTTGTTTGTCGCATCCGGCGCCCCGCCCAGGCGGAGGGCGTTTACCCTGATTGAACTCCTTGTCGTCATCGCCATCATCGCGATTCTGGCGGCGATGTTGCTGCCCGCCTTGGCCAGCGCCAAACGCAAGGCGCAGCAGGTCGGCTGCCTGTCGAACTTCCGCCAGGTGCATCTGGCCCTGCAGCTCTGGATTGATGACAACCAGGACTGGCTTCCGCCCGGGCAGGGCTCGACCGTCGGCCTGTGGTCCGGCCAGCAAGTGACCTACAATTCGGGCTCCACGGACGAACTGGTCTATTATCTCACGTCCCAGCTGGGCTATCACACCCCGGATGCCGTCACCCGCGAAGCCACGGTCATGATCTGCCCCGGTTACCGCAGCGTGCTCGCCACGCTCACCAACATGAACAACCGCACCGTCTATGTGCGGACGGTGCCGACGCATGCCGGCCTTACCAACTCGACCGGCGGCATGTTGTTCGACCCCTTTGGCTATCCGTCCTCCATGGCGCCGGGACCGTTGCCGCCCCAAAAGTTGTTCTCTGGCTTGCAAATGATTTTTTCATAGGAGTTATCAACCGGCTGCGGGAGCCGGTTTCATTAGGGTCAAGACCCAGGAGCCATGCTGTTTCTGGTTGCGGGCGTGTAGATCGGCATCGTATGGCTGGC
>CAIXPZ010000313.1 GCA_903921455.1 uncultured Verrucomicrobia subdivision 3 bacterium | reverse complement strand
TAGTGTTTCACGCAATAACGCTGTGGACGGCCCAACGGCTTAATCAAGCCCGCCCGCGACAGGGGCGGGATGATATGCGTGGCGACACCCAGCGCCTCGGCAACTTCCTCCTTGGTCATCGTGGCGCGATATTTTTCCAATGGCTGGATTTTTAATGGTGAATCAGCAGTCATATATTTTCCTTGGTTAAAGTGACGGTGATAGCGGCAATGTGCGTTTTCAGCGTGGCGGCCAGACGGCGATCTGCCGACTTCACAAATGCCAGTTCATACTTTTGCAGTCTGCGCTCGACTGCATTAAGACCACTGCCGAGCACGGCGACCTCCGCCGTGGCAAAACGAATCCTCATTTTTTCCGGCGGTGCGTCTGGCACATTTTCCAAAGACGGATTGTGAACTCGTTCGGCAGACAAAAACTGCGCGTATGGGAATAGATAACTGATGCCGTCGTCGGCAATTATTTCCAGCGCAGCGATGTTGGGATCACTGCCGAGGCAGGGATTATCCTGCGGGCTAGGCACCGATATGGTGGCTGGCTGGTCGTTGTTGTTCGACTGGTTTGGTTTCATGGCTGCTCCTTTCGGTGGTTTCGATTGAAAGTGATTGGGCGATGCGCTGGCGGAACCGTTTCATAAAATGATGGCCGCGCTGCAAGATGGTCTGGAGGAAATCCCGTTGCGGCATGGCCTCAAGCGCCGCCAGCCGCGCGCTGGAATGGGTGACGTGCAAACGCAGCAATTCCGAATCATCCGTGAAGATTTGGCAGCGTTCGCGCCCGCGCGAGATGCTGACGTAAAATTGTTCCTGATTGATGGCGGGCAGCGAACGCGACGAGGCGACCAGCAAAACTTCATCCACGGTCTTGCCCTGGGCAGCGTGCGACGTGACGGCGTAGCCGTGGGTGAACGTGCGATAGTTTTCCGGAATCACCCGGCCATCGGCCAGCACCACCGCATCACCTTGAATCGCGCGCACCTCGACGAGTTCGCCATTGATAAAGTGCTTGCGCACGGCCACCGCATTGGCTTGCAGCAACAGCTTGTCCCCGGCGGCGAGTTTTAATTTCCGTCGCTCCCCGACATCGCACAAGGCGGAGCCTTGACCCAAATGAAAAAAAGTTTCAGTGCCATCAGAGCGTTGCACTTTCAGTGAATCGTTTTCGACAGCGACCACCGCAACAGTTTCATTTTTATTAAAACCATGGCCTCGACGATGAAAATGGATGACCATGCCGGGACGATATTGTCGCGCATCCCGTTTCTGCGCTTCGGTCCACGACAATGAATCAAAGACCTGAAATTCTTTTTCTTCACCGACCAGCCGACCGGAGGTTTTCAAAGCGGCCCGCACTTTTTCCGTCACCGCCTCGATTTCCACCCAAGTGGGCGCGACCAGCAGCGCGGATTTGTTTTCCGCCAACGCTTTCAAATACGATTTCGCCGCCGAGTCGTGAAGATCATGGTGGCCGTCCGCAAGGACTTCTGCCACAGCCCCTATGCGTTCCAATTGCGCGAACGCTTCCACGGTGCGTTTCTGCGCCGCCAGCTCCACGGCCTTGCGATAGGCCGCCTTGCGTTGCCGCCGGATGGCCGTCAACTGGCCGGATTTGAAATTGGAATGCCGTTCCAAAATCCGCAGCGCATCGC
>CAIXPZ010000312.1 GCA_903921455.1 uncultured Verrucomicrobia subdivision 3 bacterium | reverse complement strand
TTTCCGGCGGGCCATCGGCACGCTGATCAATTTCGCGGTGTCACGCGGCTATCTGGTGAAGGGCACGGTGGAAATCGAGGATGTCGCACAGGCGCGGGAAGAAAACGGGGAGATTGAAATTTTCCGCCCGGAGGAAATGGCCGCGGTGCTGGAAAGCGCCGACGAGCGCCTGATTCCGTTTCTGGCGATCGGCGCTTTTGCCGGGCTGCGCCATGCGGAACTGCAACGGCTGGATTGGGCGGAAGTGCGGATGGATGACGGCTTCATCGAGGTGAAGGCGAACAAGGCCAAGACCGCCAGCCGTCGGCTGGTGCCGATACAGGACAATTTGAAACGGTGGCTGAAACCCTACCGCAAGGCCAGCGGGCACATTTGCGATTACGTCAACACGTCCAATCAAATTGATAAGCTGGCGGAGTTGGTGGATAAAAAACTGAAGGAGACGGATTCGACGGCGGTGTTCACCTGGAAGCGCAATGCCCTGCGGCACTCGTATATCAGCTATCGGGTGGCGGAGACGCAAAAGGTGGCGCAAGTGGCACTGGAAGCGGGCAACTCGCCGCAAATGATTTTCCAGCATTACCGCGAGCTAGTGCGGCCGAAAGAGGCGAAGGCGTGGTTTGGCCTTATGCCGGCGGGCAAAAACTGAATCCGCCGGTGCCTGGACAATACGAAAATCCGAAGGAAAATTTTCGGTTGGACAGGCATTGTCCAGGGCGTGTGATAATCTGGCGGCATGTGCGGGCGATACACGGCGGCAGAAGATTTCAGCGAGGTGTCCATCGCCTTTTGAATTGCAATCTCACCGGGCGAGGCGGCACAATCTTTTTACAGCCAAGCGCCAAACGGACGCGGACCAACGTGAAAACTTGGTTTCAAAGAAATTCATAAATCTATGCAAAATGCGCCGACGGTGGAAACGCCACTGAACAAGCTTTTGGAGAGAATTGATAACGAGCAATTGATCCTCCCTGAAATCCAGCGTGATTTTGTGTGGACGAAGAAGAGTGTCATGTATTTGTTCGACTCCCTTTTTCGCGGGCTACCAATCGGGCACATGCTGGTCTGGAAAGCGAAAAGAGCGGTGACAGGGAAGCATTTTCACGGACGAAAACTTCGAGCGGGTGTATTGCTAGATAATTTTGAAGGTTATCTTTTAGACGGCCAGCAACGTTTGACGGCATTGTCTCACGTCAGGGATGCAGACGACGATTATTTGCTCATGTTCTGCACCTGGCCAGATCGCGAGAAGGATGGCTATGACACATTTGTCTGGCAGAAAGATTGGAATAAAAGTAGCCCGTGGTATGTCTCTGTCGCTGACATATTGCAGGATCGCTTTGACCGGCTGGATTATTTGCGCTCGATAAAAAAGGACAAGGAATATGAACCTTCATTCGAAAAGCGCATTGACGAGGATTTAAGCAACCTACAGAGGCTGCTTGAGTATAGTGTCGGTGTGATTGAATTTGAGACGGATGATTATGGCGTGGCCACGGAATTATTTATCCGCTTCAACTCGACGGGGAGGAAATTAAGCAAGAGCGACCTCTTCCTGGCCGAGCTCGCTGTCAAGGTGCAGGGATTAGCGACCAACGAAATACACCGCGTCGCTCAGAAGTGGCCGAAATTCGGCTTCACGATGCCCTTCCTGACTCAATGTCTTCTGGCAGTTTGCACCGGACGGCTGCAAACAAAGGCCAAAAATGCGTGGGCCGATTACACGCCAAAAGAAATAAGGGAGGCTTGGCGCAAGACTGAACGAGGCTTGGGCCATGTCATAAGATTTCTGACGGCAACGGTGGGATGGCCGTCATCAGATTTGATTCCGTCGTTCAACGCGCTGGTTCCACTGGTTGTGCTTGCGGCCGAAAACGACGGAATTGCGGAACGCGATGCTGAGTTGGCACGGCGTTGGTTGTTACTGGCGGGAGTTCGCGCTCATTTCAGCGGGGCGGTGCATACCGAAATCGACAGGCTGCTTCGCCGGCTAAATGAAAGCATGACGGTTCGACAACTATGGAAGGCGACATCGCGCGACTTGCGCAAGCTGAAGCCGCGTGACTTTGAAGTGTCGAGAATAACCGGCCCGGTGACATCGGTCTATTTGTCCATGCTGGCTGACAATGATGCGCGGGACTGGTGCGACAGCCATTTTCGTCTCAATGGCAAAATTCAAGGCCATAATGCCGAACTGCATTTGCATCACTTCTTTCCGAAAGCGTTGTTGCGAAAACATGGTCGAGGTGATGATGTCATCAACACGTTTGGCAACTACACGGTGATCAGTGCCAGTTGCAACTTGAATGTTGGGGCGGAAGCGCCGGCAACGTATATGAACCGGGTGCATGTGTCGGACCTACAATTGGAAAAGCAATGTATTCCCACAGACCGGAGTCTCTGGCGGTTGGAGCGTTATGACGACTTCCTAAAGGAGCGCAGGCGGTTATTGACTAACGCAGCCAACAAGTTTCTTGGTGTTTGAACTGGGTTATCCGAGGGATTGAACCTAACACGTCACGATCTCGGTTTGTAAAAATTAACTCGAAGAGGCCAGCCCTTAAATGGTTGGCCGTTCAACTGCTGGATCGCTTGTTGGGCCTGTTCCAAATTTGCCATACACACAAATGCAAAACCGCGCCCTTTGCCGGAGTAAAAATCAATTGGCATTTTTGCAGAGGCAACGGTTCCACACTGTGAAAAAAACTCAATTACCTCTTCTTCCTTTGCAGCGTAGTTCACATTCCCCACAAATAATTCCGCCGATTTAGGTGCGGCTTGGGTGGTCACTACAGATGGCTTACTAGGCAACGGGGTCGGTCTGACAGCAGGACGGCTGGGCGATTGAATATATGTTTTTCCGGCAATGTTGGCAGGATGTGGTTGTTTTGTTGCTGACCTACTTTTCCAAAGACTCACCAACGATGACGTAGGTATTCTTCCCTCACCGATCAAACCAAGCTTCACGAGTGATTGGGAGAATCGGACATTGCCGCCCCCGAGCGCATAGATATTTTCTGGCGGCAGAAGATTTTTTATTTTGACCAAGTAAAAGTTATCAATTTGCGATGTGCTGTTCGACCCGATAACTTCAAAAAGTTCTTTCAGCGCCTTTTCACATTCCTCTGGCTGTCGAATGATTATGCGTGGAATTTCGCGCTGTGAAACACCCTTCCTTTTGGCCATCGTTTTTTTCTTAATCTCTGAAATGGCGTTTTGCAGCAGCCCTTTGGCTTGCATTCCCTCGATAATAACTCGGTAAACATCCCAATCAACCAATTCCAAACGATCATAGATTTGTTGGGGTGAAAGTAAACCGCCTTCACGTCCCAACAACATTACTAGCATTTCTTCTCGTGTTAGTTTAAATGGCGCAAAGCCATCCAACCATCTTTGATCTGCATCGCTAAAAACGGATTTGTGTTTTAGTATTATTGTAAATCTACCCGGACTCGACACAAGGTCGGGAGCGACCAGATCTGCATCCCGCATCAACGAATAAATTCTTCGCATCCCTTCGCCCATTTCACGAACATAGCCTATCTCGCGAAGCGTCCGCGCTATTAAGGCGTTTCTTGATTCATGCAGCCCTTTCAGCATTTTCAGCTCGTCAATTTTGACCGTAGATAAAAGGCCGCCAGGTGAATGGACCTCCATGCGATCATCAAAAATCAGAATTTCTATGTTTTGCCCCTCGATACTATAATCACGATGAGCAATGGCATTTATCAATGCCTCCTGACATGCGTTTTCAGGATACATGATTCGCTCCTTAAAAAGAGCATCCGGTGCTAGTTTTGTTTCAACTAGGTGAGGACGTAGCTTTTCCCATGCTGACGTTACGAGTTGCAGGATATTGCCTGCAGCAAATTCATCAGGTTCTGCGTTATACTCTTTGCCTGTCTTTAACTCCGTGCCACGCACGCGAACAATTTTAACCTCACATCGAGGGTGCCATCGGCTTATATCCGTTGCGAATAGTAAAAGCGCCGCTCGGCGGATACGAAATGTTCCAACTCCATATTCCGCTAGGCCCAAGAATTGGAGACATTTTTCAGACGACATCCCTTTTGTTATATGGTCTGAAACTCTTTTAATGACTTTGTAGTCCAAATGAGAAACCTCTCCCCCATCTATAAAATGCCTATCGTATTCACGAGAGATTTGCTCCTGTCGTTCGAACTGGATTTGAACCGCTGAAACGGGCCTATTTTCACTATCATGTCGCTGTAGGCAGCGGCCGTCACTTGTTTGGTGAAGTGTTTGGGTGCTTTTCTCGACGGCAAAATAAAAAATCTCCAGCTTCTCTATTGGCACTTTTCTTGCAACTACGCTTTGAAGCGGTGTATCCGAATGAACACCCGTCTTGGGAGCGTTAAGCAAATATATTACTGTTTCTTCCTTGAATGAATGCCCTGTAATAGTGCCGTCGTCCTCCACGCCTATTAGAATTTCGCCGCCGTCTGCATTCGCGAACGCAACGAGTGTTTCTGCTATGTCCTTTGCAATGCTCTTAGGATCGCGCGCCTTTTTAGAGCCAGGCGGACCCTCCCACGCACTTTTAAATTCTCTAAACTGACTCTCTCCTAGTTCGATGGTTTTTTCAATGCGCTCTTTAATTTTAAGTGCGTCCATGATTTTTTATTTTTTGATGGTTAAATCAACTGTCGAGAAAAAAGGAGCTTTCATAAAGCAAAAAAATCATACCGCTGCCGACACGCCCAGGAGGTCGTAGCGGACGATGGTGCCTTCGGGCATTTCGGTGCGGCGGGAGGCGGTCCAGAGGCGGATGGCTTCATCGGTCCGGGCTTCGGCTTCCACGGGCAATTTGAGCGGCGCGGTGTTGGGCGCGAGCTGGCCGGTTTCCAGCCGCTCGGCATCGAAGCCGCCTTCGTCCACGGTGCATTCGCCGTTGACGGCGACGCGAACCACGGATGACGACGAGCCTTGGTCGGCGCGATCCCACGTCACCCGGTAGCGGGCCTCGACGATGCCCGGCTTCGCGCCATCGGCGGGAAGGAGGGTGGCGTCGCCGCTGAATGGCGCGTTTTGCAGGTAGGCGACCAGCGCGTCCACCAGCGGATGGCCGAGGCCCAGCAGCTCGCATTTCTTTTTGCGCATGGCGAGTTCGCGGTCGAACGAGACGAAGTCGTATTTGGGCGCGACCTGCGAAAACGTCTTCAAACAATCCGGCGTGAGAATCTGCCAGAACTCGCCGACCGGCAGCACCGTGCCGCCCAGGCGGATGACTGCATCCCGACACCAGACTCCCAACTGCCGCAGATTGAACCGACCGGAAATGCGCCGGTAGTGTTCCAGATTGAAGTAGGTCAAATCCTGCGACAGTTCCATCAAGGCCGTCCGGGCACTCTGCGCCTGCTCCATCATGTCTTGAATCTGGCGAGCCGTGCGCTGGTAGTCCTTGTCAATGAGCGCCTGCTTAAACAACTGCTGGTAGTTCGGATTCGAGCCAAGGAAGCCGAGAATATCGAGGCGGAAATCTTCCAACGGTTCGCCGGTTTCGCGGTCGGTCTTGCCGATGGCCTTGGCGACGGCCTGCAACTTGTCGGTGAGCAATCCGTAAATGCGTTCTTCGACCGTGTCGCGGGCGATGAGGTTGTAAACCTGGGCGACTTCCTTCTGGCCGTAACGATGGATGCGGCCGATGCGCTGCTCGACAGCCATCGGATTCCACGGCAGGTCGTAATTGAACAGCACGCGGGCGCACTGGAGATTGATGCCCTCGCCGCCGGCGGAGGTGGAAATCAGAAACTTCGCGCCGTTCTCATCCCAAAACCGCTCGGCCGCTTCGATCTTGTCGTCCAACGGCCCGCCCTTGATGGTCGCGATTTTGTCCGCCCCGTAAATCTTCGACAACTCAAGGCGCAGAAATTCGAGCGTCTCGCGATACTGCGTGAAAATGATGAATCGCTCGCCGTGATTCTCGGCGCGCAGGCCGGTGATCACGGAAAGCAGTCGGTCAAACTTCCGGTCAGTGCCCTCGGGGACCAAGCCGATGAGTTCACGCACCAAAGATGATTCGTCGGGAATCTCGGCGTCGGCATAGACGCCTTCATCGCCTTCCTCGTCGGAGTCCAGCGACCATTCGGTGGTTTCCTCCATCTCCGCCAGCTTGCGGGCAATGCGCTGCCGCACTTGCGCGATATAGGCATCCGCGTCTTCGTCGCTGATGACCGTGTCGGTGGTCAGGAGGATTTCGCGGGCAAGCAGCCGCATTTCATCCTGTAACATGACGTATTTCGTGGCGAGTTCCGGCTCGAAATTTGAGCGGCGTTTTTTTTCAACTTCAATCTGCTCGCGCACCAACAACACGAGCAACCGGCGGCGCAACGCCTGCCGGATGGCACGCGGGCTGGACGACATCATCTTCTGGAACGCCGTCATCACGAAACCGATGGCGCGCTGGGCGCTGGTAGTGCGACCGGACCGGAAAAGGCCGGCGGCTTCGTAGCCGGTGCGGAGATAGCCGGTGAGTTGTTCGTAGAACCGCTGCTCGCGCAAGGCCGGCTCGAACGTCTCGGTGTGAACCTGACGGCGAACGAACAGCGCCTTGCCATTGGCATCCACCACTTCGCGCTTGTTGCGGCGAACCATGACGCGATTCAACAGGCTGCGATGGGAAATCATCGCCTCCGGGGAATCAAACAGATGACTGTCGAGCAAGTTGATGAGCGACCAGAACTGGAAATTGTCGCCCTGGTGCGGCGTGGCGGACAGGAACAGCAAATCGCGGGTGTGGCCCTGCAACGCCTCCATGAGCCGGTAATTCTGCGTAGTTTGCTGTTTCTTGCCGTAGCGGATACGGCTGACGTGGTGCGCCTCGTCCACGATGATGAGATCGAAGCGCGGGGCATTCATCAGGCGCTCCATGCGCGCCGGACGCTTGACGGTGTCAATGGAGGCGATGACGCGATTCTTGTTTTCCCACACGCCGGGGGCGGAATCGTGGAAGTCCACGCCGAGCACTTCAAATTCCAGGCGGAAGCAGCCGCGCAATTCGTTCTGCCAGTTTTTGATGAGGCCCGCCGGGCAGAGGATGAGCACGCGCTTGGCCTCGCCGCGCACGATGAGTTCACGGATGACCATGCCGGTTTCGATGGTCTTGCCGAGGCCGACCTCGTCGGCGATGAGCAGGCGGCGGCGCTGCATTTTGACCACGTCATGCGTGAGCAAAATCTGATGCGGCAAAAGCTGGGTGCGCGAATTGGTGAGTTCGCCGCCGGTGTTGCCGAGCGCGAACTGCCACGCGAGCTGGCGCAGCAGGAAATCCTTGGAATTGTCAAACTGGCCGGCGCGCAATTTATCCCACGGGGACATGGCCTTTTCCAACCGCTGCACCGGCAACGTTTCCAGGCGCCGCCCGGCGCGGTTTTCAAAGACGACATCGGCGGCGTAAATGCCGCCGGTTTCGGACAGGCGCAACACCTCGCCAATGCCGAGTTCGTAGCGACCGGAAACGCGGACCCGGTCGTTCGGACTCAATTTTTCGGGGGCGGAACTCATGACAAACTCACTCCGTAATGATAAGTCTCCAGACCGGCCTCGCTGCTG
>CAIXPZ010000311.1 GCA_903921455.1 uncultured Verrucomicrobia subdivision 3 bacterium | reverse complement strand
TTTAATCAACATGCGAAAGCTTCAACTACCTACGGAGGGTTAAAACACCTTCCCCTGAAATCAAAATTGTTCCTGCACCATCCTGGTGAGTCGAAATTCAGGCAAAATTACGAACGCCGATTAAATCAGCGGTTCCTTAGGTCTGGCGCCGCGCTGCTAGTTGAGGCTACTCGCACTCCGCAAAAGGATCCGCCTCCGCCCGGCGTGGGCAAGGGACGCATTTGCTTTTGCGGCGAACACGGTTATTTTGTCCGCGCCATGGCCGCTGAAAATATTGTCACCATCCGCAACCTTGCGAAAATCTATCGGCAAGGCGAAATCGATGTCACCGCGCTCGATAACATCTCCCTCGATATCGCGGCGGCGGAATTTCTCGCGCTCATGGGGCCGTCCGGCTCCGGCAAGTCCACGCTGCTTCACATCATCGCCGGCGTGGACCGCCCGACCAGCGGGGAATGCCGCGTGCAGGATGTGGACGTGACGCGGTTGAACGAATCGGAACTCGCCGACTGGCGGAATCAAAATGTCGGCTTCATCTTCCAGACGTTCAATTTGATCCCCGTGCTGACGGCGGCGGAGAATGTGGAGCTGCCGCTGCTGCTCACGCAGTTGAACCGCGCCCAGCGGCGCCGGCAGGTCGCGACCGCGCTGGACCTGGTGGGTTTGAGTGATCGCGCAAAACATCTGCCGCGGCAATTATCGGGCGGCCAGGAGCAGCGCGTGGCCATCGCCCGGGCGCTGGTGACGGATCCCAAGCTCATCGTGGCCGACGAGCCGACGGGCAACCTGGATTCCCACAGCGCGCACGAAGTGCTGGGCGTGCTGCAATCGCTGCGCCAGGATGCGGGCAAAACCATCATCATGGTCACGCACGATCCCAAGGCGGCGGCATTCGGCACGCGACAGATTCATTTGGAGAAGGGCGAGCTTTCGTGATTTGCAATTTTCAATCGCCAATTGCCAATTTCTATTGAACACATCAAACGAACCATGACAGCCGAGGAGATGAAATTACGGACGAAGCAGTTAGCGCTGCGGATTATGAAGCTGGCGGATTCGCTGCCGCGCACGGCGTCGGGTCGCGCGCTGGCTGGACAGATTGTGCGTTCAGGAATTTCGGTCGCGGCCAATTATCGCGCCGCCGGCAAGGGGCGATCCAAGGCGGAGTTCATCGCCAAGTTGGGCATCGCCGAGGAGGAAGCGGACGAGACGCAATTCTGGCTGGAACTGGTCATGGAGTCCGGCATCGTGCCGCCCACGCGATTGGAATCATTGTTGCAGGAAGCGCGTGAACTAACGGCCATCATCGCCGCCTCTCGCATTTCGGCGTCCAAATGTAAGTAAATTGGCGTTTGCAATAGTAAATTGGAAATGACTATCAGCACTTTCATTCTTAAAAACGCCTTGCGCAACAAGCGCCGCGCTTTTCTCTCGGTGTCGAGCGTGGCGGCGAGTTTGTTCTTGCTGGTGACGTTGCAAGTCGCCTTGCGGGAACTGACGCAGCCGCCGGAAAGTTCGGGCGCGGAACTGCGCGTGGCGGTGCGCAATAAAATTTCCCTGACGAATCCGCTGCCGGCCCGGCAGCGCGGCATCATCGAGAAAATTCCCGGCGTCGAGGGCGTCACGCCGTTCACCTGGTTCGGCGGCAGATACAAAGGCGAGGAGGGCATGAGCTTTGCGCAATTTGCCATTGATCCGAAGGCGCTCGGCACGGTGTTCGCCGATGCCAAGATGGCGGCGGCGGGCTATATCACCTTTAACGAGCAGAAGGATTCGTGCGTCCTCGGCAAAGTCACCGCGGAGAAATATGGCTTGAAGCCCGGCGATCGGTTTGTGCTCGACAGCACGGTGTATCCCGGCTCGCTGACCTTCCGCGTCGCGGGGATTTATTCCGGCACGCCGGATGACCGCAACATGCTGTTCCGGCAGGATTATCTGGATGATTCCCTCGGCACGCCCGGCATGGTGGGAATGTGGTGGCTCAAGGTGAAATCCGCCGAGGACATGCCGCGCGTCACCGCCGCCGTGAACCGGGCCTTTGAAAACACCTCCGCCGAGGTGCGCGCGGAAAGCGAACGCGCCTTCCAGCTCGGCTTTATCGCGATGCTCGGCAATATCAAGGCGCTCGTCGCGTCCATCAGCACGGTGGTCGTCTTCACGCTGGTGCTGGTGACGGCCAGCACGATGAGCATGGCCATCCGCGAACGGTTCCGCGAATTGGCGGTGCTGAAGGCGCTCGGCTTCCGGCGGCGCGAGCTGTTCGCGTTCATCCTCGCGGAAAGCTTCGGCTTGTCCACCCTCGGCGCGGTCATCGGCATCGGCGCGGCGTATTGCGCCTACACCTATGGCGATATCAGCAAGATGACGCATGGCATCTTCGTCACTTTTGAGGTCACGCCGCGCATCATCGGTTTTTCCGCGCTGGTGGCGGCGGTGCTGGGCATCGTTTCTGCCATTGCGCCGTCCGTTTCCGTCGCGCGCATGAGTGTGGTGAACGGTTTGAAAACATTGGATTAAAATGGCTTTGCCGCTGACCTACAATATCCGCAACGTCATCGTCCGCTGGCGCGCGACGCTGGCGACGATTCTGGGGATCGCGCTCGTCGTTGCCGTGTTCGTGCTGGTGCAGGCGCTGGCGGTGGGCCTGGAAAAATCCGCCAGCAACACCGGCGACCCGCGCAATGTGATGGTGGTCCGCAAAGGTTCCACGGCGGAATCGAGCAGTCAGGTCTCGCTCCCGCAGTTCCAGACGATTCGTTATTGGCCGCAGATCGCGCGTGACGAGCAGGGCGTGCCGCTGGTTTCCGCCGATGTCGTCACCCTGATCAGCCAGCCGCGCATCGACGGCAAAGGCGAGGCGAATGTTTCCGTGCGCGGACTCACGCCGATGGGACGGTTTTTGCGCCCGCAGGTGAAATTGATTTCCGGCCGCTGGTTTGTGCCCGGCAAGCGCGAGGTCGTCGTCAGTTCCAAGATGGCAAAGCGTTTTTCCGGCTTCCAGGCCGGCGACCAATTCAAGACGGCGGGAAACTGGCTGACGGTGGTGGGCGAATTTGACGGCGGCAACAGCGCCTTTGATTCCGAAGTCTGGATGGACGCGGACGAGGCGCGGGCGATTTATGACCGGCAAAGCTATTCCAGCGTGCTCGTCCGCAGCGTGAGTCCGCAGGCGGCGGCGGAAATTTCTGCGCGGATTGAGGCGGACAAGCGCCTGCCGCTGCGCGCGGATTCCGAGGTGGAGTATTACGCCAAGCAGACCGCGACCGCCATGCCGATCAAGGTGCTTGGCAATTTTCTCGCCACCGCGATGTCCATCGGCGCGATTTTTGCCGCGATGAACACCATGTATGCCAGCGTCGGTTCACGCACGCGCGAAATCGGCACGCTGCGGGTTCTGGGGTTCCGCCGGCGGACGATTCTCGCCGGCTTCATTCTCGAAGGCGCGCTGCTCGCGGCGCTCGGCGGGGTGATTGGCTGTCTGCTGGCGCTGCCGTTGCATGGCTATTCCACCGGCACGATGAGCTTCAATACGTTCAGCGAAACGGTGTTTCAATTCCGCATCACCCCCTGGCTCGCCGCGAAGGGGATTATCTTTGCCGTCGTCGTCGGGGTCGTCGGCAGCTTGCTGCCGGCCATCCGCGCGGCGCGGCTGCCGGTCATCTCGGCGTTGAAATCCGTCTGATTATTCCCGGAACGTCGCGGATAATTGCGCCTTGAATGCGGTCACAATTTTCTCGTGGGCCAAATTCACTTCCCCATCCGTCAGCGTCTTGTCGGCGGCGCGATACGTGAACGCATAGGCGAGGCTCTTCTGGCCTTCGGGAACATGCTTGCCCCGAAAGATGTCGAACAGCTCCACCGATTCCAGATTGGCCGGTTTGGTCTGCTTTACCGCGGAAAGCACCGCTTCGTGCGTCACCGCTTCCGGCACAATCATTGCCACGTCACGGCGGCTGGCGGGAAATTGCGGCAGCGCCTTGAATGATTTTGCCGGATTCCGCTTGGACAACAGCAAATCCAGATTGAACTCGGCGAGGAATACCGCGTCGCGCAGATCATATTTCTTCGCGAGCGTCGGCAGCAACTGGCCGAGTTCGCCGAGCGGCAGTTTTCCGCCGAGCGTTACGGTGGCGGATTCGAGAAATATTGCCGTGCTTTCGCCGCGCTTGCCGAACATCACGCCGCGCAGACCAAATTGCTCGATGAATTCCTCGACCAAACCTTTCAAATCGTAGGCGTCAAACTTTGCGGCGCGATCTTCGCCACTCCAGAAGGGCAGGGCGCGTTGGCCGGTGATCGCGATCGCGACGCTGCGATTTTCTTTCGTCTGGCCGCCCGCGTTCGTGAACACGCGGCCGATTTCGAACAGCGCCACGTCGTAAATTTTGCGGCTGACATTGTGCCGCAGCGAGTGGATCAAGCCCGGCAACAGGCTCGGGCGGAGCACATCCATATCCGAACTCAACGGATTTGCCAGCGCCACGATTTCTTCTGCATTCTGACTTCTGCATTCTGACTTCCCAATGAGCGTCTGTCCCTGCGCTTCATTCAAGCCGAGACCGGCCAGGATGCGGCGCACTTCGCCGATCTGGTCATAGACCGAATCAAATGCATTTGCGCCCAGCGCCCCGCGCGGTGGCGTGCTGGGAATTTTATCGATGCCAAACAGCCGGCCGACTTCCTCGATCAAATCCACTTCGCGTTTGATATCCACGCGCCACGACGGGATGCTGAACGTGCATTCGCCGGGCTGTTGCGACACCGTGCTCAAGCCGAGCTTGTTCAGGTAGGAAACCTGGTCCAGATGCGAGATGCCGATGCCGAGCAAATCCTTCGACTTGGCAAAGTGCAGCGTGATCTGCTTCTCCTCTTTCGCTTTCGGCTGAATATCCACGACGCCTTCCGCCACCTGGCCGCCGGCAGTTTCCAAAATCAATTGGGCCGCGCGCTGGCTGGCCCAGTCGCTGATGCCAACGTCCGCGCCGCGCTCGAAGCGATAGCTCGATTCGCTGCGCAAGCCGAGCAGCTTGCTCGTGCGACGGATGTTCACCGGCGCGAAATACGCGCTCTCGATGAGCACGTCCACGGTCGAGTCGTTGATCTCCGTGTTGGCGCCGCCCATCACGCCCGCGAGCGCGATGCCTTTCGTCTCATCCGCAATCAACAGCATTTCATTCGTCAGCGTGCGTTCCTGATTGTCGAGGGTCTTGAATTTCTCGTTCGCAGCGGCGCGGCGCACGACGATGGTCGGCTTGCCGTCCGCGCCCTTGGCGATGAGATGATAATCAAACGCATGCAGCGGCTGGCCGATCTCCAGCATCACGTAATTCGTCACGTCCACGACGTTGCTGATGCTGCGGATACCGACTTTTTCCAACGTGTCGCGCAGCCATGCTGGACTCGGTCCAACCTTCACGCCCTTGATGACGCGGGCGGTGTAACGCGGGCAAAATTCTGAATCTTCAAGCTTCACTGAAACCAGTGAAGCAGTTTCAAGTTTCAAGTGTTCAGGGTTCAGGGCTGCGGGCTGAACACTTGAAACTGAACACTTCACACTGGGAATTTTGAGCGGATTGCCCGTGAGCGCCGCGATTTCGCGGGCGATGCCGATGACACTATTCAAGTCCGGACGGTTCGGCGTGACTTCGAGATCATAAACCACATCGCTACCGCTGCGGCCAAGATATTCGCCAAAGGATTGTCCGATTTTCGCGTCCTCGCGCAGGATAAGCAGACCATCTTCCTTCTTGTGGCCGATGGCTTCGGGATCGAGGCCGAGTTCCTCGTGCGAACACATCATGCCGTGCGATTCCACGCCGCGAATCTTGCCGACCTTGATGGTGAACGGCTCTTTGTCGCCCGCCTTCATGGGCAGCGATGCGCCGGGCAGGATGAGCGGCACTTTGTCGCCGGCCTTGAAATTCTGCGCGCCGCAGACGATCTGGCGCTCGCCGGTGCCGTCGTTGACGCGGCAGAGCGAAAGCTTGTCTGCGCCCGGATGTTTGTCGTGCGTGATGACCTGCGCCACGACGATGCCGTCGAATGCGCTGGAGATTTTCTGCACGCCCTCGACTTCGAGGCCAAGCATGGTGAGCCGCTCAGTCAATTCCTCGGGCGACCAGTTGAAATCAACGTATTGTTTGAGCCAGTTGAGAGTTACTTTCATTTGCCGAAATAGTTTTTAGCCACAGATGGACACAGATTTACACAGATGGCGGATTAGAATTGTTTCAAGAACCGCACGTCGTTTTCGTAGAAGAGGCGAATGTCGTTGATGCCATAACGGAGCATGGCGATGCGTTCGATGCCGAAGCCGAACGCCCAGCCGGTCCACACGGTCGGATCGTAGCCGACGGTCTCGAACACCTGCGGATGCACCATGCCGCAGCCGGCGATTTCCAGCCAGTCTTTGCCCATTTTCTTGACGAGTGCGTTGGTGAAATCAATCTCGTAGCTCGGCTCGGTGTAGCTGAAATAATGCGGACGGAACCGGATCTTCACGTCGCTGCCCATGAGTTCTCGGAAGACGAATTCCACTGTGCCCTTGAGGTCGCCCACCGTGACGTTCTTATCCACATATAGTCCTTCGATCTGGTGAAAGGTGGGATTGTGCGTCGCGTCGGCGTTGTCGCGCCGATACACGCGGCCCGGCACGATGATGCGCACGGGCGGCGGTTGCTTTTCCATCACGCGAATCTGCACCGACGACGTGTGCGTGCGGAGCAGGCGCTTGTCGGTGGTATTGAGATAAAACGTGTCCTGTGAATCGCGTGCGGGATGGTCCGCAGGCGTGTTCAGCGCGTCAAAGCAATGATACTCATCCTCGATTTCGGGTCCGTCCGCGACAGCAAAACCAATCTTGCGGAACGCGCGGACGATGTCGTCGGTGACCTGCGTGAGCGGATGCAGTTTGCCGAGGGCGCGGCGGCGCCCGGGCAATGTGAAATCGGTCGGCTCTTTGGGTAGCGCGGCTTTCAGTTCCAGTTCTTCACGACGGGAGAGCAGGGCGGCTTCAAGTTCCACCTTCGCAGCGTTGATGAGTTTGCCGGCGGCGGGTTTTTCTTCCTTGGAAAGCGTGCCGAGCTGTTTCATCAGCGCGGTGAACTTGCCATTTGGCCCGATCCACGCGCCTTTGGTCTGTTCCAACGCGGCGAGGTCGGGCGCGGCTATTAATTCGGTCAAAGCCGTCTGTTTGAGCGGCTCAATGTCGTTCAGGAATCCCATAAAATTGAAGCTGGAGGATAGCGGATGGCGAATGGAAGAAAAGAAAAACGGGCAACCATTGCTGGTCGCCCGTCGAGAATAGGATTCGCTGGAATTAAGCCTTGGCCAAAACGGCGCCGGGCTTGTTCTTCAACGCGTTCTTGGCAATGTTGACGATTTCCAGGAATGCGGCGTTGTCGGTCGCCGCGAGATCCGAAATGATCTTGCGGTCGAGTTCGCACTTGGCGGCGATCAGGCCTTCAATGAGGCGGCTGTAGGTGATGCCGGCAGTGCGGGCGGCGGCGTTGATGCGCGCCTGCCAGAGGTAGCGATAGACGCGCTTCTTCGTGCGGCGGTCGCGGTAGGCGTATTGGCGGCCGTGGTCGACGGCGTCGGACGCATAGCGGTAAAGTTTGGAGCGCTTGAGGCGGAAGCCCTTCGCGGCTGTTAGCATTCTTCCACGGCGTTTGCGGGAAGCGGGGGAGTTAGTAACGCGCATTGTAGTTCGGTGTTAAAGTTTGATTGGTTAAATCAGCCGCGGTGGCTGAAAGGCATGGATTGCGTGATGCGATAGACATCGGTCTTGTCCACGACCGCGGCCTTGCCGAGGCGGCGCAGGCGCTTGGCGTTCTTGGTTTGTGCCAAGTGACGGCGGCCCGCGTGTGAACGCAGAACCTTGCCGGTGGCGGTGATCTTAAACCGCTTGGCAGCGGCTTTTTTGGTCTTGATGCCTTTGGGACGACGCATAATCTTTAGTTGTAAAAAAGGGCGCAAACTATACGCGGGTCGCGGAAGGGTAGCAAGCGCGAATTTAATTTGAATCGGTTGACCACAAACGGCATCCTCCGTAACCAATGATTCCCGCTGTTCGTCCTTGCCCATCCACAATCCGATTCAAACCCATGAGCCATTCTTTTCTCTGCCGGCTGTTCTGTTTTCTGCTGCTCAATGCCGGTCTGCACGTGGCCTTGGCCCAAGACAAGGGTATCTTTAACGTCCGCGACTTTGGCGCGGTCGGCGACGGCACGAATCTCGACAGTCCGGCGATTGACCAGGCGATTGCCGCGGCCGCAAAAATGGGCGGCGGCACCGTGCTGGTGCCGGCGGGAACTTATTTGAGCGGCTCCATCCATCTCCAGAGCAACATCCACCTGCTGATCGACACCGGCGCGACGATTCTGGGCGCACCGCAAAAACTGAATGCTTACGATGAGACCGAGCCGTTTCCGGGCATCGCTTATCAGGATGGCGGTCACACATATTTTCACAACAGCCTCATCTGGGGCGAAAACCTGACGAATGTCTTTATCACCGGCCATGGCACGATCAACGGCGGCGGCCTGGACCGGAACCCCAAAATTCTCGATGAGATGTGCGGCTACAACCACTTTCAGACACCCAACTCTAAAACATATCCCCCGGTCCGCATTGGCAATAAAGCCCTCGCGCTGAAGCTGTGCCGAAATGTGGTCATCCGCGATATCACGATTTTTCACGGCGGACATTTTGCGATTCTTGTGACCGGCTGTGACAATTTGACGATTGATAACGTGACGCTGGACACCAACCGCGACGGCATGGACATTGACTGCTGCCGCAATACGATGATATCCAACTGCCGGGTTAATTCGCCAAAAGACGACGGCATCTGCCCCAAGAGCACCTACGCGCTGGGCGAAACGCGAGTGACGGAAAACCTCACCATCGTCAACTGCCAGGTCTCCGGCTTTGAGGAAGGTACGTTGATTGACGGCACGATGAAGCCGGCGAAAAACGGTTATGGCCGGATCAAGTTTGGCACGGAATCCAGTGGCGGCTTCCGCAATTGCACGGTGGCCAACTGCACTTTTCGCAGTTGCCACGGATTCGCGCTTGAAGAAGTGGACGGCGGCATTCTGGAAAATATCACCGTCAATAATCTGGCGATGACGGACCTGCGCGATTACGCCATTTACCTCACCACCGGCAAGCGGAACCGCACGCCGAACCTGGCGACGAACAGCCGGATGCGAAATATTCTAATTTCCAATGTCATCGCCGACGGCGTGGATAAGTTGAGCGGCATTCAGATTTCCGGTTTGCCGGAACAGCTCATTGAAGGCGTGCGGCTGGAAAACATCCGGCTCACGAGCAAAGGCGGCGGCACGGCGGAGGATGCCGCCCGCCTTCCCAAAGAACTGGGCACTGGCTACCCCGAACCGAGCTATTCCATCGGCACCTTGCCCGCTTATGGTGTGTTTGCGCGGCATGTGCGCGATTTGGAATTAGCTAATATCACGGTGAATTTCGCGGCCAATGATCTGCGACCGGCGGCGGTCTTCTCCGATATCCAAGGTTTGGAAATAGATAACTTCAAACCGCAGTTCGCCAACGGCACGCCCGCTGCCGTCTTTGCGGATAACGTGAGGGGAATCAGCATCCGCAACTCACCCGCTCTACAGAAATAATCAGCTGCCCGATTTCATTGGCCAGCCGGCGGCGACCATGCCCTTGTAGCCGCCGATGAGGGAGTGGACTTTCTTATAGCCCATCCGCTGCGCCGCATCGCACGTCATCGCCGAGCGGAACCCGCCGCCGCAATACATGATGATTTCGGTGTTGGCATCGGGATACAGTTTTTCGAGATCCCGCTCTAGAATCCCCTTGCCCAGGTGCACGGCTTCGCCGGCGTGCCCGGCCGTCCACTCGTGATCCTCGCGCACATCCAGCAGAACCACCTTCGGATGCGCCGCGAGTTTTGCGCGCGCCTCGGCCACGCTGATCTCGTTGACGTGTTTTTTCGCTTCGCCGACGAGCTTGAGAAAACCGGGTGAATGATCCATGCCGGCAAAGTAGATTTTCCCGCGCGCCCGTCAAATCAAATTCACCGGTGCGGTCTGGGGGGAAACCTCCGATTGCTGCCGCCAAAAATACCCCTTGCATCTTTGCCCAAAAGGAGCAAATGTCAGGTATGGACCCTAGCCTGCAAAAGATGAGCGGCGCTACCACGGGCACGCCCCCCCATGCGCACCTGCTGGTCGCCGAAAGCGGTGGCCTGATCGCGATGGAAAGCCCGGAAGCGGTGATGGCGGAAATCGAGTTCCGCACCACCCACGTCAGTTCGTTGCTTGAGGAAATGTTCGAGGAAACCAAGAGGCACGACAACTTCTGGGAACCCGACCAGCCGTGACGCGGCCGTTGGTTTAGTTAACACGTGGGTATGCGGCCTTTATCAGGGCGCATGCCTTTGAGCAATTTTCATTGGCAACCGCCCTTCGCCCCGCTTAACTCGCCGCGTGTCGGAAAACAAAAACAACGTTTCCATTGCCAGCAGTCTGCTGTTGGTCGTCCTGCTCTGGGGCGGGAACAATGCCGGAACCAAGTGGCTCGTCGCCGCCTGGCCGCCGATTTTTACCGGCACCACGCGGTTTTTGTTCGCCGGCATCATTCTGCTGGTCGTGCTCCGGTTCACCAAGTTGCTGGGTGTATTTCACCCGTTAACCACAGCGCAGCATCGCCAGCTATGGCTGCGCGGAGGCTTGAGTTTGGCCGCTTATACCGTTGCCTTTTGCTGGGCGCTGAAGCTCACGGCGGCATCCCACGTCGCGCTTTACATTGGCGCCTCACCGGTCTGGGCGCTGCTCGTCGAACAACGCCCGCAGAAAAACTGGTCCAGTGTGCGCCGCTACGGCGCGGCGTTGCTTGCCATGACCGGCGTGTTCGTCCTGTTCTGGCCGGCGCTGAAAAATTCCAGCTTCAACCTTGCGGGTGAATGCTGCGGCCTCGGCTCCAGCCTGCTTTGGGCCAATTACAACCACCAGAGCCGCATCCTCGCTCGCACCGTCCACGGCGTCGAGGTGGCGGCGAATTCCATGTGGATGTCCGGCATCTGGCTGCTGCCGCTCGCGCTCCTGGAAATCGCCACGCATGGCGTTTTGCTGGATATCCCGCACCTTGGCATCCAATCGCTGGCCATTCTGTTCGGCGGCGTGGTTCCGTATGCGCTCTGGAATTCCGCCTTGCGCCACTGGCAAACCAGCCGGGTGATGCTCTTTAATAATTTCATCCCGCTTTCCACGACCACATGGGCCCATTTCGCCCTGGGCGAACCCATTACACCGACTTTTTGTGTGGCCATGGTTTTGATTATTGCGGGCGTCGCGCTTGGCCAGATGGACTGGTCCAAGGTCTTTAAGCAACCGGAAAGTTTTTAACCCTGGCAATTCCATGGATGTGAAAAATCTCAATGACCTCAAGCCGTTCACCACCAAAGACGGCTCGGAGATCCGCGAACTGCTCGCGCACCGCAATTCCGCCATCCGCCACCAGAGCCTCGCCGAGGCGCGGCTGCCGGTCGGCGGAGCAACACAGGAACATTATCACCCGCGCGCCGAGGAGATTTATTACCTCACGCACGGCACCGGCCGGATCCGCATCGAAAACGAGCTGCGCGATGTGAAACCCGGCGACGCCATTGCGATTCCGGCCGGCCTGAAACACAAACTCTGGAACACCGGCAGCGAAGTCTTGCGCCTGCTCTGCTGCTGCGCCCCGGGTTACGAGCACAGCGACACCGTCATCACGGAAAAATAAGCCGGACCGGTAAGCATTCTTTTTTTGACCGCGCGCCGTTCGCGTCCTACGCTCCTCTCATGCGCGGAAATCTGGCCAAGGCTTTTGAGCTGACAAACATTCAAGTGTTTCGTCATGCGGCCATGCCCAAATCCTATACCGATTTGATCGGTCGGAAATTGTTTCTCGGCTTGCTTACCGTCCAGGGCATTGGCGCCTTTACGCTCATCACCCTCGGCGTCATTCTTAAAAAATTCAAGGTCGCACCCAGTGTGATGCAGCCGCGCATCCGGCATGAAATCAGCCGCTCCGGCGTCTCCTTGTTGCTGATGTTTTTATTCGTGGCGCTGGCCCTGGGCTTTCTGGTCGTCAGTCAGACGGTTTCCGCCTTGGCCAAAGTTGGCGCCACGGATTATCTCGGGTCCACGATGGTGATCGTCATCGTGCGCGAGTTGGGCCCGTTGCTGACGGCGCTGTTGGTTTTGGCGCGCGTCGGCACCGCGAACGTCATCGAGCTTGGCACCGCGCGCGCGCTGGGCGAAGTCGAGGCGCTGGAGGCGCTGGGCATTGACCCGGTGCATTATCTCATCGTGCCGCGCGTCATCGGCATGGCCATGGGCATCTTTTCGCTGACGATTTACCTGATCATCGGCGCGCTGGCGAGCGGCTATCTGTTTGCTTTTTTGCAAGATGTGGCCCTGACCCCCGGCGACTACTTCAAACAAATCGCCGAGGCGCTCAACTGGATGGATTTCGCGCTGCTGGCTTTGAAGACCGTTGCGTTCGGGTTTTTCATCGCCATCGTGACGTGCTACCACGGCCTCGCGCAACCGCTGCGCCTCGAGGACGTCTCCCGCGTGGCCGTGCGCGCCGTCACGCAAGGCGTCGTCGTCTGCGTGCTGGTGGACGCGGTGTTCATCGTGCTTTATCTGGTGACATGAGCGATAACCCTTTCAATCCCGCCATCATTGAAATGCGTGGTGCCGCCATCGGCACGCAGCGTGACGCTTCTTTGACGGTTGTGGAAAACGTGAATTGGCCGGTGCTGCCGGGCGAATTCTGGGTGGTCGCCGGCCAGCAACAGTCCGGCAAAAGTGATTTGCTGATGACCGCCGCCGGGCTGCTGCTGCCCACCCGCGGCAGCTGCCGCGTATTCGACTGCGAGACGAATGCTTTCGGCGAGGCGCAGCTCGATGAACGGCTGCGCGTGGGTTTTGTGTTCGCCGGCGGGAAACTGTTCAGCCAGATGACCGTGGCCGAAAACGTGGCCTTGCCGTTGCGCTACCAGAAAAATCTGACCGCGGCCGAGGCGGCGCGGGTGGTGGAAGTGCTGCTGGAAATGCTTGAGTTGACGCCGTTCGCCAACTCCACCCCGGCCAATCTCGCCACCAACTGGCGGCAGCGCGCCACGCTGGCGCGGGCCTTGATCTTGAAGCCGGAATTGTTGCTGCTCGACAATCCGCTCGGCGGCTTGGGCGCGCGGCATCGCCAGTGGCTGCTGCAATTTCTCGACCAGCTCTGGGGCGGCCACGAATGGTTTGGCGGCCGGCCGATGACGATCATCGCCACCACCGACGATTTGCGGCCTTGGCGGAATCCCCTGAGAAAATTCGCCGTGCTGGATGAAAAAACTTTTTCCGCGCTCGGTCTGTGGAGCGAAGTCGCCACCTCGCCCAATCAGGCCGTAAAAGAATTGCTGGCCGAGCCGGCTGGCGCAACAATGTAAGGATATTAATTTATGCCATTGCAAGATTTGACCCCGCAACTGCGCACGCGCCTGAACAAGATGGAGCGCGCCGTGGGCTGGTTTGTTTTTCTCGCGAGCGCGCTGCTGGTGTTCGGCTTCGGCTACTACATTTACCACACGGCGGAGCGCAAGGGTTGGTTCAAGATCAAGGCGCAATTCAAAACTTACCTGCAAAGCTCCTCCGGCTTGAAGGTGGGTGATCCCGTTTACATGATGGGTTTTCCGGTCGGCGAAATCACCCGGGTTTATCCGCTGGGCCCGCGGGCGCAGCACAATGTGGAAGTGGACTTCAACGTGGTGGACGATTATTTCCGCTACATCTGGTCGCAAGGTTCGCATGTCAAGGTGAATGCCGGTTTCCTTGGCCAGAGCCAGCTGGAAGTGACGCGCGGAACCAATGGCTATGCGCTCTGCGTGACCCAACCCATCTTTCAGAAAACCATTCCCGAACTGCAACAGCTGGTGGTCACCGAGCCGGGGCAGTGGCAGCTTTCGCAGTATGTCTTTGGCATCCAATCCAACGTCATTTTTCAGCCCTACCAGCCCTACGACGGCCTGTCCCCGGAAACGTTGCAGGTGCTCGCCAGCCTGAATCTTGAGTCCAATGCCGTCTTTGCCTACAACAACAAGATCAATCGCAAACAAATTGTCGCGGTTTGGCGGGAGTCGTTGCACCGCTACGATTTCTACGACCATAAGCAAGACCAGCCGGTGGAATTATCGGCCCAGGAATCCGTCCCGGTGGCCGACCGGCTGGATAAAATCATCGGCCAGGTCGAAGCCGCCGTGCCCAATCTGTTGGGCCTGACGAACAAACTTGCCGCCGTGCTGGATACCGCGGCCAGCGCCACTTCCAATCTGAACTCCACCATCGTCAACGCCCAGCCGCTCGTGACGAACTTCGCCAGTATTAGCGGCCAGTTGCGCGAACCGGGCGGGTTGACCCTATGGGCGCTCGGCACCAATTCGCATTTTCAACTGCAGTCGGCGCTGACCAACGCCAACACCTTGCTCGTGAACGTGGACACCAATCTGACCCAACTCACGCTGGAAGTCGGCGCTACGCTGGAAAACCTTGCCGGCATCACCAGCAATTTGAACGTCCAGGTGCGGGCGAATTCCAACATGCTTGGCGGCATATCCAGAACGGTGATCGATGCGGATGACATGATTCAGGGTTTGAAGCGGCATTGGCTTCTGCGCTCCGCCTTCAAGACCAAGACGACGAATGCCCCGGCCGTTCCCTTGCAATCTCCCCGCGCTGCCTCCCAATAAAACCATCAAACCGATCCAGCATGAAAAAAACACTTTCCATTCTAGCCTTGTTCCTTGTCATCCATCCGCTGCAGGCGGGCTGGCTGGATGCCATTGGACTCGGCAAAAGCGCCACCAACAGCCCGGCGTCATCGGCTGCCTCCAGTCTGGCCTCGCTCTCGCAAGGCCAGATGGCCGACGCCTTGAAACAAGCCCTGGGCAATGGTTTGCAGCTCGCCGTCGCGCAACTTGGCCGCAGCGACGGTTTCCTGACCAACCTCAACGTGAAAATTCCCCTGCCGGACAAATTGAAATCCGTCGAGAAAACCCTGCGCCTGCTCCATCAGGATAAGCTGGCCGACGAATTTGTGGCGACGATGAACCACGCCGCCGAGGAGGCCGTGCCCGCCGCCGCCAGTATCTTTGGCGACGCCGTGAAGCAGATGAGCATTGAGGATGCGAAGGCGATTTTGACGGGCACGAACGATGCCGCCACGCAATTTTTCCGGCGCACCACGCAGACGAATCTTTACGCAAAGTTCTATCCCATCGTGCAGTCGGCCACGGCCAAGACGGGCGTGACGGCGGTCTACAAAAACATGATGGCCAAGGTCAACACCGGCAACGCGCTGGGCGGGATGCTCAACAGCTACGTCGGCGCCGATGCGCTTAATGTCGATGCCTATGTGACGAACAAGGCGCTCGACGGCTTGTTCAAAATGGTCGCGGAGGAGGAATTGCGCATCCGCACCAACCCGGTGGCCCGCACCACGGATCTGCTGAAACAGGTGTTCGGTGCCGTTGGGAAGTAACTCGAGGGTGGCCGCAACTGCCGGCGGCCACCGCATCCCTTACGAGGGATTGCCGTGCATCCGGCGCAGGCGGTTCAACATGGTTTCCGCGTAGCGCTCGTAGGGCATCAGCACGCGACCGTGAATTTTGATCTCGTCAATCGTCGCGAGCGACATCGCGAAGTCGAAATTCTGCAAGCCCCGGCCGCCCTGCACCCGGCGCAGCCAGCGCGAAAGATCGGTGACTTCCTCGATTTCGCCGGCTTCCCCGGGAAAAAATGAAATGCCCCAGCCGTCGTGGCGTTCAAAGCCTTCGCCCGTTCCCTTGTCCTCAAACCAGGGATCGCACAACAGGAAACACACGGACTTGTGACCGCAGGTGCCGAGCCGGTAAAAAACCATGCGCGTCTCCGTCTCCCCAAACACATCATAGGCGATGTCCAGGGCGTCGTCGGATGGCGGGGTGAACTTGGTCTGGAAACCGACCCGAAAGCTGTCCGGCGTGGCGCGCGCCGGTTCGACGCATAAGTTCTCCGCAAAAATCCAGAGGCTCTCCGCCGGCAGGTTGCGGGCGGTGAGAGATTGCTCCCAAGCACCCAACGCGGCAGTCAATTGGGGACGAATGAATTTGGGCTCGCTCATGGAATAGACTGAACGTCGTCATTAGTGCCGGTTTTTGAGGAACCAATCAACAAATAACGGAATGCCTTTTTCCGCCTTCACTTGGGGTTGATAGCCGAGCATCCGTCGCGCCTTGGAGATGTCGGCGTAAGTGATGGGCACATCGCCGGGCTGCAGCGGTTGGCGGTCAATCACCGCCTTTTTCCCGAGTGCGGACTCAATGAGTCCGATTAAATGGTCTAGCCGAATGGTTTGCGATTCGCCGAGGTTGAAAACCTCAAACCCAATTTTCTGTTTCGTGCAGGCGATAATGCCGTCCAGAATGTCCGTAACAAAAGTGTGGTCGCGCGCCGTGCTGCCGTCGCCGAAGACGGGAATGGGCTGGCCCGCCTCAATGAGCCTCGTGAATTTATGAATCGCCAAATCCGGTCGCTGGCGCGGGCCATACACCGTGAAAAAGCGCAGCATCGCCACGTCCATTTTATAGATGTGATGATACGTATGCCCCAGCGCCTCGCCCGCGAGCTTGCTGGCGGCATAGGGCGAAATGGCGGAAAAAATCGGGTCGCTTTCGCTGAACGGCACCTTCGCATTTACGCCATAGACGGACGATGACGACGCGAGCGTGAGCTTGCTCACGCCGGTTTTGCGCGCGGCTTCCAGCAGATTGACCGTGCCCTCCACATTGACCCGCTGGTAAAGCGCGGGCTGTTCCAAGCTGGGCCGCACCCCGGCGCGGGCGGCGAGGTGGATGACTTGGTCAAATGGGGTGGCGGCGAAAAGTTCATTGACCGCGCGAACGTCCGTGAGGTCGCCGTGGACAAAGGTGAACGGCTTGCCCAGCGCCTGGATGTCCGCCAGCGTGCGGCGCTTGATCTGCGGGTCGTAAAAATCATTCAGGTCGTCTAAGGCCCAGACGTGGTGACCGTCGTGGAGCAGGCGTTCGCAGACATGCGAGCCAATGAAGCCCGCGCCGCCGGTGACGAGAAAATTCATGCCGCCACGCTAGCAATGCCTGCGCCTGCTGTCGAGAACACCCTCCATACCTTGGGCGAACTCCTGCAAAATGTTTATTTTTGAACATTTCAAGCTAAGTCATTGAAAACCAGACTGATTTTCTTAACCCCCAGAGTCAAAGGGGTGTTGGCGAGCCCCCTTTTCCTACACGCAAACGGGAATTCCCTTAACGCGGACGACGTTTTCCTTAACGCCCGCGAGGTCTTCCTGTGGGAATTTTTCAGGTTCCTTAACACCCCCGCCGATTTCCTTGATGTCACCGGGACATTTATGAACGCCAATAGCCGTTGCTTTGATGCGGACGGCTGTATCCTGTCGGCATCCTGTCGACTAAATGCGAAGTAGCGAGGATTATGCGATGCCTGTGAGCTGGCGAAATAAATCCATTGATTTGAATGGGCTCCCCGATAAATTGACCGCGCGCCTCGCCTAAATTATGAAAACCAAATTTAATTGTTTCGAACTGTCTGCCCTTTTCCTCACCGTCCTGCTGGCGGTCCCCGGTTGTCAAAGTGAACCCCGCGGTTGCTGTTCCACGGCGAAGGGTCAGGCCTTATCTGCCGTTCAGACCAAGGATTCTCAGTCGGCGATGACGCCGGCGGCGGCTTTGACCGAATTAAAAGCCGGCAATGCGCGCTTCGTCGCCGGCCGGCCGCTGCATCGTGATTTTCCCGCCCAGGTCAAGGCGACCGCCAATGGTCAGTATCCGTTCGCGGTGGTATTGAGCTGTCTGGATTCGCGCCAGCCCATCGAGATTGTCTTGGACCAGGGCGTCGGCGATATCTTCAGCGCGCGCGTCGCGGGCAACATCCTGGATAACGACATTCTCGGCAGCCTGGAATTCGCCTGCAAGGCTTCCGGCTCCAAGTTGATTGCCGTCATCGGCCATTCCAACTGCGGCGCGATCAAGGGCGCGGTGGACAATGTCGAACTCGGCAACCTCACCGGCTTGCTCGCCAGGATCAAACCGGCCGTTGACGCGGTGCCCACCTACGATCAGCCGCGGACAGCCAAGAATGATGCGTTCGTCAACGCGGTGTCCGCGGCGAATGTGAAGCTGGTGCTGCAGCAGATCCGCGAGCGCAGCCCGATTCTCCGCGAGTTGCTGGACAAGGGGGAAATCGCGATGGTCGGCGGCATGTATGACTTATCCACGGGCCGGGTGACGTTTTACGAGCAGTGAACCTCGGATGCCGTGCGGTTGAATTTGCTTTCACCGCTTGGCCGTGTTTGCTAGATAATCGGCGTGCGCAAACTCCTTTTTATTTTCAGTCTGGCCTTGTCCGTCGCCCTCGGGGCGGTGGCGGCCGAAACGCTGACCTTGACGGATGGTTCGACGCAGTCCGGCGACATCGTGAAGTTCGATGACAATGGCCTCATGCTGCGCGGGGCGGGCGACGCTTACCTCAACGTGCCGTGGGGCAAGCTCTCGCAGAATTCGCTGAAGCATCTCACCGCCAATCCGAAAATCAAACCGCTGGTGGAAGTTTTTATCGAGCCGGATCAATCCCAGCGGCCGGCCAAGCCGGAAATCCAGGTGAACCCCGTCAAGCGGCTGGAGCGCCCGGCTAATCCGTCGCTGTTCGGCGGTTTGGTGGGGTCACCGGTGGGCTTGTTCATCTTGCTCGTGCTTTACGCGGCAAATCTATACGCGGGCTTTGAGGTGGCCGTCATTCGCGCTCGTCCGGCCATACAGGTCATTGGCTTGGCGGCGGTGCTGCCGATCCTTGGGCCGGTGATTTTTCTGGCCCTGCCGATGAAAGTGGAAGCACCCCCGGAAACAACAGCTCCGTCCGCCGCCCCGGGCGCGGAAAAGACGCCGGAGGAAATCCAGATCGTGGACGCCTCGTGGCGGCAGGAGGAGAAGAAGGTGGAGGCGCAGGTATTCGCGCGCGGGAAATTCACCTTCAACAAACGGTTCGTCGAGACCAAATTCGCCGGCTACCTGGGCGAGCCGAAGGGCGAAGCGCTGAAATTCAGCATGGAGGTCAAGACAGCGCAGACGCAGTTCGCCGTCGAGCGCATCCTGCAGGTGGCGGCGACGGATGTGGTTTTTGAAACCAACCCGCCCGGCCAGGTGACGGTGCCCTTGTCCGAGATTTTGGAGATTAAACTGAATCCCAGGGCCGCTTGAAATATCGCAGCATTCTTCTCTTTGGCGCGCCCGGCGCCGGCAAGGGCACGCAGGGCAAGATTCTGGGCGTCATCCCGAATTTTTTTCACTGCGCCTGCGGTGACGTGTTCCGCAATCTGGGGCCGGACAGTCCGCTGGGTAAGATCTACATTGAATATTCCAGCCGGGGCCAGCTCGTGCCGGATGAGACGACCATCCGGCTGTGGCGCGAGTTTGTCCAGAATTCCACGAAGATCGGCCGCTTTCATCCCGAACACGACACGCTGGTTCTCGACGGCATCCCGCGCAATCTGGCACAGGCGAAAATCCTCCGGGACTCGCTGCATGTCGTCGCGGTGTTCTATCTCAAGAGCGCGAATGAAAAAAACCTGATCCGTCGCATCCAGCGCCGCGCCATCAAGGAAAACCGGTTGGACGATGCCAATCTGGCCATCATCCGTGAGCGGCTCAAGACCTACGAGCGGGAGACCAAGCCGGTCCTGAAATTTTACGGGCGCAGGCTCGTGCATCAGATCCAGGCCGATCAGTCCGCCGCCAAGGTGCTGGCCGATATTTTGCGGATTGCCGCAAGGAAGTGACCGCGCTGCATGGCTCCGCTGCGAATCATCTTCATGGGCACGGCGGAACTTTCCTGCGCGAGTCTGGAAACACTGGCGGCGGATAAGAATTTTGAGGTCACCGCCGTCGTCACCCAGCCCGACAAGCCCAAGGGCCGAGAACTCAAGCTCACCCCGTCTCCTGTCAAAGTGCTTGCGGAGAAATTAAACCTGCCCGTCCTCCAACCGCTTAAGGCGCGCGATGAAGCCTTCATCGCCCGGCTCCGTGACTTGAAACCCGACCTGATGGTGGTCGTCGCCTACGGACAGATTTTGCCGCCGGCGATGCTGGTCGTGCCGCCGCACGGCTGTCTGAACGTCCACACCTCGTTGCTGCCCAAGTATCGCGGCGCGGCGCCGATCCAGTGGGCGATTGCCGATGGCGAGCCGGAAACCGGCGTGACAATCATGAAGATGGATGCGGGACTGGATACGGGCCCGATTCTTTCGACGCGCCGCACGCCGATTCTGCCGACGGACGATTCGCAAATCCTGCATGACCGCCTCGCGCAACTCGGTGCCGCGTTGCTTGCTGAAACCATTCCTGCCTACCTTGCTGGTAATCTTTTACCGCAGGCGCAGCCCGCCGAAGGTTCCACCTATGCGGCCAAGATCAAAAAGGAAGATGGGCGGATTGATTGGAATTTGCCGGCCGGCCAGATCTGGAACCGGCTCCGCGCCTTCACCCCGTGGCCGGGGGCATTTGCGTTTCTTCTATCAGAGCCCAAGCCGCAGTTGCTGAAAATCTGGAAAGCCGAGCCGGTTGCCCGCTCTGGTGGAACCGGGGAAATGCTTGCTGCCGACAAGACTGGCATCGTCGTCGGCTGTGGTCAGGGGGCGTTGCGGATTCTTGAGTTGCAGCGCGAAGGCGGCAAGCGGCTGTCGGCGGAGCAGTTTCTGGCGGGATTTCCCCTCAAGGCGGGCAGCCGCCTGGCCTGAATTTTAAGGGATTTTTCGCGTTTGGGCCGGATGGCGAGCGGCCAAATCAGCCGGATAAAAAATAACTGAAGTTATTTCGCTCCGGCCCCTTGACACTGCGCCAAATAGGACGAAGGTAACAGTGGCTGGTGTGGACGTGAAGGTCAGTTGACGGTAGCAGGCAGTGTAGATCGGTAGTTGCAGTCAGTAGAGATGCAGTAACGGTTGCGGTGTCTGAGTCGGTCAGTTGTTAGATGCGCCCACGCCAGCCATTCTTCTTCAGTTTTATTCATTCCGGTTTCATTGCCCATTTGGCATCGCGCAACCCGGCGGCGTAGGCTTCAAAAACCCGGCGCATTTCGTCGCGGACCGTGCGAAAACAATTCAGGACTTCTTCGTCGCTGCCGGTGGCTTTCGCGGGATCAAAGAACGGCCAGTGGTGGCGGTTCAACTGTCCGGGGAAAATCGGGCAGGCTTGATCGGCATTGCCGCAGACGGTGATGACGGTGTGAACTGGCTGGCTTAAAAACTCGGTGAGCGGCTTCGAGCGGTGGGCGGAAATATCAATGCCCACTTCCGTCATGACTTTGATGGCGAGCGGGTGGACGTAGCCGGCCGGCTTGGAGCCGGCGCTTTGGACGTTGGCGAAGTCGCCCAGCGCGGCGCATAAGAAACCTTCGCCGATATGGCTGCGGCAGGAGTTGCCGGTGCAGAGGATGAGAATGGTGGGCTTGGAATTCGTCGGCATATAAGTTAATTCAGTTTCTTCTGATACCAGGTTCGTGATTGGTTGCAGATTTTACAGACGGACAACATCACCGGCACTTCCACCAGCACGCCGACGACTGTGGCCAGCGCCGCGCCGGAACCCGCGCCGAACAGCGTGATGGCCACGGCGACGGCGAGTTCAAAGAAATTGCTCGCGCCGATGAGCGCGCCCGGCGCGGCGACGTTGTGCGGCACGCGCAACTTGCGCATCAGCAGGTAGGCGAGTGTGGAATTAAAATAGACCTGGATGACAATCGGCACCGCCAGTAGCAACACCGCCAGCCAGCGCGTGGTCAGATTCTCCGCCTGAAACGCAAAGATCAGCACGAGCGTCAGCAGCAGCGCAAAGATGGTTGCGGGCTGAAACTTCGGCAGGAAGTTTATCTCAAACCAATCTTTGCCGTGCGCTTTCAGTAAAATAGTTCGTGTCAGCCAGCCGGCCGTCAGTGGGATGACGATGAATACCACGACGCTCGTGATGAGCACTTTTGCTGGCACGACGACGTTCGCCACGCCGCAGAGAAACATCACGATGGGCGCGAAGGCGACCAGCATGATGAGGTCGTTTACGGCCACTTGCACGAGCGTATAGACCGGGTCGCCGTCGGTGAGATAGCTCCACACAAAAACCATCGCGGTGCAGGGTGCGGCGGCGAGGATGATGAGGCCGGCGGTATATTCCTTTGCCAGTTCCGGCGGAATCCACGCGTTGAAAATATGCGACAGGAACAACCAGCCGAGCAACGCCATGCTGAACGGTTTCACCAGCCAGTTGATGAATAGCGTGACGGCCAGACCTCTGGGTCGTCTGGCCACGCCGTCGATGGCGCTGAAATCTACCTTGAGCATCATCGGGTAGATCATCAGCCAGATCAGCACGGCGATGGGCGCATTGACATGCGAGCCGCTGACAAACTCCAGCTGGCTGACGGACGCCGTGAACTGCGGCGCCAACTTCCCGAACGCCACGCCGACCGCCATGCACAGGCATACCCAGACGGTCAGGTAACGTTCAAAGAACGCCAGCCGTTTAGGGGTGATCGGATTTTCGTCGCTGGTCATTTGCAGCCGTCAGTTCCGCGGCAGTCGCCCTTGGGTTTCAATGCTTGAACTTCAAGACTCGTGATGTAATCCGAGGTCTTGGCGCCCGCGGGCAGTAGTTTCACGATTTTTTGGTAGAGTGGGTCCTCAAAATTCACCATCGCGTCGAGGTAGTCAGATTTTACCTTAAGCCGGATGTCAGTCAGGCCGGCTTCCTTGGCCATGCGCCCGGTTTCGGAAACCAGTGTGGCTCCAGCGACGCAACCGACAAGGGCTTCGACCATTTTTAAAACTCCGGCCGGCAGCGGTTTTATCAGCGCCATGTCCGACACGGCGACGCGCCCGCCGGGTTTCAGGACGCGTGCCATCTCGCGCCAGACCTGTGCCTTGTCGGGTGAAAGATTGATGACGCAGTTGGAGATGATGGCGTCCACGGAATTGTCGGCCATGGGCAGATGTTCGATTTCGCCAAGGCGGAACTCCACGTTTTCCAACCCGGTTTCCTTGCGGTAAGCCGTGATGTTGCGGCGCGCTTTGCCGAGCATTTCCGGCGTCATGTCCACGCCGATGGCGCGCCCGGCCGCTCCCACCTTGCGTCCGGCGATGAATACGTCGAACCCGCCGCCGCTCCCGAGGTCGAGGACGACTTCGCCCGGCTTCAAGGCGGCGAGCGCCGCCGGGTTGCCGCAGGAAAGCCCCATGTTCGCGCCTTCCGGCAAAGCTTGGAGTTCCTCGACGGTGTAGCCGAGCTCGCGCGCCAGCTTATCAGCGTCTTGCGGCGCCGAACCGCAGCAGGACACGCCTGGACTGCAACCGCCGGCGGAGGTTTCCTGCGCGATCTTGGTATAGCCCTCGCGCACGAGCTGGCGCAGGGTATCGCTAGGTTGATCGGCGGCAAAGGTGGTTTTCATAAATCAGCAGCATTTCTGGCGGCGGCAGAGGATCGCCAGATCAGTGTTCAAAATTCTTTTCAGGTTCTTCGCATCGCTGACGGCTTCGTCCGACTTGGCCAGCGATTTGTGCACCCAGTCCAGCGCCTCGCGCACGGCGACCGGCGCAGCAGTTTCGGGCAAACGGTAATAAACCCAGCGCTCCGACTTCCGCGACCGGATCAAATGCGCGTGATGCAGAATCGATAGATGCTTGGAGACCGTGGACGGCGCAAAGCCGAACAGTTCCGTGATCTGGCAGACGCACAGTTCGCCCCTGCGCAGGGCGAGGAGCATCCGCACCCGGTTCGGATCGGATAGCGCCTTGGTTATGGCCATGAACTCTCGCATATTGTTATTTCGTCAAACGACGAATTAAGTATGGTGGCAATCGCCGCTCGGGTCAAATGGTTTGATCGCGTCAGGCGGCTGGCTGGTTCTTGAAGTTGGTATGGCGGATGTCCTGCGCCTCGCAAAGATAGACGACGTCCTCGGCGATGTTGGTGGCGTGGTCGGCGATGCGCTCGAGGCTCTTGGCGGCGACCATCCAGTGCAGGCAGCGGCTGATGGCATCGGGGTTTTCCACCATGTGCTGCACCAGTGCGGCGTGGATTTCCTTGTTGAGCGCGTCCACTTCCTTGTCGCGGGGAATGACGGCGCGGGCGGCGGCGGTATCGTGATGGACAAAGGCGTCCAGCGCGGCTTTGAGCATTTCCAGCGCCCGACCCGCCATGCGGGGGAGGTCGAGCTGGATTTTCACCGGCGGTTCCTGCGCCAAATCGCGGGCCCGCTTGGCGATTTTGGATGCCTCGTCGCCGATGCGTTCGAGGTCCTGCGAAATTTTCATGGCCACGGTGACCAGCCGGAGATTCGTGGCCAGCGGCGCCTTGGTGAGCAGTTGGATGGCCAGTTCGTCGATCTCCACCTCGCACCGGTCAATCACGTCGTCGTCGGACTTGACGCGCAGGGCGAGGTCATGGTCGCGTTGCATGAGCGCTTGCAGGGCGTCGTTGACCGACTTTTCGGTGTGGCTCGCCATCACCAGCAGTTGCTGGCGCAGGTTGGCGATGCCCGTTTCAAAATGATTTTCCATAGTCAGAATTTAATTAGTTCAACCGAACCGTCCGCTCACATAATCCTCCGTGCGCTTCTGCGACGGGTTGGTGAAAATCTTTGTCGTCGGCCCGAATTCCACCAGTTCGCCTATGTAAAAGAAAGCCGTCTGGTCGGAGATGCGCGCGGCCTGCTGCATATTGTGCGTCACGATGACGATGGTGAACTCCTTTTTCAAATCCAAAATCAAATCCTCAATGCGCGCGGTGGCAATGGGATCAAGCGCGCTGGCCGGCTCGTCCATCAAAATCACCTCCGGCTTGATGGCGATGGCGCGGGCGATGCAAAGGCGTTGTTGCTGGCCGCCGGACAAGCCGAGCGCACTGCTGTGCAAGCGGTCTTTCACCTCATCCCACAACGCCGAGGCGCGCAGACATTCCTCGATGCGCGCATCCAAATCCGACTTTGCTTTCATGCCGTGCAGACGCAGGCCGTAAGCGACGTTTTCATAAACGGACTTTGGAAACGGATTGGACTTCTGGAACACCATGCCGACTCGCTTGCGGAGTTCAATCACGTCCACGTCCGGCGCGTAAATGTTATGGCCACCGATCTTGATCGCGCCGTCAATGCGGACGTTGTCAATCAGGTCGTTCATGCGGTTGAGGCAGCGGAGCAGGGTGGATTTACCGCAGCCGCTCGGTCCGATGAACGCGGTGACGACCTTCTCCTCCAACTTGAGCGAAATGTTTTTCAGCGCTTTGCTGGCGCCGTAAAACAGCGAGACGTCCTCGATCTCGATGAAGGGCGCGCCGGCGGGCGCCTTGGCGGCGGATGTTTCCTGCGGCGCGAGTTTTGGAATGAGAATTTCAGCCATAACGGGGAAGTATTATTTATGTCAGCCAAGGGCGCGGAGTTTTTTCCGCACGCGGGCGCGGATGAGGATGGCGACAATGTTGAGCGCGAACGTCAGCATCAGCAAAACCAAAACCGTCGCGTAAAGAATTGGTCGCGTCTGCTCGATGTTGGGCGATTGCGTGGACAGCACGAAAATGTGGTAGCCCAAATCCATGAACTGGTCGCTCAAATGTCCCGGCAGTGACGCCATGTAATACGCGACGCCGGTGAACAGGATCGGTGCGACTTCGCCGGCGGCGCGGCTGACGGCCAGAATGCCGCCGGTCATGATCCCGGGCAGCGCCTGCGGCAAAACAATTTTCAAAATGGTTTCTAGTTTCGTCGCGCCAAGCGCCAGGCTGGCTTCGCGCAGGCCGGGCGGAATGGCTTTCAAGGATTCTTCCGTGGCGACGATGACGACCGGCAGCGTCATCACCGCCAGCGTGAGCGACGCCCATATCAGTGCGGGTTGGCCCCAGACGGCGTTAGTGTTGTGCAGTACTATGTCCATGTTTTTGCCGACGAAGTTGATGAAAAAGCCCAGGCCAAACAGGCCGAACACGATGGATGGCACGCCGGCGAGGTTGTTAACGGCGGCGCGGATGATGCGGGTGATGATGGAGGTGTTCGCCGCGTATTCCGTGAGGTAAATCGCGGTGATGACGCCGACGGGGATCACGAAGATCGTCATCACGATCACGCGGAACGCCGTGCCGACGATCATCGGCAATACGCCGGTGGTGTTTGCGTCGAAGAAATCTTTCTTGGGAATCGTTGCGACGAAATGCCACGAGATGGCGCTCCAGCCGTTGACGATGATGTTCAGCAAAATCGTCGCGAGGATGCCAAGGATGAACAGCGTCGCCAGTCCCGTCAGGCCGCTGAAAAAAAAGGACCAGAAATCAAATTTCTCCGCGCGGAAGTGACGGGTAATCCGCGTGGTGTCGCTGGAGGCTTCCGGCAGATATTGGCCGGGCGTGACGGTGTTCATCGCTTGCCCTCCAGTTTCAGCTTGAAGCGGTGAATGACGAAATCGCCAATCATGTTCGAGATAAATGTCGCCGCGAACAGGAGCGCGCCGAGCATGAAGAGGATGCGGTAATGCGGCCCGCCGTTCACGGCCTCGGCCATTTCGGCGGCGATGGTGGTGGTGATGCTGCGCGCCGAGTCAAAGATGCTCCACGACATCACGCTGGCGGAGCAGACCATCAGCACGATCATCGTCTCGCCAATCGCGCGGCCGAAGCCCAGGACGGCGGCGGCGAAGACGCCGGGTAACGCGGCGGGTAAAACAATTTGCCACGCGGTCTGCCAGCGCGATGCGCCAAGCGCCAGCGCGCCCTGCGTGTAGGCGCGTGGCACGCTGGTGAGTGCGTCCTCGGCGATGGAAAAAATCACCGGGATGACGGCGAAGCCCAGCGCGATACCGGCGACAAAGGCGTTGAGCCGCGTCTGGTAGTGAAAAATACTTTGCAGCACCGTCGCCATCACAAGTAGGGCGAAGACGCCGACCACCACCGAGGGAACGCCCGAAAGCAGTTCGATGGCCGGTTTGATGATTTCACGGGCGCGCGGACGCGCCAGCTGCGAGACGTAGATCGCCGCGCCGACGGCGAGCGGCACGGCAAACAGCAGGCCGATGAGCGTGACTTTCAACGTGCCGACGAAGAGCGGAATGATGTTGAACTTCTTGATCTGGCCTACGGGTTGCCAGATGTATTCCGGCTTGTCATAGCCGCTCCATTTGTGCGACCGGACGAGGTACTGCCATTCTGTCGTGTTGATCTTTGCGTCGGGGTCATTGCGGAAATCTTCGGGCACATCGTCCTGCGCTTCGACCTTCACGTCCATCAGGGAGCGCAGCGTGGCCTTGTCCATTTTGGCATACTGTTCGGGCGTGAGTTCGAGGTAGGCTTGCAGTTCGGCGGGGGAATGTTTGTCCATCTCCGCTGGCGGGATGGGCTTTTGGATCAGTGCGGTGTTGGTCTGGCCGAGAAAGACCGGGAGCGCTTCGCGGGCGACGAAGAGGAAGATCAGCAGCACCATCAGGATGGCGGAGAGCGAGACGAGAAAGATGAATTTCTCCGCCAGCCATTCGCCGGGCCGCGCCTTGTGGCCGCGATGGATGCCCATCCAGCCGTGGCTGCGGCGCGATTCGTTCTGGTGGCGGTTGGTCAAGCGGGACAAAAGTTATGCGGGCGGCGCGGAAATCTCAATGGAATCCGCACCGCCCGCGTGAATGATCGTCGGAGGAACAGCGATCAAATCAGTTGCTGCGAAGGTTTTTCGGCAACGGATAGTAGCCAATGTCCTTGACGTATTTTTGGCCGTCGTCGCTGCGGATCCAGGTCAGGTAGGCGGCCACTTCACCTTTGTCCAGAGCCGGGTTCACATAGACGAACAGGTGGCGCCAGATCGGGTAGGTGCCGCTGATGACGTTTTCCTCGGTCGGTAAAATGGCCGGAGAAACCTCGGTTTTCTTGATCGCCAGCAGCTTGCTGCTTCCGCCGTAAGCCGCGCCGCCGTAGCCGATGCCGTTCTTGTCCTTCATCACCGCCTGCACGATGGCGGCGGTGCCGGGCATGGTCTGCGCGCTGGCGGCGAAGTCCTTGCCCTTGAGGACGTGTTCCTTGAAGAACTCGTAGGTGCCGGAGCTGTTTTCGCGGCTGTAAACCGTGATGGGCGCATCCGGTCCGCCGACTTCCTTCCAGTTCTTGATTTTGCCGGTGAAGATGTCGCCGACCTGTGCGACGGTGAGTTCCTTCAGTGTGTTTTCCGGGTTCACATAGACGGACAAGCCGTCGAGTGCAACTTTGTATTCGGTCGGACGCGCGCCGAATGTCTTGATGCAGTTGGCGATCTCCGCGGGCTTGGCCTTGCGCGAAGCGTCGCAAAGATCCGTGGTCTGGCTCTGGAGCGCGGCGAAGCCGATGCCGGATCCGCCGCCGGAGACTTGAATCTTGGTGTCGGCGTGCTGGCCCATGTAAACCTCGGCCCATTTCTGGGCGAGGATGACGAGGGTGTCGGAACCTTTGACGGTGATGTTGCCGGCCAACGCGGAGATGCTCGTGGCCGCCACGAGGGCGAGGATGGTAAATGCTTTTTTCATGCGATTATTATGACGGAATTGGATTGATTGTGTTCGTTACGTTTTGGTGACGTTTAGAATTTCCACATCAGGTCGGCCATCACATGGACAGCGGTGCTGTTGGGTTCGGTCACGGCAGCCTGTTTCGGCACATGGAGGGTGGTGTCAATCAGGTCGTTGATATATCCGGTGAGCGAGAACGTGAGGGAGTCCGTGATGGAATAATTGAATTTAACCAGATGTCCCTTGATGTTGGTTCCGGCAAAATATCCGGCCACCCCGGCTACCGGCGCGTGTTGGTAGTAAGCCCCGTTGTCGTCGTCCACCAATTGGTCATACCAAGCGTCGGATTGAAGATACTCATAACGGTAGGATAAATCCCATGTGTGCTTGGTGCCGGATTTGCCGAGCGTGGCTCCGACCCAGTAGCCCATGTTGTTCTGGCCGGCTGCCGGATTGTTGATGTATTCGCCACCGACCTTGACCGGGAACGCGCCGGTGTAGAGCGGAAAACTGTCCAGCGTATAGGTCGCACTCGCATCGGCGATGAAGGGGTTGTAATTGTAAAGTAACACACCGGTTGAGCTGCGCGTGTTGCCTTGATTGACGTAAGGCACGTTACCCGTGGTGAGATTTTTCGGGCTGCCTAACATCAGAATGCCGCCACCGACACTGGTGGCCAGTTTAGGGGTCCACTTGGAGTTCAGCGTGACTTGGCCGCCATATAGTGCCGGGTCCTGGGTGGTGCCGGATTCTTCATCTTCGACAAACGCGCCGCCAGTGAAGGCGAGGGTTTGTTGGTCATTGATGGTGTAGGCGCCGGTGATGGCTCCGCCTTCCGGTGTCAGGTCGTTGTCGAATACCATCGGGGTGAAGCTGAACGGATTCTCCATCTTGCCAATGGTGGCCGCCAGCAGCCAGTCGCCGTTGTTGATGGCTGTCCACTTGGCGTAGGCGGTGTCGATGAAGATGTTCTTTTTCGAGGCGTTGTCCGTCATCGTGGTGTTGTTCGACAACGGGTTCCCGGTGTTGCTCCAGTTCTTGGGAACGTCACCGCTGCCGAGGCGAAAGCCGACTTCCATGTTGTCCAGTAGGTTGGCCACAATGCCAAAGCGCAGGCGGTAGCGAAAACGCGCGCGGTTGATGGACGTATTGTTGTCGGTGGCGCTGATCTGGTCGAAGCGTCCGCGGAAATCCCCGCCGATCTTGTAGCTCGTCACATAGTCCGGCATGCCGGTCTTGGCTTGGAACGCAGTTTTGAAATCTTTGTCCGCTTCGTCGCGCAGATCTTTGGCTTCGTCCACGGTCAGGACGCCTTTGTCCACCAGTTTGTCAATGAGCGCGTCCGAGGACTGCGCGTGCGATTGGGAGGTGAGGCCGGCGAGGGCGGCAGCCCCGGCTAATAGAGCGATTTTTGTCGTGTTTTTGGTTTTGCTGGTTTTCATGATGTTTGTTGTCGGAAAACGTGGAAAGAATGTGACAGTCATGTGACAAACAAAAGGCGGGAATGTTACAATCGTGTGACAATGACCGCGTTCCCGGCTTGCGCTTGGTTAAATAAATTGCAAAATCTGTG
Source organism: uncultured Verrucomicrobia subdivision 3 bacterium (assembly GCA_903921455.1). The sequence continues at coordinate 96,125 of CAIXPZ010000311.1, read as the reverse complement.
CGGTCATCGGCTCCAATCTCCAGCAAAATTAAACATCATTTATGTTTTCACTCCAGAAACTCTTCAGCAAAGGCGACCGCTTCCAGGAACTGCTCGAAGCCGCCGCTCAGGAATCCCACGAAAGCGTCCGCCTCGTCATCGAGATGATCAAGTCGCCGCGCAACACGCAGAATTTTGACGACCTCGTCCTGACGCGCCGCAAGGAAAAGAAGATTTCCGAACAGATCAGCGTGGAACTGGTGCAAACCTTCATTACCGGCTTGGAGCGCGAGGACATTGAGTCCCTTGCCCGCGGACTATATCGCATCCCCAAGGCGGCTGAAAAACTCGCCGAGCGGCTGGTGATCGCCAGCCCGCATATGGAAGGTGTGGATTTTTCCAAGCAGGCCGACATGATGGCCAAGGCCACCGATGCCGTGCATGAAATGGTTAAGCAACTCCGGGACATGAAGGATTTGGAAAAGATCAAGCAGCTCAATGACCGCCTGCAATACGTCGAGGGCGAGGCGGACAAATATATGAATGAGCTGCTGCGCGATCTTTACGCCGGCAAGTTCGATCCGCTGCGCGCCATGATCATCCGCGATGTCTATGAGCTGATGGAAAAGGTCGTTGACCGTTGCCACGACACCGGCAATGTGGTCATGCACATCGTCCTCAAAAACTCCTGACGCCATGCTCTTGGTATTCACGGTCATTTTGGTGGCGTTGATTTTCACCTACACCAATGGTTTCCACGACACCGCCAATGCCATCGCCACCGTGGTGGGCACCAAGGTGCTGACGCCGCGCCAGGCCATTCTGCTGGCGGCGGTCACGAATTTGTTCGGCGCATTTTTTGGTTTGGCCGTGGCCAAGACGATTTCCAGCGGGCTGGTGGATGCCCATTTCATCACTCAGGGCGTTCTGGTTTGCGGTTTGTTTGCGGCCATCGGCTGGAATCTGCTGACCTGGTATTATGGCCTGCCTTCCAGCTCCAGCCATGCGCTCGTCGGCTGCCTCATCGGTGCCGCACTCGCCTATGCCGTTTGCCTGGATGATGTCAAACCGCTGGTGGACAAAGCTGGCAAGCCGGTTTCCATCTGGAGCGCCGTCAAATGGACCGAGGTGAAAGATAAGAAGGAAAAAAAACTGGTTCCCGCTTCCACCGAGGTCATGGTGGCCCTGGGCGACTGTCTGAAGACAAATGGCACGCACCTGATTTTGCTGGGCACTAACAAAGTGCAGGTCGTCGTCTTTTGCGGCCGGGCGGCAGTGGTGGAAACGGTGTTGAAGCCGAACGCCGACAAGAGCGGCCTGTTCTACAAAGTGGTCGTTCCGATGTTCACGTCGCCGCTCTTGGGTTTTGTCGGCGGGTTTCTCTTCATGATTGTATTGTATTTCCTGTTGCGCAACTGGCGGCCGATGACCGTCAGTCGCGTCTTTGGCAAATTGCAATTGTTCAGCTCGGCTTACATGGGTTTTGGTCATGGCATGAACGACGCCACCAAGTGCATGGGCATCATCACCCTCGCGCTCGTCGCGGCCACCACCTCCGGGGTGTTTTCGGATCTGCCGTCCTGGGCGGGGTTTCTGGTGACCAAGGAAGGTTCCGACCCCTTCAGCCTCACGCTTGGCGATAATATCATGGCCGCTTTGCCCGGCTTTCTGCAATTCGGCTACATGCCGAATCCGGCGGATGTGAAAAGCCAGGGCATACCCAACTGGGTGGTCATCCTCTGCGCGCTCACCATGGCGGCGGGCACCGCAGCCGGCGGCTGGCGCATCATCAAGACCATGGGCCACAAGATGGTCAAGCTTCAGCCCGTCCACGGCTTCGCCGCCGAAACCACGGCCGCCACCGTCCTCGCTATCACCGGCTCGCTGGGCATGCCCGTATCCACCACGCACGCCATCAGCACCAGCATCATGGGCGTGGGTTGCGCCAAACGGTTTAGCGCCCTGAAACTGGGCGTTGTGGAGCGCATTGTGTGGGCCTGGATTCTCACCATCCCGGTCACGGCGGGCGTATCATTTTGCCTGGTCTGGGCCTGCCTTAAGACCGGCATCCTGCACTTGGCGCTCTGACGGCGGTCTGGTTGCGATTTGCGAACAACGATTGACGGGCGGCTGAAATTTTAAAACACGCGGCCATCGCCGGTTGCCTCTCGTCATTCACCCCGCGTTCTCCAGCGGCCGTGCCGAAATCTCCAGCATCCGCTCGATCGGCCGCCGTGCGCGCCGGATGATTTCCGGCGGCAGTTCCACGCGCGGCGCGAGGTGCTTCATGCAGTCGCGCACCTTTTCAAGCGTGTTCATCTTCATGAATTTGCACTCGCTGCAATGGCACGGGTCCGTCGGCGCGCGCATCGCGTCCTGCGTCGGGGCGCAGAGAAATTCCTTGCCCGGACACTCCTTCTGCATCCGGTGGATGATGCCGCTCTCCGTCACGATGACGAACCGCTTCGCCGGACTCGTCTGGCAATACGTGATCATCTTCTCCGTCGAACAAACGGAATCCGCCAGTTCGCGCACCTCGCGCAAACTTTCCGGGTGCACCACGATCTTCGCGTCGGGAAACTGCCGCTTTGCCGCCAGCACGCGGTCGCGCTGGAACTCCACGTGCGCGTAACAATTGCCCTTCCACAGCGTCATCTTGCGGCCCGTCTGCTCCATCACCCATTGGCCGAGGTTCTCATCCGGCACGAAGAGCAGATCCTTGTCCTGGGGCGCGGCGTTGACGATGCGCTCCGCGTTGCCGCTGGTGACGATGACATCGCACAGGGCCTTCACGGCGGCGCTGCAATTGATGTAGGCAATCGTCCAGAAATTCGGATTGGTGGCCTGCAACTTGGCGAGGGCGGGGGCGGGACAGCTTTCCTCCAGCGAACACCCGGCGTCCTTGTCCGGCAGCACCACGATTTTGTTGGGGTTCAAAATCTTCGCCGTCTCCGCCATGAAATGCACGCCGCAGAACACGATCACGTCCGCATCCGTCTTGGCCGCCTGCTGCGCGAGGCCGAGCGAATCGCCCACGAAATCCGCCACGTCCTGGATCTCCGGCACCTGGTAATTGTGCGCGAGGATGACGGCGTTCAGCCGCCGCTTGAGCGCGGCAATCTCCTGCGCCAGCGGCTCAAAACGGTTTTTGGCCATGGCCCCGCGCGGGTGCATTTCTACGACATCAATCATAGTGGAAAGTTACTTGTCCGACGCGAAACCGTCAAACCACCATCGCCTTCGCGCCAATATCCCGGCGGAAGTGGGCGCCGTCGAAGTGGATTTTTTCCACGGCGGCATACGCGGCGGCTTGCGCGGCGCGGATGTCCGCGCCCAGCGCGGTCACGCCGAGGACGCGGCCGCCGTTCGTCACGATCTGGCCGTCTTTCAGCGCCGTGCCGGCGTGGAAGACTTTGGTGTGGGGAAGCGCGTTGGCGTCGTCGAGGCCGGTGATGATTTTCCCCTTCGCGTAGTTGCCGGGATAGCCGCCGCTGGCCATCACCACGCAGACGCTCGCGAGCGGACGCCACTTTAATTCCAGCGAGCTCAGGGAGCCGCACACGCTGGCGGCGAGCAGCTCCACCAGATCGTTTTCCAGCCGCGTCAGATACACCTGCGTCTCCGGGTCGCCGAAGCGCGCGTTGAACTCCAGGATCTTCGGGCCGTTCTTCGTGAGCATCACGCCGGGATAAAGCAGGCCGCGATAATCAATGCCCTCGGCCACGCAGCCGCGCATGAAGGGGGCGAGCACCTGTTTCGCCACGTCGGCGAGCTGCGCGTCGTTGAGGAACGGCGTGGGTGAGTAGGTGCCCATGCCGCCGGTGTTCAAGCCGAGATCGCCGTCGAGCGCGCGCTTGTGGTCCTGGGACGTCGGGAAAATTTTTGCGGTCTTGCCGTCGCACAGCGCGTGAAGCGAAACCTCGGTGCCTTCGAGAAATTCCTGGATGACCACGCTCGCGCCCGCCGCGCCAAACGTTTTGCTGACCATGATTTCGTCCACGGCCTTTTCGGCCTCGGTCTGCGTGTGGCAAATCAAGACGCCTTTACCCAGCGCGAGGCCGTCGGCCTTGACCACGCATTTGCCGCCGAGCGTGGCGCAAAAGGCCTTGGCCGGCCCGGCCTCGGAAAAAGTGCCCGCCGCCGCCGTGGGGATGCCGTATTTCTCCATGAAGTTTTGGGAGAAAACTTTGGAGGACTCGAACTGCGCCGCCTTGCGGTTCACGCCCCAGATGCGCAGGCCGCGGTCCTGGAACAAATCCACGATGCCGAGCGCCAGCGGATTGTCGGGGCCGACGACGACCAGATCCATTTTCTTCTCCTGCGCGAAGGCCAGCAGGCCCGCGAGGTCTTCGGCACCGAGGTGGACGCATTCGACGGCCGCGCCGTTGCGGGCGAGCCGCTCCTGCGCGATGCCGGCGTTCCCGGGCGCGCACCAGATCTGCGAGGCGTTGGGGGATTGCGCCAGTTTCCACACGAGGGCGTGCTCGCGGCCGCCGGAGCCGATGACCAGAATCTTCATAAAAAAATTGTTCGGGAGATTACGCCGCCGGCCGGCCCAAAGCAATCCGAAGCCCGTGGCCGGCTGAAACATTGACTAATGGCCGGGGGTGGCTAGCTTAGTTAGCAGATGAAGGGTAAGCGGGCATTCACGCTCATCGAGCTGCTGGTGGTGATCGCCATCATTGCGATACTTGCCGCGCTGCTGCTGCCCGCATTGAGCAAGGCGAAGGAGCGGGCGTGGCGGGTGAATTGCATGAGCAATCTGCGTCAGACGGGGCTGGCCACCCTCGTGTATGCCGACGACAATAATAATTGGCTCCCCATGGGTTACTGGACGCCGGCTAATCATCCGGTGAACGAGCCCACCTTGACCTTCGCCAATATTCTCTACGCCGGTTATCCCGTGGGCATCGGCATTATGATGAAGCAGAAACTCCTGCCGGAATCGCCCGGGGTGCCTTTTTGCCCGTCGCGCAAGTCAGGGCGTTTTTCGCAGGCGGGCTATCCCGGGCTCGGCTGGTCTTCGTGGAATGTGGCGAACGCGTATGTCGAGGATTCCTACGTCTATCTCGGCCCGCGCAAGCTGAATTGGACCAACGCGCCGTTCTGTCTGGCCGCCGATGTTTTCTTCAAGGACAGCGGGGAGGACGGGGTTTATTTGGGCACGTTCTTTGGCGCGCCGCGCTGCCACCAGGATGGTTATTACAACACGCTTTTTTCCGATGGGAGCATCCGGAAATTCGTGGATCGCACGAATCAGCTCAGCCAGCTCACGCATTACCAAATGGATGCCGGAATGGCTTTCTTCACCAGCGCCTTGCAATAGGCCCGCCGTTCGCGGGGCCGGGCCGGCTCAGCGGGTGGCGGCGTCCGCCTCGGGCTGGAGCTGGATTTCCAGGGCGAGCGAGCCGCTGTCCGGCACGGCGGTGTTCACCGTGAGGATTTGCGTGTTGGGATTCCGCTGGTTCACGCCGTCGTCCGGCGGCTGCGCGCTGGCGATCTCGAACTGCGCGTCGGCGGGCGCCAGGATTTTGGCGGACAGCGTCTTGCCGTCCAGCCGGAGCGTCGCCTGATTTTTATTCACGCTGATCTTGGCGTGCGTGACCATCTGCCAGCGCACGGCGAGGCCGGGTTTGGCCGTGCCAATGTCGTCGCGGATGGTGACCGTGCGCGGGTCGCTGACGCGGAAGCGGCGCAGAACGCTGCCCGCCTGGCCCGCGAAGACGGCCGTGAGGTTCACGGTGGCGCTGTTGGCGGTGAAGCTGATGATGCGCGCGTCGCCGGTGACCTTGTGGAGCTGGCCGCCGATGGTCAGGGTGTTGTGGCTGAAATTATTCAGGCGATACACGCGCCAGCGGTCGCTGTTCTGCGCGCGGTTGAACAGCGCCCAGCCTTTGGATTCGATGGAATAATAACTTTGCGCGCCGAGGTCGGTCGCCCAGCGCACGCCGTCGGCGTCCAGCACGAAGGAGCCGGCGTCCATGTGCGCGTGGTTGAGACCGGCCGAGCCGCCCTTGAAAGCGAGGAAGAGGGCGTTGGTATCCGTCCACGAACTGCGGAAGACGCCCACGGGATTCGCGCCGTCGCCGCGCCAGGCGAGTGGCAGCGTGGGCACCGGAATGGTTTGGGGCAGGCCGCCGATCCAGATGGCGAGCAGCGGGGAAATGCCGTCGTCCTTGTCTTCGCCCGGCGGGTGGGCGAGTTTTTGCTGGAGCAGCTGGTGTTGGAAATAAACCAGCGCCGGATAATGGAGCCGCTGCGCGAACCAGAACAGCGTGGGTTCAAACGCGACGCCATCCCCGCCGTCGGAGAAATTGAACGGCCGCCCGGTCGGGCCGGTCTGCTCCACGAGCGCCGCCGCGCTGGCGAGGAACCCGGGCGCCGTGGGCAGATTCCAATCCGTGCCCAGCGCGGTTTGCAGCGCGGACACCATGAGCACCTGATACGTCGTGCCGTAGTTCCAATAGCCCGGGCCCTCGGGGTAAATGCCGATGGGCGCGTAGGGTTTGAGGCCGTTGGGATTGTTCTTCCGCGCGAGCGTCAGGAATTCGCGGGCGACATCGGGATTTTCCTCCGCCACGGCCAGCGCGCCCAGCGTGAGGCCGCCGATGCAGACCTGATTCCAGTTCATCGTCGCCTTATACCAGGAGTTGTGGCCGGTGAGGCCGGGCTTAAGCCCCTTGTCGAGAATCGCCTGATGCAGCGTGGCGCGCGTGGCGGCGGGCAGCGCGTCGAACAGCCAGTCATAGCCGAGCGCCACGGCGGCGGTCATCTCGGCGGTGTCGAGAAAGTGCGGGGGATTCCAGTCGGCGAACGCGGCGACGGTGAGCAGATCTTTTTCCGCGCGGTCGAGAAAAACTTTCTCGCCCGTGATCCAGTAGGCAAAACTGCACAGCTGGACATGCCGCAGCGTCTCGCGCGAAACCGCCAGCAGGCGGATGCCTTCCTTCTTGTAAACCAGCGGCGGGTCATTCAGCACCGTCCGCGCATCGCTGACAATGCGGTTGAGCAGCTTGTCCAGTTCGGGGTCGCTCGTGCGCTGGCTGCGCAAATTATCCCACATGGGCGTGGTGATGATCAGCCGCGGATGTTCCGGCCGCAGCCCGGCGAGAATATCCGTGGGGGCCGTGTTGGCCGCCCGCAGCGGGACGCTGGCCAGCCAGAGCAGCGCGAGAACGAGTTTGAGTTTCACAAATTATTCCAGCCCGGCACCCAGGGTTTTTTCCGTGCCGCGCGGGAGATTGATGGTCGCGGTCCGGCTGCCGTAGCGCAAGGTCACCGGGCCGCTGCCGCTGATGTTTTTCACGGTGGCGGACAGGAGTTTGCCCTCCTTCCATTCCACGCCGACCTCGTAACCGCCGCGCGCGCGGAGACCGGAAATTTTCCCGGTCGGCCACGCGGCGGGCAGGGCGGGGAGCAATTCGATGTCGCCGGCCTGTGATTGCACCAGCATCTCGGCGATGCCGGCGGTCGCGCCGAAGTTGCCGTCAATCTGCATCGGCGGATGCAGGCCGAACAGATTGACGCAGGTGTTCCGGTCGGAGAGAAGCTGCTGCAACATCTGGTGCGCGTGTTCCGCATCGCGCAGCCGCGCATAGAGCGCCGTGCGCCAGGCGAAGGACCATTCGCGCACGTCGCTGTCATCGGCAATGCCGCGGGCGTCGAGCGACACTTTCGCCGCCTTGGCCAGTTCCGGCGTCCTGGTCACGCTGATCTGCGTGCCGGGATACACGGCGAAGAGATGCGACGTGTGGCGGTGATGGTCGTTGGGTGTGTCGAGCTCGGGATTTTTGGCGATGGCGTTGGTGCCGGTCTTCTCGATCATCCACTCCTTGAGCTGACCCCAGCTCCCCACGGCCGGCGCGACCAGCCGGTCGCGCAGCCCGGCGATTTTGGTGCGATTCTTTTTATCCAGGCCCAGTGCCTCGGCCGCTTGCACGTAATTATTGAACAGGTCCCAGACGATTTCCTGGCTGTATGTGACGCCGTCCTCGTCCGGGCCGTGTTCCGGCGACCAGGCATTGGGGATGACCAGTTTCCCATCCGGCAGTGTTTTCAGGTGGTCTTCCCAAAACTCGCAGGTCTCCTTCATGATCGGATAGGCGACCTCGCGGAGATACTTTTTATCCAGGCCGAACGCATAATGCTCCCACAGGTGCTGGCAATACCAGGCATTCGCTGTCTTGTCCCACTTCCAGCCCATGCCGCCGGTGATGTTGTGCGAGGTGCGGACGGCAAAGCCGCGCTGGGTGAAACGGCCGTCCGCCAGACGGAAATCCTTCGCTTTGGTCGTCGCCTCGCGCCACGCGGGAATCTGGCTCGCGAGCAAATCAAACAGCGGCGTGTGGCATTCGCCGAGGTTGCCGACCTCGGCGGGCCAGTAATTCATCTGGATGTTGATGTTCGCGTGATAATCGCTGTGCCACGGGGGACTATTGTTGTCGTTCCACAATCCCTGCAGATTTGCGGGCAGGCCGCCGGGGCGCGAACAGGAGATCAGCAGATATCGGCCATATTGAAACAGCAGCGCCTCAAGTCCGGGATCGACGGTCTTGAACGCTTCCAGCTTGCGCTTGTCCGTGGGCAGCGCGGTTTGCGCGGCGCTGGAGTTGCCGAAGTTCGCGCTGACGCGATCAAACCAGGTTTGAAAATCCTGGAGGTGTTCCGCCTTCAGGTCGGCAAAACTTTTTTGCGCCGCCGCGTCCAGTTGCGCCGTCACGCGCGCATGCGGATCTTCGCCTTGATATTTCTTGGTGTGGTCGAAAATATAATCCGTGCCCGCCGCGATCAACAGCGTGAGACTATCGCAGCCCTTGAATTCGATCCGCGTTGCATTGGTGTCCGTCACCAGCGCGATGGTGCCGCCCTGATTCTGCACGAGCAGCTGCCACTCGAATTTCATGCCGTTGCTCAAGGTGCCGGCCGCGGTGAGCCGGTTGCCGGCCGCGGTCAGTTTTGCGTTATGGGTGTCTACCAGTTCCAGGCTGCCGGTGTAGCTGGCGGGCTGGTCCACCGTGAACCGGGCCGCGAGCACCTCTGCCGGGTGGCTGCAAAAAAACTCGCGCTGGAACTTCGCCCCGTTGAACCCATAGCTGACGTGCGCCAGCGCCGTCGCCAGATCCAAATCGCGCCGGTAATCCGTCACGTTGCCTTCGTTGGCAAGATTTACGAACACGTTGCCGAGCACCTGATAGGCGCCCATCGTGGCGTAATTGCCGGTGGGATTTTCGCCGCCGGTCCAGAGGCTGCTCTCATTCATGCTGATGCGCTCGCGTTGTGGCGAGCCAAAGACCAGCGCGCCCATGCGTCCGTTGCCGATGGGCAGCGCCTCGTTCATCGGCTTTTTGTCGGCGGCGGGTTGCTGATACCACAGGGTCAAATCAGCAGCGAACAGGCTGGCGGCACCGGCCAGCGCGAAAAGAACCACGGCAACAATTTTATGTTTCATGCGAACGGGGATGGGAACAGATTTATTTTCCAAATTCAATCTGATTGACGATTTCCGCGGACTGAAGTTTCACCAAACTGGCATTTGTGCCGAAATCCGGCCGCGCTTTCGGCTCGAGAAAGATCGGCGCGTCTTTGCGCAATGGTAGAATCTCCAGCCGCAGCTCGCCGGTGAGAATCTCCGGTGCATAGCGCTTCAAGCCCAGGTCGAATTCGCGTCCGGCATAGAAATTGTCGTCGAGCAGTTTGCCGTTCAGCGTCAACCGCGCCGCGTCGCCGACGTAGCGGATGCGGAGCAGGGGGTTTCTTTTCCGGTCCAGCGTCGCCGGCAGTTGGATTTTCCATGCGGCGGCGTTGGTGAAGTCGGCATCGTTCGGGGCGATGGCGATATGCGATTTGCCGCCCAGGGGAATCTCGCGCGCGGCGCCGGCGGAACGCACCTGCGCCGCCTTGACCTCGGTGACGGGAATGGCCGGCGTCTTTTGAAATGTGAGGCTTTTGCCATCCGCAGTTTTTTGCGCGAGGAGCGAATCGGGCTCTCGCAAAAGAACAACTTGAATGGAGTGTCCGGTGCGCGTCTTCAACTCGATGGCGTGTTCTTGTCCCGCCTTCCAATCGTAGAAAGTGGATTGCTTGCTGGTCAGGGTTTGCGGATCAAACGCAAAATCCGCTGTTACGCCGGGTGTTTCGGCAAAGTAGAAAGTGTCGCCCGCGCGGCAGATTGGCTGCGCCGTGGCGTAGCTCAGCTTTGCTCCGCCGAGGTCGAGGTTGAACGGCCAGAAGAAAAATGCGTCCGCCGGAATGGTCACCGGCGTTTGCGGGAAGACCAGTTCGCCGCCGGGAAGGTTTATTCGGAATTGCACATCCGGCTTGGCGGGCAGCGGCTGCAGGCGCTGGTAGTTGTTCACGAACACGTAGCCGCTGTTGCCATCCGAGCGCACCGCCCACCGCAGCGTGTTGAAATCATTTTTGCCCGCCACGCGCCCGGCTGGCAGCGTCGTTGGCATTTGCGCCAGCGCCGCGCCGGAGTCGTGGAGGAACAGGTGCAGCCGGCGCAGCCAGTAGTATTGCGGATTGATCTGGCCGAATTCGCCCAGCGGCGCGTTGAAGTCATACGATTTCACCGGCAGATCGTTGGGATAGCCGGTCGCCGTCGATTCCTGCAGCGTGGACCGCTTGCCTTCCGGGTTCTGCCCGCCGTGATACATGTAGTAGCCGATCAAACTGCTGCCGCCCCCGAGCTGCGTCAGCACGTTCGCCTCGACGTCGCGCGGGTCATAGTTCATGCGGCGGTGATACGAGGCGGGCATGCCGCCGCCGATTTCGCAGGTCAGGTGCGGATATTTCTCCGTGCCGGCGGTGTCGCCGTCCTTGGCCATCTTCAAAGTGTCGTTGCCGATGCCTGTGTCGGTGCGCGTGATGCGGAAGGTGAAGTTTTCCCACGCGGCCCCGTCCATCGGCTGCAGGCTGCGGCTCCAAAAGCCGTCGGGATAGGCGCCGAATAGCGGCAGCAATTCGCCGGTCGGCACCGGTGTCTTCATCGGCGGCCAGCCCGTCTTGATGTAAAGCGGCACGTCCATGCCCGCGGCCATCGCGAGCTTCTTCAGCGCCATCAGATAATTCGGCGAACCGCCGAATTCATTGTCCACCTGGATGCCGATGACCGGGCCGCCGTCCTTCCACCGTTCGCCTTCCAGTTGTTTGGCGATTTCGCCGTAAAGAATTTTCGTCGCGGCAAGAAAGTGGGTGTCGGTCGAGCGCAGCTTCCAATCTTTGTGCGCCTGCACCCAGTCGGGCAAACCGCCGTTGCGGACTTCGCCGTGACACCACGGGCCGCAGCGGACCACGACTTTCAAACCGACGTCCTGACAGGTCTGGAGAAACTTTTTCAAGTCGCGCTGGCCGCTCCAATCCCACTCGCCTTCGACTTCCTCGTGATGGATCCAGAACACATACGTCGCCACGATGTCCACGCCGCCGGCTTTCATCTTGAGCAGTTCCTCGCGCCACTCGCTGGCCGGCGTGCGGGAGTAATGAAATTCGCCCATCACCGGAAACACCGGCTGGCCGTCGAACAGCAGGCTGCGGCTGTTCACGCCGATCTCATGGCCGGCGGGGTTCCGGGTCGTGCCGAGTTTGAAGTAGCCGGTCTCGGCGGGCGGCGGCGTTTGGATGGTGGCGGTGACAACTTCGCCGTGGAGCGAAAAAGAAATCGCCCGACTTGCGACGACGCCGGCGAGGAGCAGCTTTGGAAAGCGGGAATTCATCACCGCAGGTTAGGCGGATTTGGAATCTGAAATCCACCGCCAATTCTGGGGATGGGGCCAAACTTATTCCATCCGCGCCTCGCCCTTGCCTGTCACCACTTCGCGATGATCCAGGCCATGTTCTTCCGCGCGCTGATTTCCAATTGCGCGTGACAAAACCAACTTGCTTTAAATGGATCGGCCGTGAAAACTCCGCTTAAAGCTCAAAACATTTTCACTTTGCCACCATGAATCGCCGCCAATTTCTCAAAGCCAGCGCCGCTACCGCCGTCATGGCTGCGTTCACCACCCGCGGCTTTGGCGATGCTGCCCGCACGCTGCCCGAAGCCACGCCGCAGAAGCTGCCCCGCTGGCGCGGGTTTAACTTGCTCGAGAAATTTCAGAGCGCCAGCAACCAGCCTTTTGTGGAAGCGGATTTCGAGTGGCTGGCTGACTGGGGCTTCAACTTCGTTCGCCTACCGATGGATTTCCGCTGCTGGTCGAAATCGCCGGAAGCGGAGTTTGATGAGCGGACCATGAAGGAGATCGAACAAGCCGTGGCGTGGGGCCAGGAGTATGGCGTTCACGTCTGTATCAATTTCCACCGCGGCCCCGGTTATTGCGTCAACATGCGCAAGGGGGAGCAGCCGACGCTGTGGTCCGAAGCGTCGGCGCAGGCTCAATTTGCCCGGCACTGGAGCGTGTTTGCGGCACGCTACAAGAACGTGCCCAGCCGGCAACTGAGCTTCAACCTCATCAACGAACCTGCGGACATCACCGGTGCCGTCTATGCGGCGGCGATGAAACCCGCAATCGAAGCCATCCGCGCCGCTGATCCGCAGCGGATCATCATCGCTGATGGTGTTCGCTGGGGAACGAAGCCGGTGCCGGAACTGGTGCCGTTCGGCATCGCGCAGAGCACGCGCGGCTACGAGCCGATGCTGGTTAGCCATTACGAAGCGAGCTGGATTTCCCACGAAGGACCGTGGCCGACTCCGGTCTGGCCGGTTCCCGTGGACATCAACAACTGCCTCTACGGCGACGCCAAACCGGAATTCAAAAGCGCGCTCATCTTGCAGGTCGAGTGTCCGCAAGCCACGCCGTTCAGCATCCGCGTGGGGCATGTTTCAGTGCGAGCCGAACTGGTTGTGAAAGCGGATGGCGCGGTGGTCTTGCAGAAACAATTCCAGCCCGGACCCGGGGCGGGCGAATGGAAAAAATCGGAGCCGTCCAAGTGGGGCGGTTACACTGCCGATTACGACCGCGATTATTCCGCCACGCTTCCCGCCGGGACGCGAGCGGTGCAGATCGCAGTCGGCAAAGGCGACTGGCTGACCTTTGCGGAATTACGTATCGGTGAAATCGTCATTGTGCCGGGCAACAGCGACTGGGGCGTGAAACAGGAGACGTTTATCGTGGGCGCTCACGGTGCTCGTCCGGCTAATCCACGGTATTTGCAGAGCAAAGAAACGCTCCAGAAAAAAATGATCGAGCCGTGGCAGGCGCTGGCGACGCAGGGCGTTGGCGTGGTTGTCGGCGAATGGGGCGCCTTCAATCGCACACCGCACGCGGTGGCGCTGGCGTGGATGCGCGACTGCCTCGAAAACTGGCGGGCGGCCGGATTCGGTTGGTCGCTGTGGAACTTCCGCGGCCCGTTCGGCATTCTCGACAGCGACCGCAAAGACGTCACCTACGAGACTTTCAAGGGCCACAAGCTCGACCGCAAAATGCTGGAACTCCTGCGGCAGTATTAACCGGCTTCGCCGGGGTGAATTATACCACCCGCGCTTCGCCCTTGCCTTTAACGACTTCGCCGATGATCCATGCCTTGTGCTGTTGCGCCTGGATGAATTTCAGCACGGCATCCGCTTTGTCGGCCGCGACGATGCTCACCATGCCGATGCCCATGTTGAAGACCTGATAGAGCTCGTCATCCGGCACGCCGCTCTGCTGCTCGATGATCCGGAAGATGGGCAGCATGTCCCAGGAACCTTTCTTGATGACCACGTCGAGCGACTGCGGCAGCACGCGCGGGATGTTGTCCACGAAACCGCCGCCGGTGATGTGCGCGAACGCCTTGACCGGCAGTTTTGAATTTTTAATTTTTAATTTTGAATTGAAGCGCTTTAGCAGCGCTTGCACCAGCGGGCCGTAGCTGATGTGTTCTTTCAACAATTCCTGGCCGACGGTGCCTTTGAGGCCGGGCACGCGGCTGGACGGTTTCAATTTCAACTGCTCGAAGAAAATCTTCCGGCCCAGCGAATAGCCGTTCGTGTGCAGGCCGCTCGATTCGATGCCGATGACCACGTCGCCGCGCTTCACGGTTTTCTGGCCGTTCAGCATCCGGGATTTCTCCACCACGCCCACGATCGTGCCGCTCACGTCGTATTCGCCCTTCTGGTAAAAGCCCGGCATCTGCGCCGTCTCGCCGCCGATGAGGGCGCAGTTGTTTTCCGCGCAGGCGCGGGCGAAGCCCTTGATGATGTCCGTGAACACATGCGGCTCCAGCTTGCCGGTGCCGAGGTAATCGAGGAAGAACAGCGGCTCCGCGCCCAGCACGGCGATGTCGTTCACGCAATGGTTCACGAGATCCGCGCCGATGGTGTCGTGCTTGTCCTGCTGGAAGGCGATCTTGAGCTTGGTGCCGACGCCGTCCACGGAGGAGACGAGGATGGGCTCGCGATATTTTTTGACGTCCAGCGCGAACAGGCCGCCGAAGCCGCCGACCTTGCCGAGCACCTCGCGGCGATGCGTGGCGGCGAGCAACTGGGGCAGGGTGGCTTTGACTTTATTGCCGAGATCAATGTCAACGCCGGCGGCGGCGTAAGCTTTTTGTTTCATGCGGCGGAGATTAAACCGAGAAAATGAATTGCGGGCGAGAAAATTTCTTCCGGCGTTGCGCCTCTTGTCAGCGTTGTCCCAAAGGGACAGCTCGACAAGAGCCCGCAGTTTTAAATGCGGGTAAAATTCGGGGTTGCCAAAGTCCCGGTGGGACTCGATCCGTGGCCAACGCTGACCCGGCGTTGAAACGCCGGGCTATTGTCAGAGGTTCCTGCGGAACCGGGAAGCAGCCACGCCGGCGGCGGCGGCGGAAGCTTTTTGTTTCATGTGGCGGAGATTAAACCTTGAAATTGAATTGCGGGCAAAAAAACTCAAGGGGAGAAGCCAATCATATTTAATTTATGGAACGGCGTATCGATTAGTGGCGGAATCTTGAGCATGAAAAGCAGAATTCAGAGGCTTTGACTTCAGAAATTCCACATGACCATCCGCGAACAATATATTCCCACCTGCTGTTTTTTTTGATTTTGAGTAATGCAGTTCTTCGGTCCAACTGACTAAAGATTTTGCCGTTAAATCAAGCAAGCCCGGTTTGGTTGATAAACCGTCAATCTGCAAATGGCGGTCACCCGCCAGAATGGATTTCGGATTATTTAATGTTGCATCAATCCCCACAAAATAACTGATATTTGTGTCAGTAGTCGTCGCCATGGTTTTCTTGAACCCCCAACGGCATCTTTCTTCATCACTGGGACATACAAACCGTTTTGGCTCGACTCCGGAGTTTGTGTAAACATTTAATTTTTGGTAATTCGTGCCGTCTTGGTAGTAGGTATCAACGTCGCGATGAACAAACGCCCGGCTGGAGTTTGTAAGCACAACGAAATGAGATAAAGCACTTCCGCTTTGGATGAAATCCATTGTGCCGCCTTCTTTTGATGGAACTTGCATAGGCAATTTTCCACCGTGCGTTTGCGACCACGTCACGAAATTTTCATCAAGAATTTTTAAATTATTCGCGCAATTGATTATCTTGGCCTTTCTCGGCCCGCCGCTCGTCGGAAGCATCATCGCCGCCAAGATTGCAATCACACAAATCAATACCAGTAGTTCAATTAGCGTGAATCCGCTGAGTTGCCCTTTTCCCAAAAGCTTTTTCATGGCTGATGCACTGTAACTTCGCCCACCCCGGCGACAAGCCTGTTTTTTTGCCAGCGCCGTCGGCGCGGCATATTTGTAGTCCGTCATTCGCAATCCTTTCAAGCTCCGTAGGAGCGGCATATTTTCCCCTGACCGACGATGTCGCTCCTACGGAGCTCGGAAATTCTTAGGATTATTTTTCTACAAGATGCCAGCCCTACGGGCTGCATTGGGCGAAAAACAACCACCGCCACACCTCACGGCATGGCGGTTTTGATTTTTTGGCTTACGCCTCACGCTGCACGCTCGCTGATGGGGCCGGCCCAGTCGCCTGCGCCGGCGGCACCGACGGCTTGCACGCGGAACCACGTTTCCGCGCCGCTGGTCAGACCGGGGATGGTGCCGCTCGATTTCTTGCCGACGTAGCCCTGCGTCCACGGGCCATTGGGTGCCGTGGCCCATTGCCGTCTTTGGTCTTCAGGGCTTCTCCAGCACCACACTGTCGAGGCCGAAGTAGTAGCGCGCCCCTTTGGCGGCGGGATTGGCGCCGACGACTTCGACGCGCAATCGCAATTTGCCATCCTTGGGCGTGCCGATGCCCAAATCTATCGGGCCGCTGGCGATGGCGGTGGCATGGTAGGCGTCGTAATCGGTTCCGGCCGGCTGGTCATTCAGGCGGCAGCGGAGGATGCCATAGTCGTAGCTCTTCGTGGCGTAGAGGGTGACGCGGCGCGGCTGGTCGTCGCCGACGGGGAGCTGCAACTCCACGAAATCGCCGGGCCGGGTGGCTTGCACGAAGAGCTGTTTGCCACCGCTCCACTGGCCCTCGCTCAAGCCGGCCTCCTGGGTTTCGCTGCGCAGGCCGGGCGATTGCGCGGTGATCGGGAGGAGTTCACATTCGCTGGCGCCGGCGCGGTGATAGTCGCCGGGGTTGTCGCGGATGGGCCGGGCGGCTTCCGCGGGTTGCGGTTCGCGATTGTGCCGCGCCCCGGGGCGGGCATACCAGAACGTGCCCGCGGCGTAGTCCACCCGGGTGTCGGCCCAATTCCAGATCTCCAGGTCGTGCCGGAGCGCAGTCCGGAAGGGCAGGGAATCGAGCAGGCGCAGCCGGGAGGTGGTGGTGTAACCGCGCCAGTCATCCTGCGGCGTGTGGTCTCGTTTGGGCGCGGAGAGGAAGGGGGAATTGAAATAGCCGGCCATGCCCCAGGCGTAGCCGTAATAATCCTCCGTGCCGGTGCCGATGTGCTGCGGAAAGGTGGCCCCGTCGTAATAGATGCGTTCATCCCCCTCGCCATACCACGCTTTCACGGGGCTGAACACCGTCAGCGTGTCGCCGACGTAGCGGCCTTGGCCCTGCACTTCCAGATAGTTCCAGTCGGACCGCGGCTGCGTCTTGAGATCCGGCTGGCCATGCCAGTTCGCATGGAAGTGCAGGGAGCGGTCGTCCCAATGCCACGGGCCGGTCGCGGCGGAAAGGGTTGCCGTGACGGTCTGGTCGCCGACATTTTTGAGGGCAAGCTGCGCGGACTCCGCATACGGCATGACCCAGCGCGCCGTGAGCGTGCCGTCCGCGCCGACGGTGCGCCACCAGTCTTGCACCGGATGCAAGCGCGCGCCGGCTCCGAAGAATTCGCCGAGGGGACACCAGACGGTCGGCTCGTGGTCGAAGGTGGCTTGCAGAATGACGGAGCGCAACCCCTGCGGCGCCGCCGCCGGATCCAGCTTCACCTGCAGCGCGCGCACCGCGGCCGCACCCGCCGGCAAGTCCAGCGCCACTTCCTGTCCGGGGGCGAGCGTGGCTGATTTCGTGAGGCCGGCCACGGCCGGGTCCGGCGGCGCGAGCAGCGCCGCGCTCACGCGGGCGACCGCGGCTTTTGCCGACTCGTAGCCGGCCATCGAAAACGTCTGCACGGCCGTGCCGGCGGCGTATTGGCGGTAGTTGATGACGTAGTAAAACGGCAGCGAGTCCAGCGTGATCTTGCAGCTTCTGGCGAAGGGGATGGGCAGATACAAATCGCCCGACACGCCGCGTCGGGCTTTGAATTCCGGCTTCAATTGATTGCGCAGGTCGGTTTCGTTCCAGCCGACAAACGCCAGCGGCGGCCGCACGAAAGCCGTTCCGCTGAGCAGTTCGTTGAACCTGGCGGTGATGGCCGGGGCGGCCGCGCCGTCGAAATAAAAGCGGATGGTCTGGTTGTCTTTCTTCGCGTCCAGGGGCAGCCAGAAACGGGTGATGGCGCCGGGACCCGTGTCTTCCAGGATGACCCATTCCCGCCGCCCCTCGTTCACCTCGGTGTGGAGGAACTGGCCGTAATCGACATTGGCGTGCCAGGTGTCGGGATGGCCGGGATCATTCTTGCGCGGGTCATGGCTGCTGGCCTGCTTCAGCTCAAAGGCCGGCGCCGGCAGTTGCGCCACGGCCGCGCGGTAGGTCATTTCGGTCAGCAACGATTCGAGGTTGATCACCGGTTGGCTGGTTTCGCCCGATCGGGCCGGCGGCGTCTGCGCCAACGCCAGCAGCAGGAGCGTCGTTGAGATGAGCCGGTTGGCCGGTCTCACCCGGATGGCCGCAGCGGGAAGTGTTTTCATGGACCGTTCCACTGTAACTTTGCCCGCCCCGGCGACAAGGCCGTTTTTTGCGTGCGCGTCTCGCCTGCACACGGGCCAGGTTTATGATGTCTATGTCACCGGCAAGGAAATCAAAGACCCGGTCAGCGGCGAAGTGCTGGGCCATGACGAGAACCGGGTCGGCCGCGTGACGCTCACCGATCTTCAGCCGAAACTCTCCAAAGCCCGCATCTGGGAAGACAAAGGCATCACTGTGGGCGCCATTTTAAGACGCGCCGGGTAAGGCTCCCTCCAGCCGCCGGTGTCACCCGGTTGGGCCGTCAGCGGCCTTCCACGAGCTGGCATTCCGGCGCGGTGAGGCTGCGCCATTGGGCCGCCGGCAGATCGCCGAGCCAGAAGTTGCCGATGCGCACGCGGAGCAGTCGCAAGGTCGGATGTCCGATGGCCGCCGTCATGCGCCGCACCTGCCGGTTCTTCCCTTCGACCAGTTCCAGACCGATCCAGCAATCCGGCACGCTTTTGCGAAAGCGGATGGGCGGCACGCGCGGCGGAAGCTGGGTGGGGCGAGCGTCCCCGCGAGCCGATGTCACCGGGGGGCCGTCCGCCAGGACCGGCTGCGGCTCGAGCCGCCAGGCGCGGCACGGCAGCGTTTGGTGGCCCTGGATCACCAGGCCGTTTTGCAGCTGGTCCAGGGCTTCGCGGGTGGGGATTTTTTCCACCTGCGCCCAATACTCGCGTTCGTGCGCGTGGCGCGGGTGCAGGAGCTGTTCGTTCCAGCGGGCTTCGTCGCTCAGGAGCAGCAGCCCTTCGGAGTCCGCGTCGAGTCGGCCGATGGCGTAGACGTGCTTGGGGAAACCGAATTCCGCGAGCGGGCGGTTCGGCGAGCCGTCGCGGGTGAATTGCGAGAGCACGCCGTAGGGTTTGTGGAACGCGATGAGCACCCGGAAAGTTTCGAGGGTCAGGTTTCAAGTTTCAAGTTTTCAAATGCCGGCGGTGAAAAATCTTTTCGTGTGTTTCGCGGGTTTCGTGGTTAAATCAGTTCCGTGATTCGCAACATCATCTTCGACTGGTCGGGAACGCTGGTGGATGACCTGCCCGCGGTCTTGAAGGCTTCCAATTACGTCCTCACCCAATCCGGCCGGCCGGCGATGTCGCTGGACCAGTTCCGGGCGGAGTTCGCGCTGCCGTTCAAGAAGTTCTACGACCGCCACACGCCCGACGTGCCGATGGCGCAGTTGGAGACGTGGTTCCATGAGGAGTTCGGCCAGTCCCAGGCGTCGGTCGTCGAACTGCCGCACGCGCGTAAATTCCTGGAGTTCTGCCGCGAGCAGAAGGTGCGCACGTTTCTCCTGAGCACGGTGCACGGCGATTATTTCAAGACGCAATGCGATGTCACGGGCTTCGACGTGTTTCTCGACCAGCCCTACACCGATGTCTGGGACAAGCGCGAGAAGATCCACGAGATTCTCCGCGAAAACAATCTGAAGCCGGACGAGACCCTGTTTATCGGCGACATGGAGCACGACATCGAGACCGCGCGCCACGGCGGGATCCATTCCTGCGCCGTGTTGACGGGCTATAACACGCTGGAGCAATTGCGCGCCGCCCGGCCGGATTTGATCGTGGAGCATCTGGATGAACTCAGGCGCGTGTTGCTGAAGCATCAATTTCATTTGTCGCCGGTCAAACCTGAAACCAGCGTCGAGCCGCCGCTCGCGACGGTGGGCGGCCTGATCTTCAATGCGAAAAACGAAGTGCTGATGATCCGCACGCACAAATGGTCGGGGCTCTGGGGCATTCCCGGCGGCAAGATCAAGCGCGGCGAAACGTCGCTGGCGGCGTTGCGCCGCGAGCTGCAGGAGGAGACCGGCCTGAAGATCACGGACATCGAGTTCGTGCTCGTGCAGGATTGCATCAGCTCGCCGGAGTTTTACCGCGACGCGCATTTTGTGCTGCTGAACTACACCTGCCGCTGCGTCGCCCAACGGCCGCGCGTGGTGCTGAACGAGGAGGCGCGGGAATTCCAGTGGCTGCCGCTGGCGGCTGCGCAAAAAATCAAATTGAACAAGCCGACGAAGATTCTGCTCGCCGCGGTCATCAAAAAACGGAAACGCCGCAAATGAGAGTTGCCTGCTGTCTATTATTGATCATTGCCGGCTGTGTGGGCGGAACCGCCTGTCGCTCGACGGCCGGCGGCCCGACGCAGTCGGAGATGAATGAGCAGGCGTCGGCGGAATCGCATCAGGCGGACATGTGCCTGGAACAGGTTTGCGCCGAAATCCGACCGCTGCTGGACGCTGGCGGACGCGCCAAATTCGCCGCCGCCCAGACGGCGTGGGTGGCCTTCCGCCAGGCTGAGGCCGAATCGTGCGCCGACTTTTATCGCGGTGGCTCCATCGCGCCCTGGATGTTTTGCAAAAGTTTGACCGATTCCACTGAACGAAGAACCAGCCAGTTGCAGGCCGAACTCAACGAACTTAAGGCGCACTAACCATTAATTATGGCTAAAATCTCCATCGTTGACCTGGAAGTGGTCTATCACGTCGGCGTGCCGGACCAGGAACGCGCGCAGCCGCAGCGTCTCCTGCTGACGGTGGAACTGGAGGCGGATTTTACCGACGCCGCCAGGAGCGACGGCATCGCGGACACGATCGATTACTTCGCCGTCACGCGCCGCCTCTTGAAGTTTGGGGAAAAGCGCGAATGGAAGCTGATTGAAAAACTCGCCGCCGACCTCGCGGACATGATTCTCGCGGAGTTCAATCCGCAGGCCGTCACGGTGGAGGTGAAGAAATTCATCATTCCGCAGACGCGGCACGTCTCCGTCACTTTGACGAAGGTGCGGAGCTGAAGGTTTGTTCCGCCATCGTTGTGGCTTTCCACCCGGCCGCCGCTACTGTGAGTTTCACCGCGCCGGCCTGGCGCGTATAAATCACCGGAACCTTGGTTTGTTCCAAACGGGCTTGCGCAGCGCGGCTGGCGCGGCGTGTGGCGGGCATGTCCGCGTCGGCAATGATGATCAGCTTCGGCTGGATGGCCGCCACCAGCGCGTCGCATAGCGGCTCGCTCCCGTCCGGCAGTCCGGCCACCACGATGTCGGCGCGCAAAATTTCCGGCGGCGTGCGGGCCAGCAATTCGCTCTGGCCGCTGCGGCTCAAGTCGGAAAGTAGCAAAACCCGGGTGGTGTGGAAATTTCCGAGTAGAACGAGTGGTTGGTCATCGGCTTTGGCAAAGTTGGTGCCAGCGGTGGGAAATAAAACCTGCCATGGACTGACGTGGTCGCCGAGGTTAAGGGTCCGGTGTCGCGAAGATGGTTTTTCAAAGGCCGCAACGGCATCGCGATAAGCCTGCGAGCGGAACTTCACCGGGCTGGTCCACAGTTCGCCGACGTTGAAAAGTCCATCCAGGGTTTGCGCGCCGCCGACTTCTTTCAGGTCCCCTTCGGTCAGGACGAGGCGGGGCAGGGTGTTCACGCCCTGCGCGCGGAGAAAATTCTTGAGCGTGTAATTGACGGCGTTTTCGTTGCCGCAGTTGATGAGCCAGTCGTTCTGGCGTCCGGCGGCATCCACATAAACGGCATGGCCGCCATTCAGCGGCAGCACGGTCAGATTTATATCGGTTCGCGATGATTGCCATTGCCAGAGATAACCTCCGGCGATGGCCAGGAGGATGATTGCGCCGGAAATAATCCTCCGTTTCGTCGCCAGCCCGCCGCTGAAAATCGCGATGACAACGATGTAGTAAATCGCAATCGTGGCGAGCGACGGCTCGGGCACGTAGCAATACGCGCCCGGAATTTTGGCGGCTTCGACGCTGACCCACGTCATGGCGACCATGAAAAACCACGCGGCGTGATTGAAGAGTTCCGTGAACCACGGCAGCCAGTGGCCGCAGACGAGCGCGCCGAGATTGGCCATGAGGGCGAAGGTGCCGAGCGGCACGGCGAGGATGTTCGCGGGGGTCGAAATGGGGCTGAACAGGTGGAAGTACTTCGCCGAGAGCGGCAGCGAGCCGATCCACGCGGCGAAGGAGAGGCTGCAATAGCGGGCAAATCTTCGCGCCAGCCAGAGGCCGGCCTTTCTCCAGCCGGCCAGCAGTTCGTTCGGCAGCAGCTCATCCTGTTTGAGCAGCCGGTCGGTGATTTCGTTCAGCGGCGGGAGCATGAGCGCGATCACGAGCATCACGAAAAAGGAAAGTTGAAAGCTGGCCTCGAACAGTTGGCGCGGCTCCCAGATGAGAATGACCAGGGCCGCGAGCGCGAGGGAGTTCAGCAGGTCGCTGGGGCGTTTCAGCGCCCAGCCGCCTAGCACGATGGTCATCATCACGGAGGCGCGGATGGCGGAAGATTCCCAGCCGGTCGCCGCGGTGTAGAACCAGATGATCGGAACCGCCACGACCCCGCACCAGGCGCGTGATAGTTGCAGCGCGCGGAGCAGCGCCACGATCATGCCGGACAGCAAGGCGATCCGGAGGCCGTCGATCGCGAACATATGCATGGTTCCCGCTCTCAGGAATGGTTCGCCGATGTCGCCGGTGAAGGCGGTGCGCCAGCCGAGCGTCATCGCCCACAGCAGGCGCAAGGGTTCGTCTTCCTTGGGCAGGCCGAGCGCGAGCGTCTGTTTCGACCAGTCGAGGAACCGGTCGGTCACCGGTGGTTTTGATAAAACCGGTGATCGCAGAGTCCAGTCGTTGGTGGATTCGGTTTTGAGCTGGTAGTAAATACCGCGCGTTGCCAGATACTTTTGAAAATCAAAAAGCCCCTCCGCCAAGGGCGGCGGTGGCCGGGAAATCACGCCGGTGATTTCCACGGTCTGGCCGGCGAAGAATTGGGGGTCGGCAATGCCGGGGGTGATAACGAGAATTTCACCGTGGGCCGGAACCCGGTTTTCCGCGCGCTGGATTTCGGACACGCGGACGCGGGCGACGTTCCGCCAGTTTTCCTGTTCGTCGCGGATGACGTATTTCAGGCGCGGGGTTTCGACCAGTTCGCCCCGCACGGTGACTAGTGCCGGCGGGTTACCGATCAATGTCCGCAAGTCGTCGGGTGAGGTGACGGCGGTGTGGCAGATGAAATTGCTCCAGCCGGCCAGTGCAAGCAGCGGCCAGACCAGGTAGGGACGAAGTTTTAGCGACGCCAGCGCGCCGGTCAAAAATGCGGCAGCCACCCCCAACAGCACCGCCGCCGGCGGTTGAAAAACTTGCGCCAGCAGCAGGCCGGCGGCGTAGGTCATTACGACGCTGGCGAGCGGACGATTCATTTACCAGTGTTTAAAGAGTTTTCCGGTGCCCCAGAGCAGCAGCAGGCCGATGGCGCCGCCGGTGGTGTCGATGAACACATCCGATACCAGGCCCGTTCGGGTGGGCACGAATACCTGATGCAGTTCGTCGGTCGCCGAATAGAGAAAAACCAGGGCCAGCGCCAGCCCCCCTTCCGGCCAGCGCCATGGCCGGGCGTCGGCCTTTTGCGGCTGCCGGATGGCGCGCCAGAGGAGCAGCGCCAGCAGCGCGTATTCCGTCAGGTGGCAGACTTTGCGGAAGAGATAGTGTATCGCGTCGATGTGCTCCGGCGACATCGCGGGAAACAGCCAGTGCAGCAGGGGTTCGAACAGCGAGGAGGAATGCTGGTAGGATTTGATGTCGCCCGAGGCGGAAAAAATCACGGTCATCCACGCCAGCGGCGGCAGCCAGTATTTGAGCAGGATACGCAATTTTGCCACGCCCGATGAAAGCGCGATTCTTGCGGCGCGGCAATCCGAAATTATCCTTGCTCCCAAGGCGGTCGCGCCTTTGCCATTGCCAAGCGGCGGCGGATTTGGCACAGAAATGCCCCTGCTGAAAATGGCTGGCGCGGATTTTCTCGTGCTGGCTGGCTCGGCCAAACCATTTCATGCTCAAACTTGGTGTCAATATTGACCATGTCGCCACGGTGCGCGAGGCGCGTTACCGCAGTCGCGGCAGCGGTGAACCCGATCCTGTCGCGGCGGCGCGCCTGTGCGAGGCGGCCGGCTGCCACGGTATCACCGCGCATCTGCGTGAGGATCGCCGGCACATTCAGGATCGCGACGTGTGGAAGTTACGCGAAGTGGTGACGACGCGGCTGAATCTCGAAATGGCCAATGCGCCGGAGATCATCGAGATCGCGTTGCGGCTCAAGCCGGAAATTGTCTGCGTCGTGCCCGAACGCCGCCTGGAAGTGACGACGGAAGGCGGCCTCGACGTGGTCGCCGCGGAAAAAGCGTTGACCGAAACGTGCCAGAAGATGAAGGCCGCGGGCATTGAAGTAAGCCTGTTCATCGCCCCGGACGAAAAACAAATCGCTGCCAGCGCGCGCACGGGTGCCCAGTTTATCGAACTGCATACCGGGACGTTCGCGGAACATTTTGATGACCGGACGAAATGCGAAGTGGAGGTGCAGCGGCTCATTACCGGTGCCCGACAGGCGCACGCGCTCGGTTTGCAGGTGAATGCCGGGCACGGCTTGAACTACGTCAATTTGCCGACGCTGTTCCGCGTGCCGCATCTGGTGGAGTTGAACATCGGCCACAGCATTGTGAGCCGCGCGTTGTTTGTTGGCCTGGCCGCCGCCGTCAAAGAAATGCTGGCGCTGATGCGGGGCTATCCCGGCGGATGATTACGCGCTGGCTTTGGCGTAACGCTCGGCTACCCAATCCCAGTTCACGACGTTGAACCACGCGCCGATGTAATCCGCGCGCTTGTTCTGATATTTCAAATAATAGGCGTGTTCCCAGACATCCACGCCCAGCAGCGGAATCTTTTTGTGTGTCTCACCCATGATGGGCTCGGAAAACACACCGCCTCCGTTTAACGATGCATTCGTATGGACAGACATATTTGCATAATTGTTGGAAATCAGGTTGTCTTGATTTGCCGTCGGGATGATTCCCAGCGATTTGGTTCTTGAATCGATTGCCAGCCAGGCCCAGCCGCTGCCGAATTGACCGAGCGCCGCCTTGGTCAGGCCATCCTTGAACGCGCTGAAACTTCCGAACGCTCGATCTATGCCTTTGGCCAGTTCGCCCGTGGGCGTGCCGCCGCCGTTCTTCGTCATCATCTGCCAGAACAGCGAATGGTTGTAATGGCCGCCGCCATTGTTGCGGATGGCCGGGCGGATTTCATCTGGCAAGGCGGCTAAATCGCTGAGCAAGATCTCAATGGTTAACGGCCCGTATTCCCATGTTGGCAGGCTTGCAACAGCCTTGTTCAGATTCGCCACATACGCCGCGTGATGTTTGTCGTGATGCAGGTGCATCGTCTCGGCGTCAATGAATGGTTCCAGCGCATCGTCGGCGTAGGGTAACGGCGGCAACGTGAACGGGCCAATGGGTGCGGCGGCCGGGGCTGCTGGATTTGTCTGGGCGAATGCGCTGGGCAGGGTTGCCAGCGCGGCGCTGGCGAGCGCTGTGGATTTTATGGCTTGGCGTCGGGTGATCATAATTGAATCTTGGCTTGCCGAACTCTAGCTTCGATATCCGCCTGGGGCAACGGCTCAACCGGTTTATTATCTCGGCGGCATCACCGGCAGGGTGGCCGCCGGATCCGCCGGGCTCTTGCCAAAAAACCAGAAGAACGCCATCACCGCTATCGGAAAGAGAAACAGGGCGATGATCAAAATTCGGGTGCGGGTGACGGGGCTCATGCTCAACCTTTGTGCTGCATCTCGCCGTGGACCTTCACCACGGCCTTGAGCAGCGCGTCCCAGTCGCCTTCCGTCGTTTCCCAGCCGGCGCTCATGCGCACCGCGCGCACCGCGTGGGTGGACTTGTAGCCCATTGCGGAAAGGACGTGTGACGGCTCTTCCTTGCCCGTCGTGCAGGCCGAGCCGGTGGAGACGGCGAAGCCCGCCTTGTCGAGGCGGATGACCCATTGCAGCTTCCGGTCGCCGTCGGGCATCAGCGCGGAAACCGTGTTCCACAAGCGCGGCACATTATGGCCGATGATGCTTGCGCCGGGCAGCGCGCGGAGCAGTTGCGCTTCAAAATTATCCCGCCACAGCTTGCGTAGGAGATGTTCGCTGCGCGCGATCTGTTTCTCGCGCACTTCCAGCGCGGCGACGAGCGCGGCGATGGTGGCGACGTTTTCCGTGCCGGCGCGCCGGCCGCCTTCCTGCTTGCCGCCGAGCAGCAGGGGCGTGATGGCTTTGCGATGCGGAATCTTCAGGAAGCCCACGCCGCGCGGGCCGCCGAATTTGTGTGCCGCGCCGCTCACGTAATCGCAATCGCCCAGTCCCTTGCCGGGCATCTTGCCGATGTATTGCACCGCATCGGTGAAGAACGGCACGTCGTAGGCCTGGCAGATGGCGAGGATTTCGCGCCACGGCTGCAGGACGCCCGTCTCGTTGTTGGCGGCCATCACGGCGACGAGGCCGGGGCGCGCGTCGGCGAGTTCCGCCGTGAGCCATTCCATGTCCACCACGCCGTCGTGCGTGACGGGAATGGTTTTCGCGCGCTTGCCGAAATAGTGTTTCGACGAATCGTCAATGCACGGATGTTCGATGGCGGAGATCCACACCGGTTCCGTCGGCGCGAGCCTCTTCGCGAAATGGTGCATCACCGTGTTGTTGGCCTCGGTCGCGCCGCTGGTCCAAATGATGTCGAGCGGATGGCAGCCGAGCAGCTCGGCGAGACGTTCGCGGGCGTTCGCCAGCGCGAGGGACGCGCGGGAACCGGCCTGGTGCATGGACGACGGATTGCCGTCAATCTTTTCCGTGACGTGCAACCACGCTTCGCGCGCCTCGCGCATCACCGGCGCGGTGGCGTTGTAATCGAAGTAAATCATCGGTCGGACAGGATACTTTTCGCCGCCGCGCTGGCGAGTTTTTTGTAGCACCCGCGCTCGCGGGTGGTTTCGGGCGTCGCGCCCGAAACTCTGCGGCGGACGAAATAACTTTGGCTTGTTTGCGTTGGACGCTGCCGCGCGTCTCGCCGCCATCCGGCGCGCCGCCGGATTGGACCCGCCGGAGGCGGGTGCTGCCGACATCATCATTCGAGCGCGTTGGACAATTTGATGAGAATTTTCTTATGCGCGGAAGTAAACGCCAGCGCCGACATCTGCGCCGGCGTTTTCCAGACGCCGTCCGATTTTACCGGGGATTGCCTCAGCGAAACCTTGAACGCCGCCAGCGTGATGCGATAGCGCGTGATGGCATGCTTCACGGTGCCCAGCGGCTCCAGTTTCACGGTGCGCGGATCGCCGATGCGCACCGCGTCCAGCTCGGCAAAGATCTCCGGCGGCTCGCCGGTCTTTAATCCGACTTCCACGTTCGGGAATTCCCAGAGATGGCCATTCACCACGCCGGCGGGACGCTGGCGCACGAGGAACTTCCCGTTGTGTTCCACGACGAAGGCGAAGAACCGCCGCGCCGTGGCCGCCGCGCGTTTGTCGAGATTGGGCAACGCTTCCGTGCGGCCTTCCTTGAAGGCGACGCAGAGTTTTTGCACTGGACACCGCCGGCATTGCGGGCTGCGCGGCGTGCAGATCAAGGCGCCGAGCTCCATCAGCGACTGGTTGAGCTGCGAGCAGGAATCCGTGTCGCGCGAAGGCCGCGAAGTTGGCGAAATAAATCTCCCCTTCGCATCCTTCGCGCTCTTCGCGCGACTCACCAAATCCCCCGCCAGCTGCCACAGTCGCGCGTTCGTTGCCTTTTCCTTTGGGTTCTCGGCGATGCCGAAGAGCCGCGTCAGCACGCGGATGACGTTGCCGTCCAGAATCGGCGTCGGCTGGTCGAAGGCGATGCTGCAGATCGATCCTGCCGTGTAGCGCCCGATGCCCGGCAGCGCGAGGACGTCGTCAAACGGTTCCGGAAACGTCCCGCCGTGCTGCGCGACGATGGCTTGCGCTGCTTTCTGCAGATTGCGGACGCGGGTGTAATAGCCGAGGCCTTCCCACAGCTTGTGGATCTTGGCGGACGGCGCGTTGGCGGCGGCTTCAATCGTCGGCAGCTCGCGCATCCAGCGTTCCCAGAAGGGAATCACCGTCTTGACCTGCGTCTGTTGCAACATGATCTCGCTCACCCATACCGCGTAGGGATCGCGCGTGCGCCGCCACGGCAGGTCGCGGGCATTCGTCGCGAACCAGTCGAGTAGCAATGTGACCAAACGCTTGGATTTTAGATTTTGAGCCATCGGCTTGCGGAGTCTAGGGCAAGCGCCTACGATTGGGAAAATTTTTGTGAAACCGCTCACCATCCACACGTGCAAGCTGACCGACGCGCAGGCGTCGGCCCTGCTCGCGGCGTTGGAGGCGCGGCACTGGCAGCCGCGGCAGGTGCCCTACGCGCGGTTCGCCTTTGAATCGGACAAGACGAACATCGTCTTCTACGAGAGCGGCAAGCTCGTCGTGCAGGGGAAGGGGACGGGCGAATTTGTGGAGTTCGTCCTCGAACCGGAAATCTTGCAGCAGGCAAAAGTGGGTTACGAAACAATCTTGAATCCCGACCTGCTCCTGCCGCGTTTTGGCGTGGATGAAAGCGGCAAGGGCGATTTCTTCGGGCCGCTCTGCATCGCCGGTGTTTATGTAAATGAGGCAGTGATCAATTCATGGAAGGATGCGGGCATCCGCGATTCCAAGAATATTTCGAGCGACAGGAAGATTGCCGAGCTCGCCAAACTCATCCGGGAGACGCCCGGCTGCGTGGTGGATTCCGTCGTAGTGGGCAACGAGGCTTACAACCGGCTTTACACGAAGATGAAGTCCGTCAATTCCCTGCTGGCGTGGGGGCATGCGCGCGTGATCGAGAATCTGATGGGCAAGCGGTATCAGATGAACCCGCCGCCGGTGAAAGCCATCAGCGACCAGTTCGCCGCGAGCAAGAGCGTCATCGAGAAGGCGTTGATGGCGCAGGGCAAGGAGATCCAGCTCGTGCAGCGGCACAAGGCGGAAGAAGACCTCGCTGTGGCGGCGGCGTCCATCGTGGCGCGCGATGAATTTGTGAAGGGCCTCGCGAAGCTGGAGCATCAATTCCAGATGAAATTTCCCAAGGGCGCGAGCGCGGCCGTGGATGCGGCGGCCAAACAATTCGTGGACGCGCGCGGCGCGGGTGAATTGTCGAAGGTTTCCAAACTCCATTTCCGCACGGCGCTGCGGGCCCAGGGCCTGCCGGAACCCCCGAAGACGGAGTGGCGCAAGCGGTAGGGAAAATTTAATAACCACATTCCTATGGGATTTTTATATGAGTGCTTTTCGTTTCAATTGTCCAGGTTGTGGAACAAATATGACTGCGGATGAAACTGAATCGGGCATGATAACGATTTGCTCCAATTGTTCAGGAGAATTTGAAGTGCCAAAAGTAGGAGTCGGAGTCATAGCTGACAAAATGCCTGTTACAACTAGTGATCTTAAGGTGGAATATAAAATCCTTGGAACAGTTTTCTTTTCCATTGGAACTAGGGGCGGGATGGCTTCCGAATTCAATAGGCTCAAAGATGTCTATTTACATCAACTTGCGACGATTAAACAGAAGGGGCAACTTTCGTCCAATATTAAAGGTGTCGGGCAAACCATCGGCGGAATTGGTCTAGATGGTGCGGGTGACATTGGTCTTGCGATCCAATATGCCGGAGCTTCGTTCAAATCCAACGATATGGAAATAGCATTCCATATTTTAGTGAGTGAACTGAAAATGCGAGCTAGTTACCTTGGGGCAAATGCAATTATCGGATTTCGTCAAAATATAGAACTGGATTCCAACGCAAACATCATAAATTTTTTTGCGAACGCTTACGGGACAGCCGTAAAAGTAGAAGATAACGCGGAGATTTGAAACTGACCTGCGTGGCCTTCACGCGTTTCGCGTAAACTTTGCGCGATTATTTTCACCTTTATAACAGGAATGGTTGCCTTTTAGTGGGGATTTCACTTGGCACGCGTGATGCATAGGTTATGGGCGTAACCCTTAACCCGGAGGAATTATGATACCGGTTAAAATCCAATGCGGTTGCGGTCAACGTTACGCGTTCGACATTGAACCCGTCTGCGGGCGGATGCCCGGCCGGATTGCCTGTCCCGTCTGCGGCATGGATGGCACCCGGGTGGCCAACGAAATCATCGCCTTCAACCTCGCCAGCGAAATGGCCGCGCACCAGGAAGGCCCCAACACGGTGATGCTGTTCGCCGTCCTCGGCTGCATGGTCGCCGGACTGGCCGGCGTCATTAAGGCCCTGAACATGAGCGGCGGCTTCGATGTGTTGCTGTGCCTGCTCGGCGCGACTGGCGCGTTCGGCATGGCGCTGTGCGTGTATTTTTGGAAGCGGTGAGCGGCGACCCTGCGCCGTAAACCTGCGCCGATTCCACTCGGCCGCTATTTCGCGGGTTGGCTGTGACGGAGTTTGATTGTCGGCGCGGCGGGAATGTTCCACAGTGGCGGGATGACGAGCGAAACGATTCAATGGCCGGCGGGCGAATTTACGATCCAGGAAGCGGTGGATCTGAATCCCGCGTTGCCCGAGGCGGCGGTCCGGAAAAAACTTTCGGCCGCGCTGGCCGCCAAAGCCATCGTCCAGACCCAAAAAGGGGACGGCAAGGTCAAAGGCAGATTCCAAGTGGTGAACTAAGCGGCGCGCGCCGCCGCTGTAAGGCCGCGCCGATTTTGTCGGGTTTGGGGGAGTTCCAAGTTCCAAGATTTTAGACAACAAAAATCACGCACCCTTTTGGCGGATGTTTTTACCGTTTCTGCAAATCCGGCGTTGCCGGAAAATCAATCAGGGGTTGCCACAGCCTCAGCCTCAGCCTGCCTGGCCTTGGCGTTCAACGTGCGTTTGAGCGCCGTCCGGTAAAGGTGCAGCGCGTGTGCATCGTCGCGGCCATTGGCCGTATTACTGCGAATGCCATCGCAGTAAAGTTTGCCGTAACCCAGAGCTGCCAATTGGCGCTCTAGCCCGGCAATCTCTTGCCCTAAATTCAAATGGTTGTGCCGATCCCGGCTGGTTTCAGTATTGGTGTTTTTTGACGCCCAATATTCACGCTGCCGGAATACCGCAGCGACGCTGCCAGACGGTTGCAGCCTGCCTGCATCAACCGCGCGCCAGTGGATTGCCTCAAAGTAAGCTAACAATTTATCCAGGTACCGATCCGTGAGCGCCGGCGCCGTGCTCGATCGGACCCCAGCAACGGTTTCGAGCGCGTCGCGGTAGTCTTCATCTGATAGCCCAGCTTCGCGCTGCGCGCGTTTCAAAAGGATTTGTTGAGCACGGGATAGCATGATTATGCTGGGACAAATTCAGTGATGCTTTCCCGCCGGCCAGCCGGCTCGGCCTGCTCGGTTTTAACTATGCGGCTTCGATCTGGTGTTAAAACCGGAGATTCAGAAACTGCCGGTGCCAAAATCGGATCGGCCGCCAACTTCCGGCGCGATGATTCTAATTTTGATCCATCGAGGGCAGCATTCAGGCGGGTATCGCTTGGAATGACGTTTTCCTTCATGGCCGTGCGCACGTCTGCAGTGTTGCACTGATCCCGCCCGGCGCGGCCGGCAATATACCGTGCGCGCATGGCGATGGATTCGATTGCAGCTAGATAGCGGTCTGACGTGCGGGCATACGTGGCGAGCACACGCCAAAGCGTTTCGCCCGCCTCTGGCAGCACTGCGCGACAGACAGCCATCAAATCAGCATCGTCCAAACTGCTTGGCAAAAGCTTGTAGTTTGAGATTCGGCCGGTGAGTTGCGCAGAGTTCCATCCGGTTTTTTCTGCCACCTTTTGACCGGTGAGAAACTGAGGGGTGGAAATCATCAGGATCGGAACTTTGGCGTTAGCCATTGCCATAAGCCAGGTGATCCGGCTGGGGTAGGCATAGCGGAAATTTCTTTCCGGCCAAAGCCGGTGTGCTTCATCGAGCACCAAGATCAAATCACCAGTGAGCAACACCGATTCCACACGCTCACGAATATCAATAGTTTTATATTTTAAAAAATTCCCCAGTCCAAGTCCACGAGCCAAGGCACGGAAAAAACTGGTGTCGTCGTTGCCCGGTGGAACTTCCACGAATCGAGCCTTACCAGGGGATTTATTACAGCAATTTTTTGCGGCAAAAGATTTTCCACGGCGGGCATCGCCACATAGCAGGGACATGCAACGCCCATGCAATGTGTAATCAAATTCATCAGCAATGATGCGGCCAAGCTTAGTCTCAGCTCCGTTGGATTTTTCAGAAGACCACACAGCTACGTAATCCCGCAAGGTTTGAGTGAGGCTGCGGAAATACCAAGGGCCGCCGGCAGCAAAATCCCACTTCGGATCAAGGCACATTTCAGCCAGTTCCCGCTCTAAATTATGGGTTTTTACATCGCCTAAATCCATTCCTTCAACCGCGACACGGCGGCAAAGTTCACGCAATGAGGCAACGGAATAGGTTTCAGGATGCGTTTCACAGGCCGCATTTTCCCGTTTATATAAACCGTCCAAATTAACCACTTCATCGTTTTCAATGGCATTCCTCAATGCCTTGGCAATTTCCGCAGCGCGTGCATTTCGGCCAGCCTTGCCGGAAAGCGAGCGGATTTCAGATTGGGAATCTCCTTTCACCGGAAATTTGCCGCGCAATTTCGCCGGCATCTCCATGCGGATTTGGCGGATTTTATCGGCAGAAAAGCTTTGCGCACCAGTTTTGCCAGCCAGCATCGAGCTCGTTCCAAGGCGATCGGGATAGCGGGAAAGCAAATCACGCACGACGGCAGCGAGTCCGCCATCCTGATGCGAAAGAAAATGGACGGCCCAAATCAATTCGCGATCGGCGCGGTTATCCAACAGCACTGCACGCTTGGCAACTAGGTTGCCAAGTAAACCGTGCTCGAAATCCGGGCTGCTGGCGTAGCGCCCCTGGTGAAACACTGATTCATCTTTAGCTGTTCGCGTGCTCATAGTGTGTTTGGGTTGGCTGTCGGCAATTCGTCATCACCGTTCAAAAAGTCGGTCAAAACCCGCGCATCATCCGGCTGCATGTTCACCTGTGCGCGTTCAGAGATAGCTATTCCGGTGCGCTGAGAAAACTTTTGCGCCTGGCTGCGCAGGCGCTGGCGCCGGTTTGAAATTTCTGTTTGTTCGGATTTCTGCGCGGCGATCTCTGCGCCAAGTTCCACGGCCTGCGCGGCGGCAAGCAGTTGCCGCTGGGGCAGCGGGAATTTTGCCTTCACCACATTGAAGCGTGTTTTCATGTAGGATGCCTGACCTTCGATCCGAGCCAACTCACGGCCAAGTATGCCGCTCTCCGGCATAATCAAGCTTTCAAGCACGCTGGGGTTTTCGGATCGTTTAACACAGATTGGATTTGTGCGGTCGGGATTGGTGACAACAATGGTTTCAGGATTTTCAGGGTCAAACCATGCGAGCACTTCGCGGCCAACCAGGTGCGCGATTTCCTGCCCCCGATAATTAAATTTCACTTTGCCAACTTGGATCGTAACGCCGTTCAACGTAACGCGAGCAAGGCGTTTATCATGGGCCAGCAAATAGCGCAGTCCGGCGCTGAATTGCATCGGTGGATTTTCGCGGTTGATATACGCCTCAAAAGCCTGATCCGGAGATAGGCCGGCAAGCATGTGTCCTTGCTGTGCTTCGGCGTTGTATTGGTTCACAATTTCGCCGATGCGCCGATTCCACTGGTCCAAAGAGTAAAAGTATTTTGATGGGTGAGTTTTCCGGGCTGATACTTCGGCCATTTGCGGCCGTAGTGATTCTGGCGCGTCGCGGCGCTCATCGCGGCCGCAATAACCTGGCTCAGCTTCGGCAATGTCTTGGAACATGCCGCCGATCCGTTCAACCGTCTTAGTGCGAGGGCGTATGGCGTGCCGAAATTGAATGCCAAATTCCCGCAAGCCCTGGCTAATTTCCGTGAAATCAAATGGATCTGTTTTCCCCTTCAAAAGGGTTGCACTTTTCCAGATACCTCGCTCAAAATAGAGGACTTCCGGCACGCCATATTCTCCAAAAATATTCGTGCAAAGACTGCGGATCGTCAGTGAGGAATAGGATTTGCGAGGTTCAAGGGCCCATCCCAAAATTCGCGCTGATCGCCAATCAATAAAAAGAATCACCTGGCCGCGCGTCAGTTCAAACCACCCTTTGCCATCCGGCACATAAAAATAGGTGTTCATGGTGAAGTCATCACCAGAGATGCACTGCAAGGATGAAAGCCCATCATAGCTGCGTGTCACATGGCCTTTGATGGAATCAAAGGCGCGATTGCCACCATGCATAACGGTGAGGTTTTCAACTTCCGGAGCAACCGAATCCATTACAGACGTCGGCACATGGGATTTCTTGGCGGCACGGCCGGCGTAGCGTTCCACCACGGCCGCCGAAAAGCCTTGGCGTAATAGATCGCGCCAGGCTGGGGCAATGTCGCCACGATAATAGAAAACGGCACGGTGAATCAGCGCATCGCGATCCATCTCTGGAAGCTCAAAGCTGGCACCGTTTTCGGCGCGGCGATCGCGCAAGGATTTTGCATCACCGTTGGCACTTTTATAAATTTCCAGCTTACGCTTAAAGGCGACTAACAACGCCTCACGCGACACGGCGAGAAACGGAGCGCGAGCAAATAGGAATTGACGCACCCGGCGGGCGGCGGATTTTTCTGTCTCGCCGGCATTTACCAGGGCCGCAAATTTTTCAAGCGCCAGAGTCCAGACCCCGGCACACTCGGTTTTATTTGGCGCGTGTGGATTGACACAGCCGGAAATAAAACTTTCGAGTTCGGCAAAGTCTTCCGCGAGCGCCTTTGATACCACGGCGGCCGGCGCATCTTTCAGTTTCAATCGGTCGGGCAAATAGATTTCCAGCCGGTTCCACTCTTCCGCTCCATTGTCACGGCGAAGCGTGCGCATGAATAATTCCCGCCAGTAGCGGGCGGTGATCCGGTTGCCAACAATGCGGCGATAATCTTCAACTGCCCGGCTTTCGAGTTCGGCCGATGACATGCCAAGATCATGCTGGCCAATCAGCCAGGGCTTTAAAGCCTCACGTAATTTGGTGGCAGCCTGAATTTCGGTATCGTGAATTTTATCCAGGGGAATGGCCGGCTGCCATTGCTGGCGCGGCATGGAAAGCAGGGCTTCAATCGTGCGGCAGCGTTGCTGCGTAGCTTCGGCAGCCAGGCGTTCACGCAATGGCATCGGCAGCTGCTCTACCGTCCATGTGGCAGCTTCATTGCCACCAACAACCCGCACCCCAGCTGGCCGCACAGCGCGGAGCTGCTCGCGCACCGTCTGCGGTCGCTTGCCCAACGCGGCGGCGATCTGTGCGGCAGTAAAGGTTAAAAGTTGATCGGACATATATGAGGTCAGTTCACCGGGCGATTGTTAGCCTGGTGTTTTTTAAGCACCGCCAGCTCGGCCGCCATCCACTTAATGTCGCCGGCGTGTTGTTTGAGCAACCCAAGCACCGCCTGGGAGTTAACGCCGCTGCCGCGCAAAATCGTCTCCAGTTCGGTGATTTGTTTGGTTTGCGCTTCCGTCAGTTTCTGCCCGTGACTCTGGGCATCCAGGGCTCCGGCTGCGCCGCGAAACGCGTTCGTGAGCGCCTCATCCTGATTGTGGGCGTTGGTTTTGGTCTGGCTGTCCTTCAACACCTGGAGTTTAACATTCAGATCCCCCATGGCGCGGGTCAGCGTATGAATGGCCGTGTTGTTCTCGATAGCCGCGCGCAGATTTTCGGCGGCGGTCTGGTCCGCGTCCACCGCGCCCTTCCAGCCGGCCTTGGCCTTGGCAAGTTGATCCTCAGCGGTGGCTTTTTGTTCCGTATATTCTTGGAGAGCTTTTCGATTCCGATCAATTTCAGCCTGTGACGTATCCCACGTAATTTTGAATTTTCTAGCCGCTTCAATTCCACTATCAGCATCGGCTATTGCCTTAGGCAGTTTCTCAATCTGGGTGCGCAGATCTTCCTTGAGCTCGGCGGCGGTGTTGGCGGCGACCTGGGCGGCGTCCATATTCCCCGTGCGCGTGGTGGCGATATTTTTCTTCAGTTCGAGTTCCTGCTTAACCCGCGCCAGTTCGTTTGTAATGGTCGCCTGTTCCGCTGCATCCTTCTCCGGGCCTTCCTTGTTTTTGGCCGTGTTCTCGTCCATGGCGCGCTGCGCGGCGTTTATGCGCTCGAAATCGGCGGCCACGTCGCTGGTCTTCTCGTGCAACTTGGCCATCTGCTCGGTGAGTTTCATCCAGCCCTCAAGGTCGGATGGCCGGGCAGCGACGATCTCGCGCATGTCGTCGCTAACCTTTTTCCCATACTCAAGTAAGGTCTTATATTTTTCCTCCACCTCAGCGAGGTGTTTGGTATAAGCGGTCATCGCCGCAGCGGCGAGTGCGGCGCCGGCGATCACCGGGTTGAATAAGAAATGCAGCAGGTGTCCCGCCTCGGCCGCTTCGGGTCCCATCCGGGAAAGCAGTCGGCGGACTTCGGTTAATTTTCCATGCAAGTGTTCACTACTCCCGCCGGTCTGCTCGAGGACGTTCTTATATTTCGCCCACATCTCCGCGCCTTCCGGCAGCGAAGTGGAAAGATCCTTGCCGGCGGCGTTGCCGGTCTCCTCGATAAGCTGTTTTGCGGCCTGGACATCCTGCTCTCCAATGACGCCAAGCTGAACAAGTATTTTTAAGGTTTGATCGCTGGCATCAGGCATAAAAGTTTGTCAGGTTAGAAAACGCTCCAGATTGACCGTAGGCGATTCGGCGGCCGCCCTGCGCAGAACCTTGTGTGCTGGCGATTCTGACGCGCCAAACAGGCGGCAATGCGCTGCAGCGGCCAAGCCCGCACTGGGGTATTGAGATTTTAGGGGTGAAAAGGTGCATAATCATGCCACGCGCCTGCTTTCCAGTAGTTTTACCAGGCTGGCGCGGGTAAAGCGCGGGCTGGAATTTGGACCTTTGGCCGGCAGTTTTTCGGAAAGCCTTTTCAGCTCGCCGGCCGCGTGTAGATCATGGATCAGGTCGGGGCCGGAATGGAAAATCCGTTGCAACTCGACGCAACGCAGTGTTTCTCGGGTCTTCGGGAGGATCAAGTTCACCACTTCGGGCAGCTTCAAATTACGAGTTGCGCCGATGGTCGGAAGGTTCCCCACTTGTTTTTCAACCACGCAATGGGCCAAGATGCGGATTTCCCTGCGTGCGCGTCCGGTGCCAAGGTTCCAAGCCCATGCGAGTTCACCGGATTCAATCAATGCGTTCAGCTTGGCTCTCGAAATATCAAGGCATTCTTCCACAGTGCACGAATGCCACATCGGCCGGCGCAGTAAATTGATCTTGATGACAGCCATAAGCGCGACGGGATTCATGCCATCCTCCTTTTTTGGAGAAACCTTGCCACGCTCGCCCTGGAAAAAACTGTGAAACTGTGCGGACCGGTTTTGGCGGCCGGTTTTTTCGTAACGGTGAAATTCGGCGCAAGATGATAGACGTGCCCCTGATCACAGGACAACAGCCGTTGCAGTTCTGTGCTGCGAACATCCCGCTGGGGCAGGATGAAGTTGATGACTTCAGGCAGTTCAAGGTTACGGGTCGCGCCGATCCCCTCAAACGGCCCCGCCGTTTTTTCCATCACGCAATATCCCAAAACACGTGGCTCGCTGCGCCGCGCACTGGTCGCAATGTTAAACGCCCAGGGAAATTCGCCGTTTTCAATTTTCGCCATCACCAGATCGCGAGACAGGTCAAAGAAATCTTCAATCGTCTTCACCTTCCAAAGTGGATGGCGTTTCAAATTGGCCGCAATCACCATTTTTAAAGTGCCGGACTTCATTCGCTGGCCTTTGGTTGTGGGGTTGCGTTTCCGCAGGCCAGTTTTACAAACACGCGCCGGCCATCTGCCGACATCAAGCAGCGCGCCTGCAGTGGTTTTAATTGAACCAACCGGGCGAGCGATTCGGGAAGATGCTTGCGGCCTGTCACCAGCCGCGCGACTACCGGCGGGCAGGCAGGCATTGTGGCGAACTGCCGCCATGCCGCACGCACGCTGCCGGTTTGTAAAACCAATTGCTCCACTTGCCGCAGCGCCTTGACCGTGAAACGCACCCCGGCAATCGGCGAGCGGCGGCCGCAATGGTGGTAATTGGTTTGCAGCCCTTGAAGTCCATGCTTGTCATACGCCCGCTGCCAGCGCCAGATCGTGGCTACGGAAGCGCCAACCGCACGGGCGGCTTTGGCCGAACCGATTTCCGGTTTTAGTTGTAGGTAGCGCTGCAAGGTGGCGTGGCGTTGGTTTATGGTTATGCTGGTAAGTGGCATAATGACAAGCATGGGCCTCTATCCCATTTTTTGCTCATCACTTGCGTCAGTTTTGCCATGAAGTTTGCACTTCCGGCTGAAATCAGCGCGCGGCCCTGGCTGCGCACTGATTTCAAACGGCGGTGGATAAAATTAAAAAGTGCCGGCGCGCTGTTAATCAACGCGCCGACACCGCGATCCACGCACCAGGCCGCCACCTTGCGAGTAGAGCGGGTGCCGTGGGTAAATTGGCACCGGTGATAGCGGGTTAATGCGCCACCACCGGCACGTTTCGCCTGGCTTCGGGCCAGCGGACTAGTCAGCAAGGCAGGATTCGGTTCCAACCGCTTCCCACCTTTTGCCGTGATGAAAAGCACGGCAAATCTGGAAAACTTAATTGTTGCTAGCATCGTCATTTTTCCGGCTCAAAACTAAGCAGCGCCAACGTCCAAAAAATAGGTTCGTCAGCTTTTAATTTATCGAATGCTTCGCGGAGAGTCATATTGCCGTCAGCCATCATGCGAATAATGGCGGATCGGAAAGTCCCGCGAATCATGCCTGGATTTACAACCGGTGTTTGAAATTGCGGTAATGTCCCGCGATCAATCGGATTTGAAGTCTTATCGTTAAGCAAAGCAAAAACGTAGTCCTCACACGCGTTAGCGCGATCCCAATCTGCCTGGCTAACTTCGGGATCATCCATTCGCCGGTTGAATAATTTTTCCGGAATCCCAGCCTGCTCCAACATCAACGCCGTCCGCCAGAATACATCCCAATTCAAAGCCGTTGGATAATGAACGAACCCAGGCGCGAATCGGTTCGTCATGCGATAAACCCGATCTGCTACCATATCTATGCTTTTGCCAGACGGCAAACCGGTCGCAATTTGGGAGCGATTAAGAACCTTTCCCAGGTTAGTTGTGCCCAGCGGTAAAACAGATTCACGCAGTAAATCAGAGTTTTCACGAAGTGCTTGATTGAAAGCCGCGTCATATCCCAATCCCGTCCGGTTACGCACTAGGGCAATAATGGTATTAAATGCATCGGCTCCCGGCCTAGCTGTAAGCGGCGGTAGTGGAATTGGCCCCAGTGTATTCATGGATCAGATTTCGGCGGAGATCGCTTCGGCACTGTTCCAGTTGGAAATCAAATCGTTGGCATATTCGATGTATTGGCCATTCGTCACCGTCTGGATTTTGGAGCTGGCTGAAATCAGGGTGATCCGGTGAACCAGATCAGATGATTCAACGATGGAATCGAGTTCAAGCGATGCTTTATCAAACCCGGTAGCAAATGCCTTACTAAGCGTTGCCTTGACCTTGGCGCGGGCGTTGATGGCTAACTCGCGCAGGCGTGGCCCTAAATGAGCTTCAATGAAATCGTGGCAAGTAGCCTGTAAATCCTCTTTTCCGCGCGTGCGCGCCTGTTCCCGTTCGGCAATTCGTGCCGGCAGAACTCTGGAAAGGATTTCAAGCCGGCCAATGCGGTTTAAAGTCTCTTCGTTATCCAGATTGCCAGTG
The DNA here is from genome assembly GCA_903921455.1 of uncultured Verrucomicrobia subdivision 3 bacterium. The sequence continues at coordinate 56,234 of CAIXPZ010000311.1, read as the reverse complement.
GAAATCAAGCTAGCCAGGTCGGATTCAACATTGGCCAATTTAGTGCGGCATTTTTCAGCTTCAATGTTAAGCGTGGAAAGGGCTTCCAGTTGCTTTTTAATCGGTTCGGTAGGGGAGTTTTTCATTTTGCTTGGTGGTGTTTGGTTTGTTGGTTGCGAGAGCGTGATAGCGATCGAGCAGGGGAGTTATTCTTTCACCCATGACAACGCGGCGCAGATGGCTGTAGGTGCAGCCGAGCTGCTCCGCCGCGGCGGCGAGGCCCGGTCGGTGAACATATTTTCTGCGATTGCTTTTGGCTGCCATTTAGGCCATTAAACCACAGAACCGTGGTTTGTAAATAAAAATGTTGCCCGGCGTATCCACCGGTTAAAATGGCCTCGCTAATGCCAAAGCAAAACCAGTCAATGACGGCGCGCGAAGTGGAAATTTGCGGGCGGGTAAATTTTATCCGTAAGGAAATCGCAAAGTGGTCTCAGCCTGATCTGGCTGCAGCGCTAGGCATCACACAAAACCAACTTGCTGGAGTCGAATATAAACGCGCACCGCTCCGGTTAAATATGGCCAAATTTCTGATTGAGCGATTCGATATCAATCAGAGGTGGCTAGCGCTGGGAAGCTTGCCGGCGCAACCCAGCTTTCCAGTCACTATTCAATATTCGTTTGGTATCAAAGGAAATCATCTGTTTAGCCGCTATTTTGACGGCTATCTGAACGGCGAAACGAGCCGCATTGAATCGGCCGCAATTGAAATGATTGGGGAAGCGGATTTTCGAGCTGGCAAGTTTGACGATGCCGTTTTTGCAAATTTCCCACCGCCTGGAGCGACACCAGAGCAGGCGGCCGCGTTTTTCACGGGCAAGGCAATTTGCCAGCGGATAAATTGGCTGCCACCGGGTTTGCAGTTGAATTATATCAAGGCATTAATCAAGATTCATGAAGCGTTTTATGCCAAGCACGCCAAAGAGATTTCCTCTCTTGATCCGCCTGCCTTGCGGAAATTTTTAGGCGCCGGCGTGGATGTTTCAAAAAGAGACTTGACGGAAGCGGAAACAAGTATCAATCTCGCCGAAGTGAAAGCTCAATTGCCAAGTCTGTTGGTGCGGTTGAACCGGGCGACAAAAGAGTCCGGCAAGATGTCTGCGCTGGCAGATTTTTTAGGGAAAGCCTCAGGGCAGAAAGTTCCCCTTGCGAGCGTTTCACGTTGGCTGTCTGGCAAACGAGAGCCAGGCGGCGAAATCACGCTCCTGTTGCTTCAATGGGTCGAGCGGCAAGAGCGTCAAAAATAAAAAGCCCTGGCAGTGGTATGAACACCGCCAGAGCCGAAAGGCCCGAACAATGAGAATCAGCTATGAAAAACAAAGTCCAAGCCCGTAAAAACGGTAGTGCCGTCCGCACTACCCGTCAAACCAAAAGCCACCAAGTCAAACCCTCGCCGGCGCCGGAACAAACTCAAACCGAGAAAACTATGACGGTGGTATTCTTTAACCCCATCGTTGCGTTTGAAGCCGGCGATCCTGACACCGTGATAGACAGCATGGAATTGCCGGAATCAGTCTTTAAACATTGCGAGGCCGCCGCAAAAAAATCCGGCGTTTCTCTGCCTGAATTCTTTAACCAGGCATTCCTTGAAAAGCTGCACCGGGATATTCCGGCGCGGAAAGCTGAAAAGCTGATGAACTTAAGCACGCTGGAAACCTCTATTGATGCCATCTGTTCATTGGTTGGCTTGCTCTATAAGGAAACGGCAGATCGCGGTTTGGAGGCTCTGGCTAATCAGGCTGTTTTGAAATTGAAGGCGGATTTCCAAGCCTTGTCTGGATGTCTCATCAACCGTAAAAGTGAGGTGGAATCGTGAGCGCATCGAAACAAACTACCCGCCGGCCATCTTCCCCAAAAGCGGATTTGTCTGCCGTGCGAAATGAATTCAACCAAATTCTCTGGGGCAGTGAGGATCGTATCCGGTTAGGTAAAATGGATGATTGCGAACTATCGAAGCTGGCTCACGATTCTGAAATCATGGCGGCTAAGGCCCGATATGTCCTCTGGCGCCGGATGGAACTTAAACACTCAGGCAACTAGGTTGAATTTCCAACCAAATCAAATTTATGAGCGAATTCAAAAGTAATGATGAAAGAATCGAATGTTTGGAAAGACAGGTTGCTGGTCTAATTGATATACAAAAGCAACTCCTGGCATTAATGAAATCACAGCAGGAGGCTGAAAATATGAAAATTAAGTGGATGATTCAAGTGGTGGACGATCATCAGGCACTAGCAAAATTTATTTGCAGTCAGCCGACAATTGGCAGTCAATCCCAGAGGGTTCAATGGCTAACTGAACTGGCGCAGGCAAAGAAAAACTGGGATGAAGTTGTATTGCCATTTCTTCGATTAACACTGCTTCCACCGTTGCCGCCCATGGAATCATCAGAGCCGCCGTCAGATTGAACGCATTCAACGTAACTTGCGCCGGCCGTGGCAACATGGTCGGCGTTTTATTTTTGGCAATCAAGTCAACGAGGCGGCGGCGCCGTTCGTCCCGACACTTTCTCTGCAGGTTGGGTAAGTAACCATGCAGGGGACCGGCACCGATGCGGCCGAGTGGCTGCATTGGAGGCGCAGCGGGCTTGCCAGGCTAAATTTAATACCTCCACCCTCCACCCCTATTTGTCCACGGTGATTCTGTCGGGTTTGAGAGTTCCAATCCTTATTTTGTTGGCTTTTCGGCTCGTTTTCATTGGAACCAACAAAACCGACACGTTTCAGGAAACCCGACAAGTAAAAGCGCCTGCATTCCGGCTAAAACCCTATGTTTCCGGCCTCTTCCGGCTTATTCCGGCTATTTCCGGCATTCCCGACAACATCACCGTAGCTCTTCAAATGGATAAAACTAGTGGTGCATCCGGCAGGACTTGAACCTGCAACATTTTGATCCGAAGTCAAACGCTCTATCCAATTGAGCTACGGATGCAACCTTGATTTAAAAGTCATTTATTAGCCTTCGGCATTCTCCGTAGAGCAACGGCAGCAGTTCGCTGGAAGCGCGGCCATCGTCCTTTCCCAAGGACTGAAGGAGAAGAGTGATGTCGTGATCGGCATGACAGGTATCGTAATCACCCCAAACATTGGATTCAACCTTTTCAACAATCTCCCTGAAAATTTCGTCCGCGCACTGAATATTTTGTCGGGTTTGGGCTGGACGGAGCGCAGTGTGATTTAGACCCTTAAAATCAAAATGCTTCAAAAACGAATTGTCGCGACCCTGTCCATTGTTTGGCTCCTGAACGGCGGGCTGGCATCGGCGGCGGATTCACTCGGCCCTATCGCATACCCGGGCATGAAAGTGCTGGTGGATTCCAATGGCGTTCAAGTGCTGTCCTATAGTTTTTCAAACGAATGTCCGAAGCCTGACGCGTGGCGGGCAAAATGGATCTGGCTCGCCGGTGAAAACACCGCTGCCGCCGCGATGTTTCGGAAGGAAATCGTGCTGCCCAACGCGCCGCGCTCGGCCAAAGCGTGGCTGACCGCCGATGCCCGCTACCGGCTGTTCGTCAATGGGCGCTTGGTTTCGCGCGGGCCGGTGGACATGGGACGCGATTACGCCGGCGGCAATACCCACCGCTGGTTTTATGACTTTCGCGATCTGCAATCTTATCTGAATCCTGGAAAAAATGTGATTGCTGCCGAGGTTTTCCGGAATTGGACCGGCTGGACGGTTTCACGGGGGAAGCCGGGGTTTTTATTCGAGGCTGAAATCGTTGATGCGGATGGCAGGACCGAGCGTGTGACATCGGACAGCCAGTGGCGCTCCGCGATGGCCGCGCAATTTCCCAACTTCTCGGTCTATAACGCCGGCGAAGAACCCGCCGGCTGGCGTTTGCCGGGTTTCGACGATTCGAAATGGACCTTGAGTAGCGAGGTCAAAGACGTGTGGTCGCCGCTCGTCGCGAGCGAAATTCCGCCCCTGATGGAAGCGCGCTATCCGGTTCTCCGCGTAGAAGGATTGCCTTCCAAAGTCATCACCAATGACGGTTCTTTTCGCGTGGTGTTTGATCGGGTGTTGAGCGCGTATCCCACTTTGAAAGTGAAGGGCGGACGCGGCGCGGAACTGACCGTCAAAGCCAACAACGAGGCCAAAATAATCTTGGGGGGTGGCGAGCAATTTTTTGAATTCCCCCACATGACCGAAGTCGTCCCGGCATTCACCGTTACTTTAAAAGGTGTCACCGAGCCGGTCACGATCGAAGATGTCGGTGCGATTTTCACTTCCCAACCGGTGGAATACCGTGGAGCCTTTCAGTGCAGCGACGACCAGTTGAATCGCCTGTATGAGGTTTCACGCTGGGCGGTGCAGATTTGCTTGCAGACGCACCACCTTGATTCGCCCAACCACCAGGAGCCCATCAGCGACCCGGGCGATTATCTCATCGAGTCCATGGTTAATTACCAGACCTTTGCGCAGCCGTGGCTCGCGCGGCAGGACATTCGGAAATTCGCCTGGCTGCTCAAGGATGAAAATTATCACAACTTCCACACGAGCTATTCCATCGGCTGGCTGCAAATGTTGATGGACTACTACGATTACACCGGCGACCAATCGCTCGTGGCAGAAATGTCGCCCTACGTGCATGAACTCATCGACACCTACACCTCGTGGCGCGGGACGAACGGAATTATTTCCGAAGCGCCAAATTATATGTTCATGGACTGGGTGAAGATTGGCGGCTTTGAATGTCATCATCCGCCGGCGGTGATCGGCCAGGGTTATCTCACCGCGTTCTATTATCACGGATTGGAAATGGCATCGCAAGTTGCCGCCATCGCGGGTGATTCCGCGCGCGTGGAAAAATACGGAAAGTTGCGCCAGGAAATCGCCGAGGCATTCAACCGCGAACTTTGGGTGGCAGACAAGGGGTTGTATCGCGACGGCAAGCCGTTTCAGACCTCGGTCAAACCGGGGCGATGGCTGCCGGCGGACAAGGCCATCGAAACCTTCAGCCCGCACGTCAATCTGCTCGCCGTGCTGTATGATCTCGCGCCGAAAGCAAATCAGTCGGTCATCGTGAGAAAAGTGCTGGCGGAAAAACCGCTCAACACCCAGCCGTGGTTCATGCACTGGGTTTTCCAGGCAATTGATCATGCGGGTCTGTTCGATGAATACGCCACGCCGCAAATGTATCGCTGGCAGATCGTGCCGGAGACGCAATCATTCCGCGAAATGTGGAACAACGGCGATCTGAGTCACGGCTGGTGCTCGACCACGCTGGTGCAGATGTCGTCGAAAATTCTGGGGATTACTCCGGCCGCGCCGGGTTTCAAGCTGATCTCCATCCGTCCGCAATTGTGCAATCTGACGTGGGCCCAAGGAAAAGTGCCGACCCCGCGTGGCAATGTTGAAGTCGCCTGGCTGATCGATAATGGAAAATTTTCATTGGATGTGATTGTTCCGGACGGGGCTGAAGCTGAGGTGGCGCTGCCGGTGGAACGATTTGAGAATTCGCTGGCAACGATGGACGGCAAGCGGACCGAAGCCACTGTGCGCGTGTGCTCCGGCAAACACCACTTCGAATTAACGGGCAAACTTAAACCGCGTTAAGCTTTGTCCGGCGAAGAGCAATCCGATCATCCCGGCCCGCCCAACGACCAAGACGAAGATGTGGTGCAGGATGATTTGTTGCACCGCCTTTTACCGCGCTTCATTATTAATTTATGCAAATGCCGAATTGTGGGCGTGCTGACATTGTCGTCAGGGGAAGCGCGTGCTTTCCATTTTCATGGCTTCGGCCTCCTGTAGTAAAACCCGCGCCAGCAGCCAGTCAAACCAGTAGCCGGAAAAACCGCTGCCGCGCTTCAAGCCTTCCATAAAATTCTGCTCGATCAGGCTTTTGCCTGCCGCCAGTTTTTCCAGCGCCAGATCGTGGTGATCGAGTCGGTGTTCACACATCGCCAGAATGACGTTGGCGGCAGCGAGACGGGGTGAGTTGGATCCCTCCGGCCCGACGTAACGGAGGCATTTCCGGCAATTATCAGCCGCCTCGGCAAAGTTGCCTTGCCGGAGGTAAAACAATCCCAGCGCCGAAAATTGCCACGCCGTCTTGTCCGGATAGGCCGTGCTCATGCCCTGAACATAGACCAAAATGTAGCTCGCAATTGGCTGCAGGGTTTTCACGGCCTCGCCGCTGGCTGGCACGAGCAACGAATTTTTCAGCACGCGCTCGGCCACCTGCGGATCGGACACGTCGGCGAACCGACGCATCATCTCGCGCCGCAACTGTTCGTAGTCGGCGAGTTTGCCCAGTTGCACCAGCACCGGCGCCTGCATGGAAAAATCCATGGAGGAGGAATACATCTCGTCCGGCTGGTTGATGCGCAGCAGCACGGCAAAACGCTCGGCGGCCGGCTGCCATTCGCCGCGCAAGGCGTGCCATTCGCCGAGCGTGCGGAAGACAAAGGCGCCGGCCAGATTTTCCTGGTTCGGCGGCAGCGCCGCCACCAGCCGGTCGGCTTCCTCAAAACGGTTGTTCCGCAGTAACACGGCGGCTTGCACGATTTTTTCGCGCGACTCGGCTTCCTCGCGCAGCAGCATTTCATTCTGCCGCCCGCGCTCCGCCGCCTCGCGCAACTGGATTTCCCGCTGCTTCGCGTCGTCGGCGATTTTGCGCGCCTCGCGTTCGCGGAAAAACATCACCGTGGAGATGCCCAGCCCGACGACGAGCGCCAAGGCGACGGCGGTGCCGGCGGCGAAAACAATCTTGTTCCGTCGCACGAGCTTTTGGAGCCGGTAAAACCTGCCCGGCGGACGTGCCAGCACCGGCTCGTTGGTCAGGTGGCGCTGGACATCGAACGCCAGGCCGTTGGCGGTCTGGTAGCGTCGCTGGCGATCCTTGTCCAAAGCCTTCATCACGATCCAGTCCAGGTCGCCGCTCAACGCCGTGATGAGCTTCATCGGCTCGGAACGGCGGTGCTCGGCGGTGGCGAGGAGTTCGTTGCCCTGCATTGTCGTGACCATCATCGAGGGCGCCGCCGGTTCCTTATCGCGCAGCGTGCGGCGCAAATGGTCCACGCCGGATTTGATCAGCTCCTGGCTGTCAAACGGCGTTTTACCCGTGAGCAATTCATAGAGCAAAACGCCGAGCGAATACACGTCGCTGCGCGTGTCAATGTCCAGCCCGCTCATCTCCGCCTGCTCCGGGCTCATGTAAGCCGGGGTGCCGATGAGCTGCGCATAGGCGGTGAACAGCGTCAGCTCGGTCAGCGGTTCCTCAATCGCCTTGGCGATGCCGAAATCAATCACTTTCGGCACCGGCACGCCGTCATGCAGTGTCACCAGAATGTTCGACGGCTTGATGTCGCGGTGGATGACGCCTTTCTGGTGCGCGTGCTGGATGGCGTGGCAAACCTGGATGAACAGGTTCAGCCGCTGGGCCATGGGCAAATTATTCTGGTCACAGTATTCGGTGATCTTGAAACCGCGCACGAGTTCCATCACGAAATACGGCCGGCCGGTTTCGGTCGCGCCGGCGTCGAGCGCCCGGGCGATGTTCGGGTGATCCATCATCGCCAGCGCCTGCCGTTCGGCCTCGAAACGGGCGACGACGGACTTGGTGTCCATGCCGAGCTTGATGATTTTGAGCGCCACGCGGAGGCGGACCGGCTTCTGTTGCTCGGCCATGTAAACGACGCCGCAGCCGCCTTCGCCGATTTTTTCCAGAAGTTTGTAACGACCGATGACCGTGCCGATTTGTTCGTCCACGACTGGGGTCTCGGCGTCGGAAATCTCCCCCAGATTGGCGGCGGAAAACTTTTCGACAACCCCGTCAAAAAATTCCTGGGCCTGCGGATCGAAGCTTAACAGCTTGGCAATGCGTTCGCGCAACGGGGTGTCGCCCTGGCACGCACGGTCAAGAAACGCCGCGCGCTCGGCGGGATTGGTCATCCGCCGGGCATCGTCGAAGATGGCAGCTTCGTCTGGTTGTGGCTGTGCGTTCATGCGGTGACGTCAAAATCCAATGCGCCTTATGCCGGGATAATCCGACAGGCGGCTAAATCTCCGCGCGGATGATCTGGAACAGGCAGGCGCGGGCGTAGGCCCAATGGCGTTCCACCGTGCGCTCGGTCACGCCGAGGTGCTCGCCGATTTCTTGGTTGGTCATGCCGCCGAAAAATTTCATCACCACCACGCGCGCCTTTTCCGGATCTTCTTTTTCCAGCTGTCCGATGGCTTCGTCGATCAGCAGGATTTTATCGTCGGGCGAGGCGGCGGCCAGTTCCAGGTCGTCAATGTTCAGCTTCGCCTGGCCGCCGCCACGCTTGAGGCGCGATTTGCGGCGGGCGCTTTCGATGAGAATGCGCCGCATACATTCGGACGCGGCGGCGAAAAAGTGCGCGCGGTTTTTCCAGGTGCGGTCGCTTTCGCCGACCATCCGCATCCAGGCCTCGTGGACCAGCGCGGTGGGTTGAAGCGTGTGTCCGGCCATTTCCTGGCGCATCCGCGCCCCGGCGAGCCGGCGTAGTTCCTCATAGACCAGCGGCAGCAGTTCGCTCGATGCGTGGCCGTCATCCTTGCCCAGGGATTGCAGCAGCAGGGTGAGGTCGTGGTCGGGCATGAGGTTTGATTCCGGCAAAAATTAACCGCAAACCAAAAAATGAAAAGCAGTTTGTCGGATTTGGTCGTAGATTGGCGCATAAATTAATTGGAAATGCACGTCAGAATCCTAATTTCAATTTGTCTGCTGGCCGTTTTTTTCCCGGCCCTCGCCCAGCTTCCCGCCTTTCCCGGCGCGGAAGGCTACGGTGCTGGTGCCAGCGGCGGACGCGGCGGGACGGTTTATCATGTCACGTCGTTGGCGGATGCTGGCGCGGGGTCATTTCGTGACGCGGTGAGCCAGCCGAATCGCACGGTGGTTTTTGATGTCGGTGGCATCATAAATCTCAACTCCGATGTGGAAGTGGTGGACAACCTCACCCTCGCCGGTCAGACCGCGCCGGGGCAGGGGATTGCCACTGCCGGAGCGACGGTTTATTTGAACCACGGTTTTGGCGCGACGAACTCCGTGAGTCATACGAACATCATTGTCCGCCATATGCGGTTTCGCGCCGGGTATGTGCAGGCGGGAGACACCTATTCGCTGGCGCTGAAACCGGCGCACAAGGTCATGTTGGATCATTGCTCTATCGAAGTCGGCAACTGGCAGACGTTCTCTATCACCTACAATGCCTCGACCGGCGAACAGCCCACGGACATCACGGTGCAGAACTGCATCATCGGCGCGAGCGTCTGGCACCAGCTCGGCGCGCTCTGCTGGTCGCCGGTGAATCTCACGTTCCATCACAATTTATTCATCGACAACGCCGGCCGCGATCCAAAGACGTGGGGAAACATGCAGATCATCAACGACGTCGTTTACAATTTCCGGCTGGGCATTTACGGCGAGGGCGCGGAGATGGTTGACTTCATCGGCAATTATCAGATCAACGGCCCCGGGTCCAACGCCAATTCTGTCAACACCGGTGTGAATGTGAATGGCACCAATGCCGGAAACTATTATCTCAGCGGCAACTACTGGGACAACAATCTCAACGGCAAACTGGATGGCGTGCCCTTGGTGGCCGGCTCCGGCAGCTTTGCACCCACCGTGTCGCCGACGCAGATTTGTTTTCCCACCATTCCCGTGACGGTGGACAGCGCGGTGCTGGCGTATCACAAAGTGGTTTGTCAGGCGGGCTGTTCTCTGAGCCGCGATCCGCTGGACGCCGAACTCGTGGCGCAGGCGCAATCGCTCGGCACGCGCGGGCCGGGAGCGGCGCTTTACATGGCCAACACCGACCCGACCAACGCGTGGACCGGCGATCCGATTCCCGCGTGGACCATCACTGGCGGCAGCGCGCCGGCGGACACCGACGGTGACGGTATGCCGGACGAATGGGAACTCGCGACCGGCTCCAATTACCAGGTTGCTGACAACAACGTCGTGGCCATCAACGGCTATACGCTGCTGGAAAATTATTTGAACTGGCTGGCCGCGCCGCACCTGAAAACTTACAAGAACGCATCGGCGGATGTTGATTTGTCGCCGCTCACGCTGACCTTCACCAATCTTTCGCCGGCTTATGTGTTCTGGAATCTCACGAACGGCACGATTACGCTCGTCAGCAACCGCTGGGCGCGCTTCCTGCCTGCGACGAATTTCACCGGTCTGGGCAGTTTCTCGTTCAGCGTGACCGGCATGAACGGAGCGAGCATGACGAACTCCCTCGGCGTGCTGGTTTCGCCGATTGCTCCGCCGACAAATTTGGTGTGGCGCGGCGACAATGTCGCGAACGTCTGGAATCTCTACCAGACCAACGACTGGTTTAACGGCGCGGCGCTGCAATCCTTCAACGGCGATGACAACGTGACTTTCGATGACACCGGCTCGAACAGTTTGCCGGTGAACATCGTCGGCCAGCTCTCGCCAAATTCACTGTTGGTCAACTCAACGAAAAATTACACGTTTGGCGGCAGCGGCACACTCGTCGGCAGTTTCACGCTGGTCAAAACCAACTCCGGTATATTGACTCTCACCGGGACCAATTCTTTTAGCGGCGGACTCGTCATCACCGGTGGCACGGTCATCATCACGAACAACGCCAACGCCGGCGGCAGCGGCACGATTTATCTGAACGGCGGCACCTTGAACGAGGCCAGCGCCAGCTTCGCCAATCCCATTTCGTGTTTGGGCACGAACACTTGGATTATCAGCGGCGGCGTCAATGCCTCGCCGAGTTCCGTGCTGACCGGCGGCGGACGGTTGTTGTTGAGTCCCATCGCCTCCGGCCAGTTCACGCCGGTGGGCGACTGGAGCGGTTTTGGCGGCACCATTTTTTTCACCGGCGTGAACCCTCAAGCGCGGCTTTACGGCGGCAACAGCGGAAGTGCCGGCGCGACCTTCGACCTCGGCACCAACAACGGCAAAATATACAACCGCAATGGCAATCTCACGGTGCAGTTGGGCGCGCTCGCCGGCGGCGCGGGCACGACGCTCTCCGGGGCCTCCGCTGTGGCTGCGCCAACAACCTTCATGATCGGCGGGAACAATCTCGATTCTGTTTATGCCGGCAAAATTGTGGACGATGCAACCTACGGCATCAGTTCGGTGGTCAAAGTTGGCGCGGGCACGCTCACGCTCGCCGGTACAAGCACTTATTCCGGCACTACGACCATCAGCAATGGCACATTACAGGTCAACGGCACAATCCCCACCAACACCGTTACCGTCGCCGGTGGCGCTTTGGCTGGTGTTGGTGTCATCAACGGCCCGGTATCTGTCCTAGCCGGTGCCACAATTTCACCCGGCACCAATAGCGGGACAGCCGGAACGCTGACCGTGAGCAACAATCTCACGCTGGCGGCGGGTTCCTTTTCCAGTTTTGGACTTGGCACTAACAGTGACCGCATCTTGGTCAAAGGCAATCTTGCCGTCGGCGGTACGCTGAACGCGACAAATCTTGCCGGTTTTGCCCCCGGCACAAACACGCTGTTTGCTTACACCGGCACCCTTGCCGGCAGTCTGGCATTGGGGACGATGCCCGCCGGATATAAATTCATCCTCGCGACCAACGTGGCCGGACAGGTCAATTTGCTGGCGTTCAAGCCGGTCATCGCCACCGCCGCACAGCTCTCGACCAATTTTATTTTCACCGGCACCGGCGGAATCGCGACGAGCAATTATTATGTGCTCGCCACCACCAATCTCGCCCTGCCGCTGACGAACTGGACGCGGTTGGTCACCAACCAGTTTGACTCCGTGGGGAATTTTCGCGTCACCAATCCCATCACCGGTGGCCAGCCGCGCCGGTTTCTGCTAATCCAGTTTCCGTAGCGCTTTTTTACCGGGCGGGGAGAAACCACGGGATTAATTCAGCTTTGACGAGTTCGTGGCCGCGCGCGTTCGGGTGGTTTACTTGTGCCATCAGGTTCGTCAGCGCGGTGCCGCGCGCGATTTCAGCCTTGAATGCTGCGAGCGAATCCACCAGGCCGGTGTGATAATCCGCCGCCAGCTTGCGGATCTGCTCCGCGTGCTGATTTAATGGATCATTTACATCGTCCAGTCGGGACGATTGATCCGGCGTCGGCGTGAGCAAAATCACTTTCACGTCCGCCGCCTGGGATTTTTGAATCATGGAAACCCAGTTTGTCCGTGCGGTCTCCAAGCCGATGCGCCGGTCGTTGAGCGCGTAGTCAATGAGCACCACATCAGGTTTATACGCCAGCACATCCGCCCCAAACCGCGCCGCGCCTTTCACCGAATTCTCGCCGCCGATGGCCGTGACGATGACATTGATGACCGCGTTCGTATATTTTTCCGCCAGCGCCACGCGGAGCAGGTTGGGATAGGCATGCAATGAATCCACCGCCGGCGTCTTGAAATAGCCCGCCGGCACGCTGTGACCGTGGCAGACGATATTGACCGCGCGGTTCTTGGGCCATTTCACTTCCAGTTGGGCGACAACCGACGCGAGGTAATTTGTCGGCGAAGCCACTTGGGCGTGACCCGCCGTGCTGAACCAGCAGAACGCTGCCGCTAACCAAAGAAACCTTCTCACTTCGCCTCCTTCATCGCCTCGCGCAGTTGTTTCTCGGATTCCGCGTTCCAATAGCCGCACTCCAATTGGAAGAACACCGACGTGTAAGGTTTCGTCAGCGGCGTCTTGATGAGTAGCACCTTGAACGTCTTGCCCGCCTCATCCAGCTTGCCGATGATCTGCTCATGCGGCAGCACCTGCACCGGCTGGTTCGTCAGAACTTTTCCCAAGCCGTCGCGATACGCCGTTATGCCTGGCGCATTCTTCTCCGCGACAAATTTCATTTCTGTGTCCGTGTAGATGGTTGGCTTGACATGCTTAGTTTTGGCCAGTTCGGCAATGACGCCCTTCACGACTTCCAGTTGGTCGGCATTAACATAAATCGTCTCGATGCCCGGCGCGGTCTGCAGCGGATACGCCGCATCGGCGACGACAATCCAATTCCGATGGCCGAGCAGTGGCAGTTCTTTCTGCAGTTTTTCTTTCCAGTTCTCACCTGAGAATACGTTGGTGGTCATAATCATGGTCAATATCAAGGCGCCGAGGATGTGTTTTTTCATTTCTGTTGGATGAGTTGCTTTGTTTTGGTCCGAGATGGTTTTATGGTCTGGAGATTTTGTCCACTGATTTTTAGGCCATAAGCAAACTGACCAGGTCTGGTTTCAGGCAGGTTCACGACTAATCCGTTGGTGCTTTGATTCCAAACAAGCTTCGCCTGTGAGCCCAGCAGGCTCACGCTGGAAATAGTTCCGGCACCGTTCGCCAACGACCGAATCACCGCGCGGCCATCCGCCGGCCACGCCAGCAGGAACGCATAGACGTTGCCGTTCTTGGCAGTAAACCGGATGTCTTCGGCGGTGTAGGGTGTGCTCGCCTGTTCCGGACCGAGGTTGCCCGATTTCATGACGACCTTGCCTTCGCCCCAGACCTCCCACGCGCTCGAACCGTGGATGCCTTCGCCGTTCACAGCCATCCAGTCGCCCATGTCCTTCAAGACCTGCAGCCCACCGGGATCGAGTTCGCCGGAAGGTTTCAGCGGAATATTGATTGCGTAATTGCCGTCGCGTGAAATCGCCTCCAGCAGCTCATGAATCACCATGCCGCTGTCATAAAAAGTTCCCGCCTTGTAAAACCATTCGCCCAAACCGACCTCGGTTTGCCAGGCACAATCCGTTTTAATGTCGCTGGGAAAACGTGATTCCACATTCACGGCCACCGCGCGTCGGTCTTCGTTGCCTTTGGTGAACGCCATCGCTTCGAGCTTGCCGCCGTTTTTCGCCATATTGGAATTATACAGGTGCGCGATGACCCGCGGCGTGGCGTCCGCGCGCAAACCCTTGCCGGTGCCGTGGCCGCAAAACGGATAACTGCCGCCACCGTCGAAGTAGATGAAATCTGGATTGTATTGATCAATGGCGTCAATGACGCGCCGCGTCCACTTGGTCGCATACCAGACGGCGAAGTCACGATCCTGCTTCAAGTCACCGTTCGGAATGCCGTGGGCGAGCGGCTTGTCCATGCGGTAATCCACCGGGTCGCCGGTGAAATTGGTCGGATAGGCCACATCATTCTTGAGGTCTATTCCGTAAAGGTCTTTCAAATCGAGCCCCATCTGCTGCCACCAGGTATTTTTGTTCGTGTAGCTTTGCGCCCCGTCGTAAGGCATGCCTTTGAGCGGGCCGTCGAGGTCACTGAGAAACGCCGGTTGATACCACCAGAGCGAGTAGTCTCCGTGAAACGCGATGCCGAAGCGCAGCCCTTCCTTGTCCGCCGCCTGCTTCCAGCCGCCCACGATGTCGCGATGCGGGCCGATCTTGACCGCATTCCACGGCTGATATTTTGAATTCCACAAATCGAAGTTGTCGTGGTGCATGCCCTGCGCGATGACATAGCGTGCGCCGGCGCGCTTGTAGAGCGCCATCAATTTGTCCGGATCCCAATTTTCGGCTTTCCAGAGCGGCAGAACATCTTTGTAACCGAACTCGCTCGGATGTCCGAAGCGCTTGAGATGGTCTTCGTAAACATTTGTGTAGGGCGGCCAGGCATGACGCGGCATGTAAATCCACTTGGCATACCAGTCGCCATCCTCGCCGACGGATTGTGGCCCCCAATGTAGCCACACGCCAATCTTCGCTTCGCGCCACCACGTCGGAGTCTTGAAATGGTCGCCAAGCGATCTCCAATTTGGTTCGCAAGGCCCTTGGGCTATCGGCACATCGATGATCTCCATGCCGTTGGATGCCGCTGTCGCCCGCCCCAGGTGGATGACGGACACCAAGGTCGTGAGTAGAATTCCGGTTCGTGCCCAGCGCGCAAGCTGAATGTCGGCTACGTTTGCTTTCATAGTTGCACTTTGAAGGTCACGGCGTGTGGACTGGGCCACTTGGCCGCCGGTTGGATGATGAGCGCGCCAGCCTCCTGTTTCCATTCAATTTTCGCGTCACTGCCCAGCAGCGTGAGGCTACGGATTTTTTCACCGCCCAGCGCTTTGATTCGCAGTGGCTCCGTGGGTGTTCCAAGGGCGATGGCGTATACTGTCTTGCCGTCTTTGGATTGGGTGAAGCGGATGTCCTGGGCGACAAACTGGTATTCGCTGTCGTTGAACTGGTTTTTGTTCTTTGGCTTTTGAAACGGGCCTTCGCCATACACGCGGAACGGACGCGTATCGTAAATCGCCTCGCCGTTGGTCTTGAGCCAGTCGCCAATGACCAGCAACTCCCGCCGGAAGGTTTCCGGCAAACTGCCATCGGGACGGAGGCCGACGTTGAGCATCAGATTTCCGTTTTTGCTGACGCAGTCAGCGAGCAGATGAATCACCTGGCCGCCGGTGAGCCGCAGACGATCGGGGTCAACGCCGTTGTTGCCCGCTGCGCCCCCACCGGCGTCGGCCGTGGCGGCAGTGTGAATCTTTTTACCCAGATAGAACCAGCCGGGATTAAGACTGGTGTCCAGCAGGAAGGGTTCCGGCCGGATGTTGTCGGCACCGGCCGCTTCGATATCGAGGCCGAACCCGCGCGTCGGTCGCTTGATGGTGATGATGTTCTCCTGGTGTCCGTCATGCTGGCGGGCACTCTGATTGTAGAAGTGCGCGGCGAGGTTCAAGCCATAGGCTCCGTCCGGCAAATCCTGCGTGTCGAGATAAAGCAAATCCGGCTCGTATTTGTCCACCAGATCCTTCAGGCGCAGAAACCAGCGCCGCGCGTAATCGGGATTGATGACGCGTTTGCCATCCGGCGTGCGCTTGCTATACAGGCCTTGATAGCGCGGGTCCACCGTGTCGTAAGGCACGCCTTTGAGCGGGCCGCTGAGGTCCGCGATGCCTTGATAGAACAGGTGTTCGTGATATTGGTTCGAAAGATGCGTGGTGATGAAAAAGCGCAGCCCTTGCTTTCGCGCCGCCTTTTGCCACGCGCCGACCACGTTGAGCTTCGGCCCCATCGCTACGGAGTTCCACGGCTGGTAAGTCGAGTCCCACAAATCGAAATTATCATGGTGAACCGCCATTACGCCGACGAAGCGCGCCCCGACATTTTTGTAAAGTTCCGCCAGGGCGTCCGCATCGAACTTAGCTGCCTGCCACAACGGAATGAAATCTTTGTAGCCGAACTGGGTGGGGTGGCCGAAGGTCGCGACGTGATAATTGTATGCGCCCTCGGGCTGATCTTGGCGATACATCCAGCGGGCATAGTGACCGTTGAAGCCGGAGACGGAATTCAAACCCCAGTGCATGTAGATGCCGAACTTCAAATCCGCAAACCATGCGGGCGGGCGGTAATGCTCCGCCAGAGATTTGGGGTCCGGCTGAAACGGGCCGCTGGCGATATTGAAGCTGAAACCATTGGTCGAGAATTCGTCCTGCGCACCCGCGGCGGTGGCGCACCACGCGGAAGCAACGGCGAGCCAGAGGCTGGCGACCAGCCGGGCGCGCCGGTTTAGCTGGCGGGAGAAAAGCCTTCCCAGCCTTCGCGTGCCGGTGGTTTGCAAGAAATCTCGGCGTGGTCCGGCGGCAGGATTCGTGCGCGGTTCATTCATGGATGATTCAATGGTGAGTCATCCAACAGGGCGACGTCCAAGTGAAAATGCCGACAGCGGCCTTTGAAAATCTTTTCTAGATTTATCCCGACGGGATTTATCTGGGTGGAGTTGCCGCGCCGTAGGCGAAGTCACAACGCGTCTGCCGGCTGGTCGAATCGGGGAGGTGGGCTGCGCCCGAGGCGACTTCAGTTCCGGGTCCGGCTGGCCCGGCTGATGGCCGCATTCCAGATTGACCAGTGCTTCTCCTCGGCCAGCCGCTGGCAGGCGGCGCGTTCCTTCGGGTTGGCCAGCAATTGATGCGCGGCGGGGGCCGTCTCCAGCTTAAACCGCTGACGTCCCGCCTTTTGTTTGGCGGAGGCTTTGCGTTTGGAGTAATCGGGCACCCGAGAGAGAATCACCCGGTTCCCCCAGCGCCGCAGCAGCATGTTGCCGATGATTCCGTGCGGCAGAAAATTGCCCGCGTTGAAATCCATCTTGGCCATGGGCCAATCTGCGCCCGGTCCGGGCTGTTGTCAAACGGCGGCTGGTGGCTGCCCGGCAGACCCAGCTGCTGATTGTTTTCCCGCCTGGCCTCGATGCTTCTGCGCTAGGTTCGCTGCAAGTGCCTGACAAGTAGCCAGCCCTTCCATACTCCTTCCACGGATTGTGGAAGGATTGTGGAAGGAGTTGGGACCTGGCTGATACCGGGAGCAGAAGAGGCAGGAGGGAGGAACGGGTGGTTGGGTGTGACGCTTCGTGCGTGCCGCAGCGGAAACGTCGCCAACCGGCCGGTCCTCGAAGGTTCCAGCGGCCCGCACACGGCCCACTCCGGCAGGAGGTGTGATATGTCATGTTATCTGGCTAATCCCTGATTTTTAAATTTATCATGTCGGGTTTGCATTGGGATTGACGCAATTGATGAGTGAAGCCCGAAAACTATTTAATAAACCGTATGAACATCCCGTCAAAAAAACGCCCCAATACCTCGGTTTTGTCTGTCATTATCGCCTTAGCCCTGATGACTCCGTGGGCTGGCCGTGCTGCCAATGGCACCTGGACCAACGTCGTCAGCGGCGGCCTATGGAGCGCCGCCGTGAACTGGAGCGGCGGCACCATCGCCGATGCGTCCGGCTCCACCGCGGATTTTAGCACCATAAACATTACGACTGACCCGACGGTGGTGCATCTGGACTCGGCGCGCACAAATGGCAACCTGACTTTCGGCGATACGACTTCGGGCTCCCCCGCAAGCTGGATTCTCGACAACAACGCCGCGCCGACGAACATACTCACGCTTGCCGGCGGCACGCCGACCATCACGGTGAATGCCCTGGGCACGGGCAAGACCGCGACGGTCGGGCCGGTCATCGCCGGTTCGACGGCGTGGGTGAAAGCGGGCGCGGGTATTTTGGTGCTGACCAACAACGGGAACACCTTCAGCGGCGGCTTCACGGTGAACGCCGGTGGCGCGCTGGTGGCCAACACCGCCGGTGCCTTGGGAACCAATGGCGCGGCCACGGTCAACGGCACGCTGGATTTGAATGCGGGGGCGGTGAATTACACCGGCCTGACCAACGCCATGAGCGGTTCCGGCACGGTGAACGTCGTGCTGGGCACCGGCAGCACCACAACCAGTTTGAATGGCAATTATTCGAGTTTCAACGGCATCATCAATCTTGGCACGAACGGGCTTACGGGGGCGGTGGCGGCGGCGGGCGCTGGCAAGGTGCAAATGCTCGGACTGCTGGGGGGCAGCGCGGTAGTGAATGCTCTGGCCAACAGCACACTTATTGTCAACGGTGCCATCACCAACCCGGCGGCGCTCAATCTCTACGGTGGTGATACCGGCGAATCGCTGGGCCAGTTGCGGATTGAAAGCGCCGGCGTTTGGGCTGGGCTGGTCACGCTCGCGGGCGCGATCACCGGCGCGGGCGACGGTACCATGGGGGCCAATTCCGGCGTCGGCACCGTCACCGGCAATATCACGGAAGCCAACGGCTCCAGACAATTCATCAAAGTCGGCAATGGCACATTGGTGCTGTCCGGCACGAATTACTGGACCGGGCCGACGATTGTCAATGGCGGCACGCTGACGCTTTTAGGCAACCAGACCAATTACGGCGGCTTCTATGTCGGCACCAACACCACGGGTAACAACCTAAATATCGGTAGTTCCAGTCAAATAGCACCCACCACTTTGAACGTGGCTGCGGGCAACGTGGTGACCACTCATAGCGCGGGCACGGCGTATTCCACCATTAACGCCGCGGGTGCGACCGGGGTTCCGACGTATGTCACCAACAACAGCAGCTTGTCCATCGGCCGCGACTCCGGTTTTTCGGTGGGCGCTAACGCCAACTGGCTGCAAACTGCCGACATGACCATCCAGGCCAATGGCGGCTATCCGGGCAATTTCAGCGTCGCGGCGGGCGGCACGTTCACTTACACCGGCACACCGTTGATCACCAATTCGGCTCCGGTCAGTTCCGGCAGCGCCAGCATGACCATCGGCGGCACGTTTACCACCGGACAAGGATTCTTTTTCAACGATCTGGGCACCAGCAGCGGCCGACCGAGCCTGACGCTGGCGGACGGCGGCATCCTAAGTTTGTCGGCGAACATCACGCAACTGATCAGCAGTGCGGGTGGGAGCGTTATCGGCTTATTTTTGCTCGGGACGAATGGGGTTATCAACACCGCTGGACACTCCACGACCATAACCAATGTGATTGCCAATAACACGGGCGAAAACGGCTCGCTCGTGGTGGATGGTGGCGGCACGGTCACGCTTTCCGGCTATAGCACTTACACCGGTGGCACTATCGTTACCAATAACAGCACTTTGGTTCTAGCAAAGGGCGGCGCCACAGGGGCCATCCGCAACAATCTGACCATCCAACCCGGCGCGGTCGTCGCGCTGAACGCCGCGGATGCCTTGGGTTACGTCACTTGTGTGACGAATGTGAACATCTACGGCGGCCTGCTGACGAACACTAGCTCCAGCTCATTCGAAAGTTATAGCGCCTATTACAACCTGTCGGGCGGGACGGTGGGTTCCGCCGGCGGACCCTTTACCTTCTCTGGTCAGGGCATTGCTTCCTTGTCCAACTCCGTGCTTTCCGTATTCAATGCGCCGGTGCGGTTCGGGGCCAACAGCACCTTGACCTTGAGTGCCGCCGCGGGAACGGTGCCGGGCGGAGTTGACTTGAGCATTTTGGGCAGCATCTATCAAGGCGGCGGCACCAGCGTCAGTAGCGTGATCAAGACCGGTGCCGGGGTCGTGCAATTGAATGCCGCCAACGCCCATGGTGGTGGCACCACCATCAACGCCGGCACGCTCGTGCTGGGCGCAGCCGCGACGTTGCCCAACACGACCAACATTACCGTCGCAGCCGGTGCGGTCTTGGACTTGTCGGCAGTTTCCCCCCCCTTTGCGCTGGGTTCAAGCCAGGCACTCGGTGGCGGTGGCACGGTCAACGGCAGCGTGACCGACAGCGGCGGCAGCCAGTTCAATCCCGGCGGCATTGGCACGGTGGGCACCTTGACCATCACCACGAACCTGACGCTCGTGGGCAGCGACACGCTGAACTTTGATTTCAGCGCGGGCGGCAGCAACGACGTGATTAATGTCGGCGGCACGATGACGCCCAGCGGCACGACGGCCATCAATCTAGCGAACTGGCCGGTCGGCGGATTTCTCCAGACCAATTACGTTTTGATTCAAGCCGCCAGCCTCGGCGGCAGCGCGGGCAGTTTCTATCTCCAAAATGTGCCCACAGGCGGACGCCAGACCTATGGCATTATCTATGATACCAGCAGTTCTCCGCAGCGCGTGCTTTTGCAGGTGGGCGGTTTCAACGTCAACCTCGTCTGGCAGGGCGGCAGCGGTAATGCCTGGGATGTGCAGCTTACCCAGGACTGGCTGAACAGCGGCACGCCGGACTGGTTTTACACGAGCGATAACGTGCTGTTCAGCAATGTCCCGCCCGCCAATGCGGCGGTGGTCATCTCCGGTGCCATTCAACCCGGTTCGGTGACATTTAATTCGACAAACGATTACGTCCTGACCAGCGGCTACATCACGGGCACGGCCAATTTGGTTAAAAACGGCACCGGCAGCGTGACGCTGACCACGGCGAACGATTACACCGGCGGCACAACGGTCAATGGCGGCACGCTGCAACTCGGTGATGGCGTGTCCGTCAACGGTTCGGTGGTTGGCACCATTGCGAACAATGCCTCGCTGGTGGTTTCCAACGCCTCCAGCCAGACGATTACCAACAGCATCAGTGGTTCGGGCCAGACCATTGCCAGTGGGGCCACCGATTTGACCTTAAGCGGCACCATCGGCGGCGCGCAGCAAGTCGTCGGCAATGACATCGGCGGATTGATTTTGAGTGGCGCGAATTCCTATACCGGCGGCACCGTCGTCAGCAACGGCCTGTTGATCGCCGCCAACGCCAACGCACTGGGGGCGCCGGCTTCCGGTATTCTGGCCACGGTGAATGGGGGCGCGACGCTGGCTTACCACGTCGCGGGCACGCAGACGCTGACCAATCAAATCGTGGGTGCGGGTGCGCTGGCTTACTCCAACTCCACGCCCGGCAGTTTGAACAACGGCTTGGTCGGACTCAAGCTGACGGCAAGCAACAGCTTCGCCGGCGGCCTGACCATCAACGTCGGCTCGGTTTATACCTACAATCCCCACGCGCTCGGGACCGGCCCGGTCACGATTGACAACGGCAATTTGGGCGGCGGCGCGTATTACAACCAGCTCTATGTCGGCAGCGGTCTGAACATCAGCAACGCCATCACCGTCGTGAACGCCTCGGATTTCTTCAACGGCGTGCTGATGGTGGATCCCGGTCCCAATGGTAACTACGGAGCCAGCGACACCAACGGCGGCACCTTCTCCGGCCCGATCACCATCGCGGTAGGTGCGACCGTCCAGCACGGTGGCGTCTTCTGCGGACCAGGCAGCGGCACGAACTGGCTGGTTATCGCCGGGCCGGTGACGAATCTTAACGTTGGTGGAGGCATTAGTTCACGCAACGGTCGCACACGCTTCTCGGGCGGCGGCGATTACAGCAGCTTTGGCATCGCCGGCGGCACGACGCAAATCGGTGCCAACAACGGCATTTGCACCAATGCCACCCTGTCAATCGGCGGCGGTTCGTTTGATCTGAATGGTTACAGCCAGACCTTCACGGGGCTGGCCAATCCGGCCGGAGGTTCGGTGAACAATAGCTCGACGAACTTCAGCACGCTGACGCTGAATCTGTCAGCTCCCAGCACCTACGGCAGTGTGATTAGCGGGAAAGTCAACTTGGTTCTGAACGGTGCATCTACCTTGTATCTGTCTGGCACGAACACTTATACCGGCAACACCACGGTCAACGGCGGCACGCTGGAATTGGCCGTGGCTTCGCTTTCGACCAATTCCACGGTGACCGTGACCAATGGCGCGGTGCTGCAACTCGATTATGGCGTGACCAATCAGGTCGCCGCCTTGGTGCTGGACGGCACGAACCAGGTGCCCGGTCTTTACAGCAGCGCCAACGCAGCGCCTTTCCTGACCGGCGCGGGTTTGCTGCTGGTTCAACCGGTGGTGGCGCCCGTCAGCACGAATGCGTATCTGCTATCGCTCACGTTGAACCCCGCGTTGAGCTTCAGCCCCACATTCACGTCGAACACAACGCTCTATGCAGCGAGCGAAGTCTACGGCAGCGTGCCGACCGTTACCGTGATGAACGCCGATCTGACGGCGACGAACTTATTGATTACCAACGGTGTGGTGGCGGGGCTGTTGATGTCGGGGACACCGAGTGGCGGCATTCCGCTGAATTTAGGAACGACGAACGTCATTCAGGTGTTGGTGACATCGGCGGCGGGTGCGCCCTACACAAACCTCTACACGGTGAACGTAACCCTACAACCAAATCAATCTCCCTTCAACCTGACGACCATTGTGGTGGGGGGCACAAATCTTTCACTGAATTGGCCGGCGGATCATATCGGTTACAATTTGCAGATGCAGACGAACAATGTGAGCAAGGGCGTCAGCAAGATCGCCAGCGACTGGGGTTCGATTGGTTACGAAACAACCAACGCAGCCAGTATCCCAATCAATAAAGGCACCAATGCCTTTTACCGGTTGGTTTATCCGTAAACAACGGCGTGGGTTCAAATGATTTCCGCCAGTTTGGGTTCTGGCGGGAAGTTAGCAGATGGTTTGGGTTGATCCGGCCCGCAGTGAAGGGGTTTGTTGCGGGCCGGACATTTGATTTGTTAAATTGAGAACGATAATAAACAAAACATTACGCGAAGTAGGATTCACGCTTATTGAACTGCTGGTGGTGATTGCGATTATCGCAATTCTCGCGGCCATGCTTCTGCCCGCGCTGGCGGCGGCAAAAAAGAAAGCCTACCAAACCCAATGTTTGAGCAATCTCAAACAATGGGGCACGGCACTGGCGATGTATGCCGGGGATAATCAGGACAAGTTTCCCGATAACAGCGGCGGTGGCGCAAAAGACTGGGCGTGGGTGTCCGGGGCTTGGAACCTCAGTTTCTATCCGGCCTATTTGTATGCCAACAAAGCGGGAACGACCACGGCCGGCACCCGTAATCAAAACGACGTCATTTATTGTCCGACGGATCTTTATCACCGGGTTTATGAAACGGCTTTCCCCGGCACGACGAACTTGATTGGTTACCAGTTTCTGTCCGGCGGCCGGCTGGCGGGGGGTGATAATTACAACGCCTTTGGCTTGGGAAACTGGGTTCTGAATCGCACCAAGTTTGGCGGTGTCTATCGCAAGGCACCCGTCATGATTGACAAGATTCAGGAAGCGGCCGGGAGTTGGGTGAATGTCGTTGGCGGACAAGCCACGCCTATCAGCAATCATGGCGGTAACGGCAACATTCCCAGCGGCGGGAACTTTCTCTATGAAGATGCGCATGCGGAGTGGCGGAATTTCAAATGGACGGGAACCGGGGCGGCGGCGGCATCCTCTCCCATTCAGCCAGGCGGAACGGCGAGCACCTGGACAGTTTATTACAAGCCGAGTGATTTGGATGCGGGGCCTTGGTGATTAAGGGAACCCATAAACGCCCAAAGGGAGACCATATTGGACATGAATTACCTTATACAAAAGCAGCGTGCAGCGTTCACCCTGATCGAACTGCTGGTGGTCATAGCCATCATTGCCATTTTAGCGGCCATGCTTCTGCCCGCGCTGGCTGCGGCCAAACAGAAAGCCTACAAAATCGGCTGCCTTTCCAATTTTCACCAGGCTAGCATCGCATTGAGCATGTATCTCAACGATAACAACGATAAGCTCTGTGCCGGCTATGACAGCGGCGGTGAATACGGTCTGTGGAGCGGGCAGCAGGCACAATTTCAACTGTGTGCGGCCGGAGCCCCGGGCGGAAGCTACAACTCCATGCTGATCTATTATCTGACCTCGTATTTGGGTCAGGCTCCCGATAATACCTTGCGCTATTCCAAGGTATTTATCTGTCCTGGCTATGCCAATTGGACTCCCAATTCGACCTTGAGCGTCGTGGCCGCACAGATATTGTATACCGTTCCCGGCGGAGGAACTTCGGATGGTAAAGGTGGATCTGATGTTTGGGGACCGGGCCTTCCGCCATTACCATGGAGCATCTTTGGCTATCAACCCAATAGTGGCGGGCGTGCCCCGACCCAAAAGTTGAGCGCGATTTCTGCAGTCCGTCCGCTGACTGAGGTTTGGGCTTTGGCCGATACCGACCAGCAGGTTTGGGTGAACAATAGCTCCAAACCCGGCTGGTATGCTTCATTGCCGCCCAAAGTTCTGCATGGCAGTGTGCGAAATTATCTGTTTCTTGATGGCCATACTGCCACCCGGAAGGAAATTACCGGTTACTGGTAAGCCTTTGCAAGTGACTCTGGGGGGCGCGATAATTTAACGAATGGACTTTTTCGAGCATCCAAATAAGTTCGCGCGCGGATTTCGCCGCTGGCTCGGAGTCGCCGTGATGGTGGCTACGCCGATGCTTCATGCTGCCAGCGGCACTTGGACGAACGCCGTCACCGGTGGCAATTGGAGCGCGACGGCCAACTGGAGCAATAGCATCGCGGCCGACGGCTCCGGCTTCACGGCTGATTTTAATTCTATCAACATCGCTACGGACCCGACCGTGGTGCATCTCGACTCCGCGCGGACCATCGGCAATCTCATTTTCGGCGACACGAACACGACCTCTGCCGCGAGTTGGACGCTCGACAACAACGGTTCCAGCGCCAACATCCTCACGTTTGCCGGCGGCACGCCCACCATCACGGTGAACACGCTCGGCTCGGGCAAGATCGCGACCATCAGCGCGACGCTGGCCGGTTCAGCTGGCGTCACCAAAGCCGGCTCCGGCACGCTCGTCCTCTCCGGCGCGAACACCAACACCGGCGCGCTCACTGTCAGTGCCGGAATTTTGAAATTGGGTTCGACAACGGTTCTGGGCGATGGCGTGAACAACGCCTCCAGCCTTGTTGTCAGCGGTTCCGGCATTCTTGACCTCGGCGGTGTTTCGCCGACCGCCAATCCGCCGCTCACGTTGAACAGCACGGCGAATGGCTTCGATGTCGGGGCATTCTACAATTCCGCCTCCTCGACTTCGGTTTACACCGGCCCCATCACGCTCGGTCGCCAGACGCGTGTCGGCGCGGGCTCTATCCAGCTCGCCGGCGCGATTTCCGGCGGCGGCTATAATTTCATCAAGGACGGTGTCAGCAATCTTGAACTCACCAACAGCGGCACGGTTGCGCTCGGCGCCTTTCAAGCCAACCGTGGCACGCTGGTCGTGGATAGCGGCACCACGCTCAATGTCACGAGCATCAACGTCGGCAGCGGCAACAGCGTCGGTTCCGGGCTCACGCTCAACGGCGGCGCGGTGAACTGCTCCGGCTTCACCCAGTTCGGCACGGGCGGCGGCAGCGCGAGCGGCACATTGACTCTTAATGGCGGCACGCTGACCGTGACCAACGTTGCGAAGGGCAACGTGACGTTCAACGTCAACTTCAACGGCGGCACGCTCAGGGGCGGCGCGAATAATCCGAATTTCCTGATGAATGCCTCGAACTTGAAAGTGCAGGCCGGCGACGCGGTCATGGATGATGCCGGGTATGCCATCACCATCGTGCCCCCGTTGGTTGAGGATGTTGCGTCCACCGGCGGCGGCTTGACCAAACTCGGCACGGGCACGCTGACGCTGGCCGGCACCAACACCTACACGGGAGCCACCACGATCAGCAACGGCACGTTAACTTTGAGTGCCAATGGTTCCATTGCCAACAGCTCATCCATCAACATTTTGGCGGGAGCAACCCTGGATGTCTCTGCGGTTTCTGGTGGTTGGCTGGTGTCCACCGGCCAGACGCTTGCCGGGAATGGCGCCATAACTGGAGCCGTGACGGTTTTGTATGGAGGAACTCTTCAGCCCGGACTCGGCGGCGCAGATATTTCGACTTTAATCTTCAGCAATGCGTTGACGCTTGCCGGCACCACCGTGATGACTCTGAATCGGACCAATGCCCAAAACGCCAGCCGTGTGACGGGCGTGACGACGCTGACTTACGGCGGAGGCTTGTCAGTGATCAACGCGGGATCAACCTTGCAGGCAGGGGATGCTTTTACGCTATTCAACGCCGCCAGCTATAACGGAGCTTTCATCTACACGATTCTGCCGCCGCTGAATGTCGGCCTGGTTTGGGATACCAGCCAATTACTAACGAACGGCTCGATTTCAGTGCAGTCGGGCATTGCCAGTTCCAACATTCTCTGGGGGGCGCCGGCCACGATTGCTGACGACACCGACGTGATCACCAATGGCGGCCTGTTATACGCCTACAATGACGCGAACACGGCCACGTCGGTCAATGGGGGGGCTTTCGCCGCCGGCAATAGCCAAAGTGCATTTGGCTCCAATGTGAGCATGAGCGGAAATACTTCTTTTAGCCCGACGGCATTTGGCAGCGGCACGGGCAGTCCTTGGAGCGGCTTGAGTTCCGCGTATCAGACGACACTCAAAGGCGGCGCTTACACCGCGAACAACGGAACCCAGACGGTGACTTTGAAAAATCTCATGGCCGGCCATCCGTATCTGGTTCAAATCTGGGTCAACGACAATCGTGCGCTGGCGTCCAACCGCACCGAGACCGTGACCAGCAGCGGCGGTAACACGGTCACGCTCGACTACAATAATACCGGCACCAACGGTGGCGTCGGCCAATATACCATCGGCACCTTCACAGCCAATGCCACCAATCAGACCTTCACCTTGGCTGGCGTGCTGCCGGCTGGAGGAAATTCCGCACAACTGAATGCCATCCAAGTCCGCGATCTCAGCGCGCCAGACGGTTCAACCATCGGCACTATCACGTTGAATCCGGCGACCACCTACCAGCAGATCCACGGCATCGGGGCGAATTTCTGTCTGGGTCCGCAGGGCATTGCGTGGAACAGCGCGCAATTCAACCTAGCCTTCGCCCCGACAAATCTGAACCTCTCGTTCGTCCGGTTGGCTAATTCCTTCGAGTGCTGGCTGGATGAGCCGAGTGTTTTCTGGTCGGGTTGGGATTCGGATAACGTCCAGTTTATTAAGCTGTATCGGGCCATGCAGCCCAACGGCTTGATCACCATGGCGGCATGGTCGCCGCCAGGACGTTTCAAGAGCACCGGCAGCGCACAAGGCGGAACGCTTGCGAAAACGAACTCGGTGTATCGCTACGCGGATTACGCTGACTGGTGGCTGCGCTCGCTCCAATATCTGCGCGACAACTCGACGCTCTCGGTCACGCAGGCTATTCCCGATTTTATCTCGATTCAAAACGAGTGCGACTTCACACCTGGCGGGACGAATTTTTACGCCGCGTGGCAGGCAGGAAATTATCTGGCGAGCACCGAGTCGAGCACCAAGGCTGGTTATCCGCAGGCGCTCGCGGCGGTGAAAAATTCTTTGGCAACGAACGGCCTCGGCTTTGTGAAATTCATCGGCCCGGATACGACAACGGGAAATCCAAGCACCATTTCCAGTTACCTAAACAACCTTCCGGCCGGTAGCCTCACGGCCATCGCGCATCATCCCTATCAAGGATCAGTCAACGATGTCGGTCACGTCACCGGGAGTCTGTCCGGCCTGCGCGCGGCGTATCCGACCAATACGATTTACATGACCGAATTTTTTGGCGACAACAGTTACGGAACGAATGTTCCAGGCTGGATGATGCACTGTCTGCCGATGCACAATGTTTTCACTATCGAACAAGCCAATACCTATCTCATGTGGGGTTTGTCGCTTTCAACGACGAGCGATACTTTCTGTGCCTTGGGGCATTACAGCAAGTTCATCCGGCCCAGTGACTGGCGGGCGCAAGCAACCGGCAGTGATCCGAATGTGCTCGTCTCCCTCTACCGGCACACCAACAGCATTCCGCAGATCAGTGACCAGCTGATTCTGGTGATCATCAACACAAGCAGCAACTACAGTTATTCGGTAATCCAAACTGCCGACTATTGGTCCGCCGATCCGCAGCAACGCGCCTGGCAGGTTTACAAAACGGCGAACGACGGCGCGGTGCAACAGCGCCTCACGCTTGCGGAAAATCTGGCGGGAGCTAGCCTGTCGGGCGATCGCAACCTCACGCTGGCTCCGTATTCCATCACTACGGTTTTGATCAACACCGGAGTTTCCTCGAATTCGCCGCCCAAGTTCACTTATCCGGCCTCGGATCGGTTTATCAACCCCGGACAAACCTTGTTGTTTACGAATCTGGCCACCGACTCGAACCAGCCGGGCCAAACGCTGACCTATTCCATGCCGGTTGCCCCCAGCAATGCGATGATGAACGCCTCCAACGGCATCTTGAACTGGCGACCGTTGATTTCGCAGGGGCACACGATTAATCCATTTACGATTGTGGTTGCGGACAATGGGTTCCCCAGCCTGAGTGCCACGCAGAATTTCAACGTCACGGTGCGCTCCGTCACGCTGCCGGTCGCCTCATCGCCGATGATGACCAATGGTTTGTTCTGCTTGAACATTAATGGAGCCCTTGGCCCCGACTACATCGTTGCGGCTTCCACCAACCTGCTGACGTGGACGAATATTTTCACGACGAATCCCGCCACGCTGCCGTTCATTTGGGCCGATACGAACCCGGCCCAAATGCCGCGGCGTTTTTACCGCGTTTTGCTGGGACCGTAATCGCTTTGATCACCTGCCCACGACAGGGACGTTTTTGAACAGCTTCCAGAATCAGCGAAGATTTGGAGATAGGTTGTCGGCTTTATTTCTGAGAAGGCGCTTTGAAATAGTGAAGCCTATCCAGACCTTTATCAGAAATGAAACCATCTAAAAATACTATTCGTTCAACCAAAATGACGATTGCGGCTGCGGGCAGATTTCTTCTTTTTTTGTTGGCTTTGTTCTGTCTTTGCCTTGCCCCTGGGGTTCAGGCAGCCAGCATCACCCGGGGCACGGTCACCACCATCTCCGCCGATACGGCCGTTTCCACTTCCGGCACGATTGTGCATGTCTGCGGCGTGCAAGGAGCGACTGTCAGATGGGTCGTTTTTGGAGAGTCATCGCAATAAATAGCAACCGCCAACGTCTCACGAAAAACAACCCTGTCTCCGTATGAAAAACGATTCACATAATCAGATCTTGACGCGAATCATCGCCGTGCTCTGTCTCGTCCTGGTCGCCGGCGCACACGCAGCGAATACGGCGGATAATTTTTCCGGTGGTGCCACCGCCAGTCTGCTGGTGAACGGCAACTGGAGCTTGAGTGCCTTGCCGTTGGTCGGCAACGATGCGGTGTTTACCTCGTCTTCAGGCGGCACCGGCATTCGTCCGCTTACTGCCGGCACCTTGACGGTTGGTTCATTCGATGTCACGGCCACGACTGGCACTTTCACCATCAACAACCAGACAACCACTTCTACGAGCAGCACGTTGACTCTTGGCGGTTCCGGCGACAACGGCAACGGTGTGTCCGGTACGGTCGCCGACCTGCTTTACGTTGCGTCCGGTGCGACCTTCAATATCAACGGTCCCAACGGCAGCACGGGTTCGGGCGTTTTGAATGTTGCGCTGGGACAAAGCGGCAACTTCAACGCCGCCGGCACCATGATCATCAGCGCGGCCATCAGCGGCTCCGGCTTCGGGGTATCGAAAACCGGTTCCGGAACGCTGACGCTTTCAGGTGCCAACTCCTACACCGGCTCGACCGTTTTGTCGGCCGGAGTTCTAAAATTTGGGGCGGTTGGAATTTTAGGCAACGGCGTCAACAATTCCTCGGATCTTACGTTGAGCGGCGGCACGTTGGATTTGGCCGGCTTTTCGCCCACGGCAATTGTGCCATTGAACTTGAACAGCACGGTCAGCACCGCCGACGTCGGTTCGATTGAAAATTCCACTG
This sequence comes from uncultured Verrucomicrobia subdivision 3 bacterium, assembly GCA_903921455.1. The sequence continues at coordinate 26,198 of CAIXPZ010000311.1, read as the reverse complement.
GGTCTTCAACCTACGGCGGCGCCGTGTCGCTGGGTGCTAGCACGGTTGTGGTGGGCACCACAGGCACGATGCTGCTGTTCACTAACACCGTAACTGGCAACAGCAAGGGGCTGAAGAAAGACGGCACCGGCACGCTGGAACTCACCAACAGCGGAACGGTGACACTCGCGGCGTTGGCGGCCAATCGCGGCACGATCCAAGTGGACAGCGGCACCGCGTTGAATGTGACAGGCATAAATGTTGGCAGTGGTAACAGTGTTGGATCAGGGCTGACGTTGAATGGCGGCAACGTGACCTCGTCCGGCGCGGCTTCATTCGGAACCGCAACCAGCGGCACGGCATCTGGCACGTTGCAAATAAACTCCGGAAGCACATTGACCGTGCCGAGTCTCAACAAAGGCGGTTCCGCCGGTGCTTCGGTAGTCTTTAACGCCAACTTCAACGGCGGCACATTGAAGGCAAATGGCAACAGCGCGACTTTCTTTTCCGGCGCCAACAATGCCAAGGTACAGGTCGGCGGCGTGGTTTTCGACGACGGCGGCAACACCATCACCATGAGCCAGAATTTGATTGAGGACTCCGGCTCTACCGGTGGTGGCTTGACCAAACAGGGCACCGGCAGTTTGACTTTGTCCGGCGCGAATTCTTATACGGGACCGACTGTCATCAACACCGGCCGCCTGCAATTCGCCAAGGAGACATCTCTTTACAATAACGCCACTGCCAAGTGGACTGCGGCTAATCTCACCGTGGCCAATGGCGCTACCGCTGTGTTTAACGTCGGCGGTTCTGGGGAGTTCACTTCCAGCGATATTGATTCGTTAGCCGCATTAGGCACGGGTTCCACCGGTTTCAAATCCGGCTCCACGCTCGGATTCGACACCAGCAATGGCAGTTTCAGTTATGGAACCGCCATCACCAATCCGAACAGCGGTGCCAACACGCGCGGTTTGCTCAAGCTGGGAGCCAATACGCTGACGCTCTCTGGCCCAAACAGCTTTGGGGGGGCGCTGACACTTTCGGGTGGCGCGCTGCAACTGCAAAATAGCACCTCGCTTCCCGCCGTGGCTGTGACCATGGCGAGCGGCACCACCCTGCAATTGCGCGCTGACGGCAACACCACGTTTTCGCCGTCTGGTTGTAACTTTTCGGGTTCCGGCACCGTGACTTACAACTTCGATGTCAATAATATCACCAGCGGTTCGGGAAACACCCTCATTCTTGCGAATGTCGGACAGCTTGGCCCTGGTAGCACCACCGATACGTTCAATTTGACCGGCGGCAATGGTTACATTCTTCAAATGGGCGGTGGTAGCAGTGGCAGCGGCGTGATGGGTGTTTACAACAACACTACTATCAATTCCAGCACCGCCGGAGTTACGTTGAGTATTCCGGGGGGAATTTCAATTAACTTTAACTCCTCATATAGTTTGACGCTTGGCGGCGCGGGCAACCTAGGCTTGGGGCCGCTGGTGAACAGCCAGACCAGCGGTGGCCAAAAAAATCTTACGCCCACGTTTGGCGGCTCCGGCACCATCGCATTGAAAGGTGCCAACAACTTTGGGGCGGCGGCAGGAACCGTTTCCAGCACCGGCACGCTGGCATTGAATAACAACGCGGCGCTGACCGGCCTTTCGACCCTGGCCATTAACAGTGCCGTCACACTCGACAACACCAGCGGCGGCACCATCACGATTTCTGGCACGCCCGCGCAGACTTGGAGCAGTGATTTTACTTTTGGCAGCGCCAATACTACCGGCGCCTTAAATCTCGGCACTGGCACGGTGACGCTGGGCGCCGCCCGACAAGTTACGGTGGCGAATAGCAGCTACGGCTTGACCGTTGGTGGTGCCATCGGTGGCGCTTATGGTCTTACCAAAGCCGGTCCCGGCAACTTGACGCTTTCCGGTGTCAGCACCTTTTCCGGTGCAACCACGATCAGCGGCGGCACACTGACGATTGGGGGATCGGGCCAGTTGGGCAGCGGCAGTTATGCGGGGAACATCGCCAACAGTGGAACTTTGGTTTACAACAGCAGCGCGGCTCAAACATTGAGCGGCCAGATTTCCGGCACGGGCGCGTTGACCCAGCAGGGCGCGGGCACGTTGACACTTGCGCCATCTTCGGGGAACAACAGTTACGGCGGACTAACCACCGTCAACGGCGGCAAGTTGGTCCTCCAATCCTCGCAGACCGGCACGGGTAATTTTACGGTGGCAGACGGGGCTGACCTAACTGTGACTGTTTCCGGCACCAGCCAGTTGCAACCCGCCGCGCTCACATTGGGCACGACTACCGGTGCGACGCTCGAATTTAACAGCCTTAACAGCACGACCGCAGCCCCGCTCAATCCGGGAACACTGACTTCGTCTGGCACTTTGAACATCAAAGTCAATAGCGGAACCTTTACCGCCGGCAGCACCTATCCCTTGATTTCTTGGACCACGGCCGGCAGCACTCTCGCCACCACCAATCTTAACTCCATGCTCGCCATCGGCATTGCCGCCCATTTGACCACCACGGTTTCTGGCGGCACCACCACTTTGAACTTGGTTGTGGATTCGGTCTCCGACATCTGGACGGGCGTTGGCAGCGGTAACTGGGATGTTAGCGCCACCGGCAACTGGACGGGTCATGCCACGATTTACGCCGACGGTGATTCCGTGCTGTTTGATGACACCGCCACCGGCACCTCCAACGTGGCCGTCAATCAAGTGGTTCAGCCCGGTGGCCTGGTGGTGAACAACAGCGCCAAGACTTACACCATCACTTCCAGTACCGGAAAATTCATCGGCGGCAGCACGTCACTCACAAAGACTGGCAGCGGCACGCTCACGCTTTCCGGCGGCGTCAACACGAATACCGGCGTGACGAGTATCAATGGCGGCATCGTAAGTATCAGTACTATGGTGAATGGCGGGGTGGCCAGTGACCTCGGTTCCTCGGCGAATTCCGCCGCGAATCTGACGATCAATGGCGCCACGCTGCAATACACAGGGGCGGCGACGACCAGCGATCGGTCGTTCACCGTCGGTACCAACGGCGCGACACTTGATGCTTCGGGCACAGGGGCGTTGAATATGAGCAACGGCGGTTCCGTCGGTTTAAGTGGCAGTGGGGCACGCTCATTCACACTCATCGGCACCAACACTGGTGCAAATACGCTGACCGCAGTCATTGGCGATAATGGCGGCACAACCAGTTTGACGAAATCGGGGACTGGCTCATGGACCTTGTCGGGGGCCAACAATTACAGTGGGGCCACGATGATCTCCGCCGGCACGCTGGCATTAAGCGGCTCCGGCACTCTGGGTAACGGGAGTTCCGCGTTGACAGTCGGCGGCGGCACATTGGATTTTGGCGGATTGACGTCACCGGCGTTTGGGGCGGTAAGCATCACCGGCACAGCGACAATTCAAGACGGCAGCCTCACGGGCACAAGCTATTTGGATACCCACTCATCCGGGACGGTTTCCGTCACGGCGGCCTTGTTGGGGAGCGCGGGTCTCACCGCCAGCGGCGGCGGCACGCTTGGGCTTTCGGGAACAAACGCGTTTACCGGCATCATGGTGGTGAGCAACGGCACGGTGAATTTGTTGAACGATCAACGTGGCATGACCGGCGGATTTTGGGTGAGCACCAACAATTCTGCGGCCGGGACATTGAACATTGGCAGCACGAGTCAAACCGCTGCAACGCTCGCATTGGTTAATTCCGGGAATCTCGTGCAAGTGGGCAATAATACGGCTGGTGGCACGGCTTACGGGATCATAAACGTGGTCGGCACGAGTGCTTTCGCCACAACCGTAACCAACAACGGATCGCTTTGGGTTGGCCGGCAGTCGCAGTTCAATGTCAACGCCTACGGAAATTGGGTCCAAAACGGCGACCTCATGGAGCAGGAGCAAGGCGGTTACTGGGCCAACTTCACCGTGGCGGCGAACGGCTCATTTACTTATGCCGGGGTGAACCCCATCAATTTAACGGTTGGCGGTAATGTCAATGACAACCTGACCATTGCTGGTATGTTCACTACCGGACAAGGATTCAATTTCAACAACCTCGGCACGGGGTATCCGGTCATCGTGCTTAATTCGGGCGGCATGCTGGCGCTGTCGGCCAATATTCCGCTGTTGATTACCAACACCGGAACCGGCACTGCGGGTCAATTACAGTTGGGCACGGGTGGCGGCGTGTTTAACACCGCCGGCTTCAGTACCGCGATAGGCTTGGCGATCGGAAATGTCTCCGGTCAGAGCGGTTCGCTGACCAAGTCGGGCTCGGGCACGCTCACACTTTATGGCACAAACACCTACACCGGAGCCACCACCGTCAGCGCCGGGACCCTGACCATTGACACGACCGGCGTCGTCGGCGGCGGTGCCAGCGGGTCGGCCATCACGGTCAACGGCGGCACACTGACGGAAAACAGCACCGTTGCCACCACGGGTGGTATCGCCGGCACATCCAGCTTGAATGTCAGCAGCGGCACGGCCAATCTGAATACGGCTAATAATTACTCCGGTGCCACGTCCGTCACCGGCACACTTCTGGCCGCCGATCCCGGCGCCTTCAAAAACTCTGCGATGACTTTGAACAACGGGGCCACACTCCAACTCCGCAATAACTCGGCCAACGCGTTTAATTCCTCCGGTGCAGTGCTGGATTCAGGGGTGCCCAATGCGAACATCAACATTGACGTGAACAATAATGGCTCAGGCACAGCAAATATGCTGACCCTGGCCAATGGCCTCAGCTCTACTCAACCGGCCTCTGGCAATACTGCGGCCACCTATACCACCACCATCAATATAACTGGCGGCAATGGCTATTTGCTGGCTCTCCCGGCGGTGACATATACTTGCGGGGCTTCTTACGGTTCGGGTGGAACAAGAGCGTATGTAGCGTATTTCAACCCCACAACGGCCAATCTATTATTGGGGAACGTATCACTTAATGGAACAGGTTCTAGGATTGGGCTTTCCCTGACGTTGGGCGGCACCTCGGTTGGGAATCTTGTGACTGGTGCAATTGCATCAAGCGCCGGTCAGAATAGATCCGTCACTAAAAATGGAACGGGAACCTGGACGCTCGCGGGCACGAACACCTATACCGGCACCACCACGATCAGCGCCGGCACGCTGGCCTTGAGTGGCAGCGGTTCACTGGCTTCGCCGACCATCACTGTTGCGGGCGGCGCGATGTTTGATATCTCTGGTTTGAGTGCCGTTTTAACACTTAGCAATACCCAGACGCTGGCCAACAGCGGCCTTACCACGGCTAATCTAGCCGGAAGTTTGAACACCGGTTCGGGAACTATTTCTTTGACTTTTGGTGCGGGCACACCTTCGTTGAATGTCACCAACGGCACGCTGAATCTTTCGAGCAGCACGGTGTTCACGGTCAACAACACCGGCACCGCCCTAGGCGCGGGCAATTACAAGCTCGTCGGCGCTCTTTCCGGCGGCACCGTGGCTGGCACGCTGCCCGCAGTTACAGTGGCGGGCGGCGGCACCACGACGCCGGCCTCGCTTGCAGTTGTTGGCGGCGAACTTTATTTGATGGTTCCTTATCCGACGACGTTGAACTTGGTTTCGTCACCCAACCTGACCAATGGTTATCTTGACACTGTGACCTTCACGGCCACAGTGCAGACCAATGGTGCAACCGCGGCGAGTGCGAGTGGCACGGTGCTGTTTTTAGTCAACGGAGCGGCCGTCAACACCAATGCTTTGAATCTGGGTAGCACCAACTTCAGCCTGTCCACACTGCCGCGCGGCACAAATCTGATCGCGGCAGTTTATAGTGGCGACGCTAATTATTTACCCAGCACAAACAACCTGTATCAGGTGGTGACGAATCATCCCCCGGTGGCAGGCAATCCCAACTACACCCGCAATCAGGGAATTTATTCCATGCGCATACCGGTTGCCAATTTGTTGACCAACGTGACCGATGCGGATAGCGACACGATTATTTTGGTTTCAACGGCGGTCAGCAGCAATGGGGTGACGCTGTTGACGGTGCCGGTGGCCGGCACCAATTATCTTTATTACTACAGCACCAACAATGTTGCCGACCAGTTTGACTATACGGTGGCCGATGGCTTTGGCGGCACCAATACCGGCACGGTGCTGATGACTCTCAATTCCAATCCGGTGTTCGGTCAGGAAAATGTGCAGTTGGTGAGCGCCAACGGCGGCGTGCAGTTGACCTTCTTCGGCGTTCCGGGAAACACCTATGTGGTGCAGCGGAATCTCACCTTGGACAGCGGCAATTGGCAGGATTTGAGCACGAACTCGGCGACGACCAGCAATCCGGTGATGGTGATTACCGACACCAACAATCCGCAGGCATTTTACCGGCTGCGCTGGCAGTCTTCGCCATAGGCCGGACAAGTTTCGTGACGATCATGGGTTCCGTTACGGAAAATCAAGGGGTGAATACTCCGGTGGGGTGGGTAGCGGTGCTATGGGTTGGCGCCGCCACCTTATTTCCGAAGAAATTTAAAGTATATAATTCGCGGCGATATTGAGACTGACCGTGTTTAATAACAAAACGAACATTGTTTAATTAATTTACATTTTTTAATTTGGGAAACGCAATATGTCTCATACCAATACCAATTCGCTAACACCTTGTGATGCTCAAAAAACTAGCTGCCAATTCTACCAAATCCTGCTGGGGTTTGTCGTCGTTCTGCTGTCGGCCGTGACCGGCTTGGCTGCGGAATTCAACCCGCCGCGCGAACGGACTTCTTTCAACGACGGCTGGCGCTTCACGAAAGCCGATGCCGACGGCGCGGGCGAGGCCTTGAGTTACGCCAAAATCAAGGACTGGCTGCTGCCGACGAGCGGGGAACTTACGACGAACGCCGCGCTGCTCGCCAAGTCGCGGCCAGCGGGCAATCCGGCGGAAAATGTTTCGTTCGCCCAGCCGGATTTCAACGACAGCCAGTGGCGCTTGTTGAATCTGCCGCACGATTGGGGCATTGAGGGGCCGTTTGACCAGGCGTTTCCCGGCGAGACGGGCAAGCTGCCGTGGTGGGGTGTGGCGTGGTATCGCAAGCACTTGGAACTGCCCGCGTCCGATGCCGGTCGCAAAATTTTTCTCGATGTGGATGGCGCGATGGCTTACGCGAGCGTGTGGGTGAATGGCAAACTCGCCGGCGGCTGGCCCTACGGTTATTCCTCTTGGCGCGTGGACGTGACGCCATTCGTGAAGTTTGGCGCAGATAACATCATTGCGATCCGCCTCGATAATCCCAAACAGTCTTCGCGTTGGTATCCCGGCGGCGGCATTTACCGCAACGTCTGGCTTGTCAAAACGTCGCCGGTGCGCGTGGCGCATTGGGGCACGGCGGTCACGACGCCGGAACTCAGCAAAAAATCTGCGACGGTGCATATCAAGGTGGCCGTAGACAATTCATCCGCAGCGGATGCCGCCGTGACGGTGAAAAATGAAATCTTTGAACTCACCGCCGATGGCAGGCGCGGTTCTTCGATTGCCGCTGTTTCGGTTGATGGATTGAAGATTATCGCAAATCAATCGGCTCCGTGCGAAAGCCAGATCGCCTTTGCCGCGCCCAAACTTTGGAGCTTGGAGAAGCCGCAGCGCTACGTGGTCGTGACAACGATTTCGCAAAATGGAAACGCCGTGGACACCTACGAAACGCCGTTCGGCATCCGCACGGCAGAATTTACCGTGGCCAAGGGGTTTTTCCTCAACGGCCAGCATGTTAAGCTGAACGGCGTTTGCGACCATCACGATCTCGGCGCGCTCGGTGCGGCCATCAACACCCGCGCGCTGGAACGGCAGTTGGAAATCCTGCGCGAGTTTGGCGTGAACGCCATCCGCACCAGCCATAATCCGCCCGCGCCGGAGCTTTTGGATTTGTGCGACCGCCTGGGTTTCGTGGTGATGGACGAGGCGTTTGATTGCTGGGCGGCGGGTAAAAACAAAAATGATTACCACGTTCTTTATCCCGACTGGCACGAGCAGGATTTGCGTGCGCTGGTGCGGCGCGACCGGAATCATCCGTGCGTGATTTTGTGGAGCAGTGGCAACGAGGTTCCCGATCAGGACAAAGCTGCCGGTCCGGCGCTCGCGGAGGAACATCGCGGTATCATCCACGCGGAAGACCCGACGCGGCCCTGCACGGCGGCGGTGAGTTCCTATAAGGCGGGCTTCAGCGGTTTTCAAAACCACTTCGATGTGTTCGGCTGGAATTACAAGCCGGACAATTATACAAAATTCCGCGCGACAAATTCCGCGTTGCCGCTGTTTGGCAGCGAGACCTCCTCGACGGTCAGCTCGCGCGGCGAATACTTTTTCCCCGTGCCGGCATCATTTAATAGCAAGAACAACAAGATGGGGCTGGCGGATTTTCAGGTCAGCTCCTATGACTTTTACGTGCCGAGCTGGGCGACGTCGCCGGACTCGGAATTTCGCGGTGAGGAACGCAATCCGTTTGTCGCCGGCGAGTTTGTCTGGACCGGCTTCGATTATCTCGGCGAACCGACGCCCTACAACGCGGACGTGAGCAACCTGCTCAACTACTCCAATCCCGAGGACAAGGCGAAGGCGAAAAAGGAACTCGATGCGATCGGAAAAATCCGCGTGCCGTCGCGCAGCTCGTATTTCGGCATCGTGGATCTGGCGGGCTTCAAGAAAGACCGCTTCTATCTTTATCAGGCGCACTGGCGTCCGGATTTTCCGATGGCGCACATTTTGCCGCACTGGAACTGGCCGGAACGTGTCGGGCAGGTGACGCCGGTGTTCGTCTATACCAGCGGCGACTCGGCTGAACTATTCCTGAACGGCAAATCGCTTGGCAAAAAAGCAAAGGGCACAAATGAATACCGCCTGCGCTGGGACAATGTGGTCTATCAGCCGGGCGAATTGAAAGCTGTCGTCTACAAAAACGGCAAAAGGTGGGCGCAGGATTCCGTCAAGACCACCGGAGCGGCAGAAAAAATAATGCTCGCCGCTGACCGCAGCGTGATTGTGGCGGATGGGAAAGATTTGTCTTTCATCACCGTGACGATCGCAGACAAGGACGGACTGCCAGTGCCGCGTTCCAAGAATCATCTCAAGTTCGCCGTCGAAGGCGCCGGCGAAATTGTGGCTACGGACAACGGCGACGCGACGAGCTTTGAATCATTTCAGGCCCCGGAACACAACGCCTACAACGGCCTTGCGCTCGTCATGGTTCGCGCCCGGCCCGGCACCACCGGTCCGATTAAGCTGACCGCCACCGCCGATGGCCTGACGCCGGCAACGGTGGAAATCAAGGCATCCAACCGTTGACCATGAATGTGATTCGCCGATTCGTTCTGATTGCCGCGCTGGGCTTTGCGCTTTCCCCGCTGTGTTTGCGGGCGGCGGAAGTTCCGGCGGCGTTGGGCGGCGTTCACCGGATTGTATTTCTGGGCGACAGCATCACGCAGGGCGGTGATTACGTCACCGACTTTGAATGCTGGCTGCTGGCGCAAGGATGGCCGATGGAAGTTCTCAACCTCGGCTTGGCCAGCAAAACCGCGTCCGACCTGACGCCGGACGAGCACGCGGCGCACCTGGAAAAATCCGGTCTTGGCCGGCCATTTGTGAGCGAGCCGATGGATCGCGTGCTGGCGTCGACGAAGCTGAGGCGCGAAGGCCACGGGCTGATGGCGCGCGAAATCTTGACGCAGTGTTTCGGCGCGAAGCTGGTTGGCGTGGCGGGTGCGCTGGGCGTGAACCCGGACCTGCCGCTGGTGCAGGCGAATGAGCAGGCCGCGCCAATCACCCGGCAAATCAAGGCGGAACTGTGTGCGGCGAAACCATGAATCCAAAACCGGAATGAAAACAACACGCAGTCTGATGGCGGTGGTAAAATCACTTTTCATTTCCGCATTTGTGATCCAGGGGTTTGGGATGAGCCAGGCTGCGGCTGTGGTCGGAAATACAAATCTCTACACGCTCGATACGGCCAAACGTTTTCAGGTCATGGACAATTTCGGCGCAAACGATGCGTGGTCCATCCAGAAAATCGGCGCGGAGTGGTCGGAGACGAATAAAAACAAGATTGCCGAGCTGCTGTTTTCCACGAACACCGGCATTGGCCTTTCCGGCTGGCGTTTCAATTTGGGCGCGGGCATCAACCACCGGACCATTCGCGACGATTGGCGCACAACCGAGTCGTTCGAGACGGCGGCGGGAAAATACGACTGGACGCGGCAGGCCGGTCAGCGCTGGTTTCTGCGCGCGGCCAAGGCGCGGGGCGTGGATCAGTTTGCCGCCACGGTTTACAGCCCGCCGCTGCGGCTCACGCGCAATGGCTTGAGCAATTTGGGGCGCGACACCAATTCCACCACTAACTTGAAACCCGGCGCGGAAGCTGTGTTCGCGCAATATCTCAGCGATGTGCTCCGCCACTTCCGCGACCACTCCGACCCCGCCGAGCGCGTTGATTTCAATTACCTGCTGCCCGTCAACGAACCGCAATGGGAATGGCAACATTCGCAGGAAGGCTGCCGGGCGGCGAACGCGGATTTGAAAAAGATTTTTTCCGCGCTGCATTCGCGTCTCGAGGCCGACGGCTTGCGGACCAAAATCCTCGGCCCGGAGTCCGGCTCGATTCCGGATATGTATTCGCTGGATGTGCCGGCGGGTGAAAAGTGGCACGCGGATTACGGCGATTATCTGAACTGGATTTGCGGCGACCCGGAAATCGCCGCGTGCTTTGGCGGTGTCATCACTTATCACAGCTATTGGTCGGATGACGTGGAAACCCATTTGGTGCCGCATCGCGCGGCGCTGGGCCGCACGTTTGCAAAATATCCCGGCTGGCGCATCTGGCAGAGCGAATATTGCATCATGGAACCGGGCCGCGACCTCGGCATGGACGCCGCGCTGCGCATGGCGCGGGTCATTCATTGTGACCTCACGCTGGTCAACGCTTCGTCCTGGCAATGGTGGCTGGCGGTGGCGAACGAGGATTACAAGAGCGGTCTGATTTACACTGACTACAAATATCCCGGCGACGCGGAGTCAATTTATGAGTCCAAGCTGCTCTGGGCACTGGGAAACTTCAGCCGCTTCATCCGGCCGGGCATGGTGCGCGTGGAACTGGCCGGCCCGCAGGATGTGAACGGCCTGATGGCCTCGGCTTATTGCGATACAACTTCCAAAAATATCGTGCTCGTGTTCGTGAACACCGCGGAGCAGTCGCAGCAAGTGCTATTGCGGACCAAGTTGTCGCTTCCGGTGAATATCACCCTCACCGCTTATCTCACTTCGTCGCGTGCCAGCCTTGCCGCCGGAGCCCCCGTGGATGGCGGGGGAATTATATGTGTTCCAGCGCGCAGCGTGATGACGCTGGTTGGCCGGGGAAATAGGCTTCCCGATTCATTATCGAGTTCGATCCGGGTTGAGCGGGGCGGTTAAATCCAAACTGAAATGATTTCCGGCGGGCATGGCGGTTTTGATTTGATGCACCGCAATGATTTTTAATATGAAAATAATCCTTAAAAAGCAGTTAAATAAACGGCTGCCATCCATGTGCCGCCCCGGTTGGTTGCTGGCAATAGTATTCAGCCTGATGGCATATTCATCCGGATCCAGCCTGGCCGCCCCGGCGAAAGTGAGCCAATCCACAGTTCCGGTGGCGTTGCCAAGCTCAAATGCGGCTGCCGATTTGGAAACAATCTTCCGACAGCCGCCGCTGGCAGCGCGGCCGCATGTGATGTGGATGTGGATGGGCTGTAATCTATCGAAACCGGAAATCACAAAAGATTTGGAGGCGCTGAAGGATGCAGGGTTCGGGGGGACGCTGATGTTCAGTGTGGCCGATACGACGACGCCATGGCCGGGCGAAATTGGCAAGAGTCCCACGCCGGAAATCGTCGCATTTACCGAACCGTGGTGGGAACTGGTGCGGCACACGGCGATCGAGTCACAGCGACTGGGCCTGGACTTTGGCATGGCGAGCAGTCCGGGCTACTCGACGAGCGGCGGGCCGTGGATCACCCCGGAACTTTCCATGTCGGAAATCTGTTTTACCAGCACGCCCGCGCACGGGCCGGGCAAAATGGAATTGAACCTGCCGCAGCCGACGGTGGACCCGCACGGCACGATGCACTTTCCGGTTTTCAACCCCGAGACCGGCAAGGTGGAAAAGCCGGTCATCCCCGCGCGCAAAACTTTTTACCGCGACATCGCGGTGCTGGCGCTGCCCGCGAATGGCGTGGTGGCGAAGGCGCAGGTCATCAATCTCACCGGCAAAACCGCGTGGGAAATTCCGGCGGGCGACTGGGTGATTTACCGTTTCGGCTACACGACGAAGGGAATCTTGCTGCAGCCGCCGCAATGGAAGGCGAACGGGCTGGAACTCGACAAACTCAATCCCGACGCGGTGAATCTGCACTTGGACCACCTCATCGGCGAAATTAAAAAACACGTCGGCGATCTCGTCGGCAAAGGTTTCAATTTCATCCACGTGGACAGCTACGAGGCGGGCGCGCCGGAGTGGACGCCGCAGATGCGCGAGGAATTTTCCACGCGGCGCGGTTATGACCTGACGCCGTTCCTCGCGACGCTTGCCAAACGCACCGTAGCCAGCAAGGCGGAGTCGGACAAATTCAAAAATGATTTCAAGGAAACCGTCCGCGATCTATTCCGCGATGTTTATTACAAGACGATCCACGAAAAGCTGAACGCAGCGGGTTTGGTTTTTTCCAGCGAACCTTACGGCGGTGAATGGCGACCGGATGATGTCGTGCCGCAGGTAGACCGGCTGCTCGTGGAATACTGGACCAAGAATGGAACCTTTTCTTTCAACAACCAGGCGACCGTTGCCGCGCAGCGAAGCACGGGGCGCAATCTGATTGAAGCGGAGGCCTTCACCGGTTCGCCGAACGATAGTAAGTGGTCGGAATATCCGGCGTGGCTCAAGCCCATGGGCGACGCAGCGTTTTGCGCGGGCATCAACCGGCTCGTCCTGCATCGCTTCACTCCGCAGCCGTGGGGTGACGAATACAAACCAGGTAACGCGATGGGATGGTGGGGCACGCACTTTGATCGCACGCAGACGTGGTGGGAACACGGCAAGGCGATGGTGCAATACTGGACGCGCTGCCAGGCGTTGCTCCAGTGGGGAAAATTCACGAATGGCTCGGCAGATTTTGGTGCGGAGAAAATTTCCGGCGACGTGAAGGTGTCGGCGACCCATCGCACCGGCGACGGCGCGGACGTGTGGTTTGTGGCAAACACCGCTCGCACCAATGGCGTTGCGAAATGCCGGTTCGCTGTCACCGGCAAGCAGCCGGAACTTTGGGACGCCGTGACTGGCGAGATGCGCACGCTCACCGACTATGAGCAAACGGCGACGAACACCGTCGTGCCGCTGGACTTCGCTTCCGCGCAAAGTTTCTTTGTCGTCTTTCGCCATTCGGTCGTCGTCGCCGAAAAGAAACCGAACACGCCTGCGCTCACGCCGCTGGCAACCCTCGACGGTGCGTGGCAAGTGCAATTCGATCCGAAATGGGGCGGCCCGGAAAAGCCGGTGACGTTCGACGCCCTTGAAGACTGGACCAAACATGCCGAGCCGGGCATCAAGTATTTCAGCGGCACGGCGGTTTATCGGAAGACGTTCAACGCGCCGATTTCGGCATTGGACATTCGTCATTCGGAATTGTTCCTCGACCTCGGCGTCGTGTGGCACACTGCACGCGTGCGGCTGAATGGCCTCGACCTCGGCGTGATTTGGACCGCACCGTGGGACGTGAAAATTCCCGCTGGCCTGCTGCGCGTTCGTGGCAATGTGCTCGAGGTCGAAGTCGCCAACGTCTGGGCCAACCGTCTCATCGGCGACGAGCAAGAGCCGCCGGACTGCGAATGGATTCCCGGCGAGCGCGGCAACGGCGGTTCGCTGAAAGAATTTCCGGACTGGATTTTGAAGCACGAACCGCGTCCGTCGAAAGGCCGTTACACCTTCACGACCTGGAATTATTTCACCAAAAATTCGCCGCTCATTCCCAGCGGGCTGCTCGGTCCAGTGCGCCTGGAGGCAGGCGGCAATTGATCGTTGCCCGGTTGAATTTGCAACCCGGCAGACATTCGGGCAGATTTTAATCAAAGATGAAAACCATTCGCAGTCAACCAGCCCTTTTTTTGACGGCGGCAGCTTTTGTTGCCGCGGTGTTGATGGCTCCATGCGCCAGCGCCACGGCTGCCGCCGCGACCATCACCATCCACGCCGGTTAGCCGGGCGAGAAAATCAACCCGGCGATGTGTGAGATGTTTTTCGAGGACAACAACTTCGGCGCGGACGGCGGGCTTTATGCCGAGCTGGTGAAGAATTGCGGCTTTGAATTTTCCACCGCGCTCATGGGCTGGAGCATCAACCGCGCGCAACTGGCCCAGGCCGAGGTGACCGTGCGTGCCGACGCGCCGTTCAATCCGGAAAATCCGCATTACGTTCGCGTCCGTTCCGATGGCGCGGCGTTGTTCGGGCTGTCGATTGAGGGTTTTATCGGCATGGGTGTAAAGGCGGGCGCGGCGTATGATTTTTCCGCGCGGATTCGCGGCGTGGACAACGAGCAGTGGGGCGACCAATATGTCGAGGGCTACGCGTAATTTGCCGCCGCCATCAAGGAAATATATCTGGGCGTCCAGCTCGTTTTCGCCGCCGGTCCCGACCCGGCCGGGGATCGTTTCGAGCTGGCGTGGACGAAATTGCGTGAGCTGCACGTGGACATCTTTGACGAGCATTGCTACGCGAAACCGGAATGGTTTTTCGAAAAATTCGCCGGATGCAAAAATGTTCCCACCCATGACAATGAAAACCCTGAAAACTCGGCTCGCCGGCGCCTTGCTGGCGGAAGCGCTATTTGAGGTAGGTTGCTTCGCGGCGGCTGATGCTTTTACCATCTTGAAAATGAAAACAGGCCGTGCCAGCCCCGCTGGCGTCTTGACATTGGGCCTTTACTTATGGGCGCTGGCGGCAATCGCCGGCTCTCCCGTGGCATATGATTTCAACGCCATGCTCCAGCCCGTGCCGGCGACGGCGAAGTGGGTGGACCCGGATTACAACATCTGGTGCGGCTCGGAAATTAAGGGTGACGATGGCAAATACCATCTCTTCTACTCGCGTTGGCCGCGCCGGCTTGGCCACATCGCTTGGGTAACGCATTCGGAAGTGGCGCACGCGGTCAGCGATTCGCCATTTGGTCCATGGACGCATCATGACGTGGTGCTGCCTGCTCGCGGCACAAACTTTTGGGACGGTTCTTGCACCCACAATCCGACAATTCTCCGCATCGGCCTAAAATATTACCTCTACTACATGGGCAACTACGGCGACGGCGTGGTGAAGTCGCCGTTGAACTGGATCCATCGCAACCGCCAGCGCATCGGCGTCGCCGTGGCGGATTCGCCAGCCGGTCCATGGCAGCGGTTCGCCCAGCCCGTTGTTGACATCAGCTCCGACCCAAACGCATCAGACGCATTATTGACCTCCAATCCCAGTGTTGCCGTGCGTCCCGATGGTGGCGTCTTGATGGTCTATAAAGCCGTCGCCACCAAAGGCAAGCCCCCCTTTGGCGGCCCGGTTTCGCATCTGGTTGCTACCGCAGAAAACCCTATCGGACCCTTCACGAAACATCCCGGTGAAGTGTTCGGCGCCAAAGGCGTGATGTTTGCGGCGGAAGATCCGTTCATCTGGCGCGGCGCGGATCGCTACTGGGCCATTGTGAAAGACAATGACGGCAACTTCACCCATCGCGGCTATTCGCTCGCGCTCTGGGAGTCAGCCGAGGGCATGGATTGGAAACTGTCGCAGCACCCGTTCGTCGCGAATCCGGGAGTCATTCATTGGGCGGGCGGCCAAGTTGAAAAACTTACCGCCCTCGAACGGCCGCAGTTGTTATTTGAGAATGGCGAGCCGATTGCGCTGTGTTGTGCGTCGGCGGATAACAAGGGGCGCGTGGGCAGTTTCAACGTCCAGATCCCGCTCAAGCCGATCAAATGATCTAAAAAAATAAAAATCTTTTTATTTCCGGCCGAGATTCGCTTTGGCTGATTACACTCGCGATCCTACGCGCCTCCGTTCGCGAACACCGAGGAGCGGCTGTGGGCATGAACGAATTAACCCTTGAGCGCCACTCCGCAGAGGCGGGTGCGGTTGGTTTGGCCTTTGATTCGTCCCAATAGATCAGTCGGGCGTGGTCTAAACCCGGCGGCTGCTTGAGCCGGAGCCGCCGCGCCCTAGCGATGTCATATTTTGATCTCAATGGCCGCCGGTTGACGAAGAAGAATTTTAAAGCTCCTTAAGGCGGTTTCCTTCGGATTGAATGCAGGCGGGAAAGAAGTGTCAATATGCCCTAATCATCATTGCGATTGTTGATTTTATATATTTTTTCATCGGGATCATTTGTATCGCAACGTCCTCAAGGGACCACTGTGCCCCATGTTCACTTAAATAGAATTTTTGTGTGGTTCCAATGTTTACTGCCGTAGGCGGTAGAACCCGGAGCCGATAGCGGGACTTATGAGAATGTCTACCTGATTGGTGGTCGCGGAGTTGGCAATGTCAGTCCAGTTGTTGCCGAGGCCGGCGGCGGGCGCATTGGTCTGCGTTTGCAATGTCCAGCCTAGATGCGTCGCTGGCCAGTTCAAGTTAAGGGTGGTGCCGTTGACAGAAAAAGTGAGATTGGTTGGATAACGAGCTGGCGTAATGGTCAGGGTGCCGTTCACAAAAACGAAAGTATAATTTGTGGCGGACAAAGTTCCGTTGGTTATCACAATCGCATAGCTGCCGACCGGGCTGCTTGTCGTAGCCGTCGTGCTCCAGGTGGGGTTGCCGGTCAAGGCTGACAAGAATGTGTCTGTATTCATCCAGCCAGTATAACTCACGGTGAAGACTGGATTGGGCGCACCAACTGGACGGTTTGTGCTGTTGGCAGTCACCGTCAATGTGGCTTGGCTGATAGTGATCGCGGCGAAGTTGGTGGCCAGGCCTACGGTATTCATCACTGTCACGGTATAGTTTCCGCTGCCGGTGACCGCTGGATTGGTCAGGGTCAAAGTCGCATTGGTTCCCCATAAAATCGCATTCGTGTGGTTGTCATACCATTGGTAAGACAAGGGTGGAGTGCCGGTTGCGTTGGCGTTTAAAACTGTGCTGGTTCCATAGAATATATTTGTGGAAACGGGAATGACACTGACGGCGGGTGGAGTGCTGACTTGGATTGTTCCATTGACTGCCAGTTTTGATGTGTCCCAAGCCAGGCCGGAACCCGGCGTTGCTGGTGAAATGCTGGTGAACCCACCGCTGTAATTGCTGGCCGTAAAGAATGAAAAAGTATTCCCGGCCGCGAATCCCGGGCCGGTGTTGCTGATGGTCAGCGTGCCGCCGTAAACGAGATTGCTTGCGGTCAGCTTTGAACTCGTGCCGGTGCTGTTGACCTTCACCCGCAGGTTTCCGGCGAGCGCGATTTTGTTGCTGATGGCGAGCGGAACCGTGAGCGCGGTCACGTCGAGCGTGGCGTTATTGCTGATGCCGAGCAGATAATTGTTGAGCGCGGCGCTGCCGGCGAGCGCGAGCGTGCTGTTGCTGACGATAAGGTTTCCCGTGGCTGTATTGCTGGCGGCCAGCACCAAAGTGCCGCCGCCGATGCTTGCCAGCGTCCCCTCGCCGGCGATGGGATTGGAAACGGTCAGCGTGATTCCCGCGGCGATGTTGAAGGTGCCGCCGTTTGGCGTGATGGTCACGCCGCTATTGGGATGGTTGAGCGCGAAGCTGGTGTCCCATGACAGGGATTGAAACGCGCTGCCGAACCAGTTGGCCCAGACATTGGTGATCTTGCCGCTGGCATAGGTGTTCGCGCCGATGCCGGCCGGATCGAACCGGTCAATGACATTGGTCACCGTCTGCGCGCCCGCCCCGAAGCCGATGAGTGCTCCGCATAGAATGAAATATCGCCTGATCATCATGGGTTGTGAGCTGGGGTCAACGCGAGCAACGTAACCCCGTTTTCCAGCAGCGGCAAGGTCATGGCAAACTTGCCATTGGCGCTGATGGTTATCCTGCTTGACGCCGGTGGTCGTCGCGTGGGCTTCAGGTGAATAACCGCTCAGCCCGGATCCGTTGACGGCGACCACTTGAAAATAATAAGTGGTGCCGCTGTTGAGATTGGTATCGGTATAAGTTGTGCCAGTGATGCCGGTAACAACCGGATTGGTGGGCTCGCCGCCGGATTCCGCCGCCCGGTAAAGATTATAGCTGGTCGCTCCGCTGCCGGCAGTCCAGGACAAAATAACATTGGTGTTGTTACTCAGTGTCGCCACCAAACCCGACGCGGCGTAAGGAGCGCCATTCGGCGGCGGAAACGCAACTCCACCGGTCAACACCCTGACCGCATTCGTGTCATTGACCGCGCCCGTGCCATAGTCCAATGGACTGCCGCCAGTGCTCCAATAAAACGGGCTCATGCCGTGGGCTATGGCGGAATCCACCAGATACTTGTTCCAATAGTAACAGGAAAGACTGTTCCAAGATTGCATCGTCGCATTGGTGGAAAGGACCGACTTCCCCGCCGCCTGAAATTCACCGATCATCACTGGAATTCCTTTGCTGACATACTGGTCAACCAATTGTTGAAAGCCCGCGTCCATCGCGCCTTCTTCGGGCGAGCCGCAGTTATGAGACGAATCCCCGGAATAATGGTAAATGCTCTTTCAAACGCGCCGATCACGCTTTATAGCAATGCCTGGCTGGAGGTGGCTGGCAATGCCAATACTTCAATTACGATTCCGAACCCCATCAACGTGGATGTTACTGGCGGACAACTCCTTAATAATATTTATCTCAACGGTAGTGAACCTTTGATGTTTGTAAATGGTGCCATTAGCTTAAGTGGTCCGTTAACCATACAGGATATCCTCCCGGTTCCAGCGTTTTACGGTCAGGGTTATGTGACAGTAAGCGGGAACATTAGCGGCACGGGCGGCCTGAACTATGGTGGCACACTGGTGATCAACATTAATGGCAGCGTGTTCACCGGCGGAGAAACCTTTCAATTATTCCCTGCCGGTAGCTATGGTGGCACCATTCCTGCCATTGTGCCGGCCACACCAGGTGCCAATCTTGTTTGGGACACCTCGCAATTGCTGGTCAATGGCACCCTGGGTGTCCTTGCCTCGGGATCACCGCCGACGACATATCTGACATCACTGACAGTCAGTAATGCATATGCGGCGCTGTTGTTAACCCCCGCTGTATTTGACCCGACGATCACGAATTACACGGCGACGAACAGCTTGGCAAGCCTGCCGCTGACGGTGACAGTTGTTAATGTTGATCCAGCGGCAACGAACATCCTGACGGTGAATTCGCTGTATCCACAACTGCTGACCAACGGCATCACCAGCAGTCCGCTGACGGCCTTGACGGGCTTGGTGGAAGGGTCGAACAACGTGACGGTTCAGACGACTTCAACAGATGGATTGATTACGACCAATTACACCGTGAACGTGTGGCTGCTGGGTACCAACGCGTATCTATCATCCCTGGCTGTGAATCCAGTGCCGGGAGCGCTGCCGGGCTTTGTGAGCACCGGCTATAGTTACTCGATCACGAACATCTACCCGACCAACGAAGTGACGGTGACGGCGGGTCTGGCAGACGGAAACGCGACGATGTTCATGAGTAATAACGGTGTATTGGTCGGACCCCTGACGAACAGCATCGCAAGTGTGACGAACACCTTCAGCCTGTCTCAGCCGACGAACGCCCTGACGGTGACGGTGTTGTCGCAAGACTTGTCGGCGACGAATACCTACACGGTGAACGTGCTGCTGGTGCCGAGCCAACAGCCGCCGTATTTAACCAACAGCGTGAGCGGGGGGGCGAACCTGGTGTTCAATTGGGATGCGGCCCACCTTGGCTACCAGCTATACATGCAGACGAACAACCTGAGCAAGGGCGTGAGCAAGGTGGCGGCTGACTGGGCGCCGGTGGCGGGCACGGCGACGGTCACGACGACCAATTTGCCCATCATCAAGAACGGCGTGACCAACCAGTTCTACCGTTTGTCTTATCCTTAAGCGAATTGACGAAAGGTTAACCGATCAGAAATTGGTTAAATATCGTTTCTTCTCTGGGTGATAAATGATCACGTAGCGGGGATGGCTAAAAGATTGGCCATCCCCGCGTTTTTCATTTTACAGTCGAACTCACCACGGGCATCAGAATCCTCACGGAGCGATTTTCAAGCGACTTTTACGCCACGAGGCGAATGAAATTATGCCTAACTACCGAATAAGATTACTTCTCTCGGCAATGATCTTTTCGATGGTTATCTGTGTGTTGGCCAGCGACGACCTGCTGATTTATTCCCAGCGGTTGAATAATGGCTGGCAGGATTGGGGCTGGGTCCCGCATTATGCCACCAATAATCCCGCGCCACCTTCCGGCACCAACTGCGTGGTATTTGCTGCCAGCGGTGCCTGGCAGGCCTGGTATTTGGTTCATGATCCGGTGGATACAACCCTTTATACCAATCTGATAATATGGATGAACGGCGGCGCCACTGGCGGACAATCGGTGGGCGTGCAGGTCGCCAGTGGTGGTTCATGGGGAAATCGCATTGCCATCACCGCTCCTACGAATCGCTGGCAGCAGTTCACTATTTCCTTGGCCTCCTTGGGCGTTGACAAAATCACCAATTTTACCGCTATCCAGATATGGAATTATGGCGCGCTTCAGTCGAATATTTATATCGCCAACATCTCGCTCGCTGCCGCGCCGGCGCCGGCGTTTGTTCACGTGGGAGTGAATGCGACCAATCCCATCCGGACGGTGAATGCAAATGTTTTTGGCATTAATCAGGTTGCGTAGGACGGCAATGTTTATTCCTCCACGAGTGTTAGCATTATGAATGATCTGGGCAACCCCTGCTTGCGCTGGCCGGGAGGCAGTTGGGGGGCGGCTATCATTGGACCAACGAATATCGCGGCTGGGGATCTTACTCCAGCGACTTCATCAAGTTGGCTGCGAATACCCGCGCGCAAGCCTTCATCATCTGCAACTATGGCAGCAGTGATGCGAACGAGGCGGCGTTTGGCGTGCGGATGTTCAACGTCACCAACCATTGCAATTTTAAATACTGGGAGATCGGCAATGAAGTTGGCGGTAGCTGGGAAACTGATAACAACACCAATGCCCCGTGGCGGCCGCATGACCCCTGGACTTACGCCATGCGCTTTACTAATTACTATGCGCAGATGAAGGCGGTGGATCCGACTATTAAAATCGGCGCGGTGGCGGACATCACCGAAGACGGCACTTCGAATTATACCAATCATCCGGTTGTGAATCCGCGCACCGGGGTCACGCACACCGGCTGGACGCCGGTGATGTTGACCTACCTGCGCAGCAACAATGTCACGCCGGACTTTCTTGTTGAACATAAGTATCCGCCGGCTGATGGCGATACTTACAATCTGCTCTGGTCAAAAACCTGGATTTCCGACGTTGCCGGCCTCCGGCAGATGGTGACCGATTACCTCGGCAGTGCCGGGACAAACGTCACTTTGGAATGCACCGAGAACGGTTCCACCTGCGACGCCCAAAGCGTCAGTCTGGTTGGCGGACTCTTGTTTGCGGACAGCCTTGGCCAGGTGTTGCAAACCGAACTCAACTCGCGACTTTGGTGGGACACGCGCAACGGCGGCGGCGGCATCACCAATTCCGATAACGCGCTTTACGGCTGGCGCACGAACTCGTCGGGCTATTTCTACGAAGACGGAGGCATCGTCTACAATGCTGGCGCGCCGACGAATCGTTATCCCAAATATTATGTCGCCAAACTGATGCCTCACTTTGCCGCCGGTGGCGATACGGTGGTGACGGTGACAAACGATTACGAACTGCTCGGCACTTATGCCGTGATGCGAACCAACGGCACTCTTGCAATGCTGGTCATCAATAAAAGCTCCTCGTCCTATCTGACCGCTGTGGTGAATGTCGGCGGCTGGCTGCCGTTGACTAACGCCACGATTTATAGCTATGGCATCGCCCAGGACGCGGCGGCGCAGACGGGTATCGGTTCGCCGGACATTCAGACCAACCTCTTCACCGCCGCCGGTATCAGATTTACCAACACGTTTGCGCCTTATTCGGCCAGCGTAATTGTTTTCAACCCGGCCCCGCCGCCGCAGTTGGCCTCGCCGGTGATGTTGCTTGGGAAGTTCGCCTTTCAATTGCAGGGCCAGCCCGGTGCGCGGTATGTGTTGCAATATTCAACCAACTTGCTTGCCGGCTGGAACGCGTATGCCACCAACCCGCTGGCCGGATTCGCCCAGAACTTCACCAACGTCACTTCCGGGACCCAGCAGTATTGGCGGGCACAGTGGCTGCCGTAATGGCCGGCAACATTCCTCCACTGGCGTTCATTCCAAATGCACGATGCCGTGGCGAACGGCACTGATGGCGGCTTCGGTGCGGTCTTGGACGCCCAGCTTGCTAAAGAGCGTTTTTAAATGGTATTTGACGGTGTCTTCGGCGATAAAGAGAGCGCTGCTGATTTCCTTGTTGCTGCGACCCTTGACGATGAGCTGGAGGATTTCCATTTCGCGTTCACTTAAATCCTGTCTGCGGGAACGCTCTTCCAGCCGGCTTAAGACGTTGGGCGGCAGTTTGTATTGGCCGCGATGCACGCTGCGGATCGTTTCTATGATCTGGTCGCGGGGCATGTCCTTGAGTAGGTAGGATTTGGCGCCGGCTTGGATGGCGCGGAAAATATCCTCGTCCAAATCATAAGTTGTGACGACAATGACGCGCGCTTGAGGAAACTCCTTGAGCAGCGCGAGGATGGTTTCCACGCCGCCCTGTCCGGGCATCCGCAAATCCATCAGCAATACGTCGGGTTTTTTCTGGCGGAATAATTCCATCGCCATAAGGCCGTCGCCGGCTTCGGTCACCACCGTCATGTCCGGTTGGCTTTCGACCAGCGCAACTAGTCCCATGCGGAAGGTCGGGTGGTCATCCACCACCATGAGCTTGATCTCTTCATTGGCTTTCATGGTTTTTTTGGGTCAATTGTAAATCGGTATGCGCACTTTTAATTCGGTCCCGTGGCCGGGCGAACTGCTGATTTCCAGCCGGCCGCCCATCTGCGCGGTGCGTTCGCGCTGTCCGATCATGCCAAAGTGGGTTCCCGCCGGCACCTGCGCGGGGTCAAAGCCGCTGCCGTCGTCGCGCACACTGAGGCTGGCTTCCGCAGCGCTGAAATCGAGCGTCACGGAAACATTTTTGGCGTGCGCATGTTTCACCGCGTTGGTGATGGCCTCCTGACCGACGCGGAGCAGGTTGTTCTCGATGACCGGAGCCAGGCGGCGGGGATTGCCGGTGACGGTGAACTGGTATTGGATTCCCGTGCCGTCGGTGAGCTGTCGTAAAATGCCCTGCACCGCTTCGGCCAGATCAGTGTTCTCCAAAATTTGCGAGCGCATGTTCCAGATGGAATCCCGCGCCTCGCCGAGGCTTTGGCGTGCCATCTTATGGGCAATGTCGAGGTGTCTGGCGACTTTTTCCGGCTCGTGCCCCAACTTTTCCTTGACCATTTCGAGGTGCATGGAAATCGCGCCCAGCCCCTGCGCGAGGGTGTCGTGGATTTCGCGGGCGATGCGGTTGCGCTCAGCGAACATCGCGGAGAATTCCGTTTCCGCCATCTTGCGGCGCAGGGCCTGCTCGCGCAACCGCAACCGCGCCAGCCACGCGACGAGGCCCGCGGCCGCAAGTGATATAAACGTGGCGACGCCGAACAGAATGGCGATGTGGGCGGGTGTCCACCAGGGCGGTTTCTGCATCACCACCACGTCGTCGGCAGAGCGTAAAAGCAGTTGCAATTCGCTCGGCGTTTGTTGGCCGCCGCCCAGCGGGCTGGAGTAGTCCGCCAGCACTCGGCAGATGCCGGTCAATTTCACGAGGCTGCCGGGTTGCCACTTGACCGGCGGTGGCAATGGCTGGCGTAGGCCGGCGTGCAGGGGCTTGCCTTGCCAGTCCAGCGAAAGCATCCAGTTGTTGGGCGAGCCGGTGATCTCCTTCAGTTGCGCGACTAACTGTATCAAATCCGCATCGTGCAGGAGTGCGTCGGCTTTGTCCGCCACCTGAATGGCGGCCGGCGCGTTGGTGGCCGTTGTCAGTACGCGAAAAGTCGCGTCCTCCAGCACCGGCGTGAAGTCGCTGCTGGCGGGAAAGCCGGCCACCTCGATTTGATCGCCTGGATGCAACGCCTCGGTCAGCGGCGATTCGACGCGCAACCCGTGGTCGCCGTCATGCAGCCAGAGGGATTCGCCGGGAATCTGATGGAGCAGGGTGCCGCGCACGCGCACGCGATGTAGGCGCGTGGATTCCGGGGTGAATTGCAAAATATTTTGCGCCTTTCGCAGCGGCGCTGTGAACGGACTGGCTGGGGCCGCCTTTTCAATCACTAGATAATCTTCCCCCGGCACCATGAGCAACGGATTTAGAATCTGTCCGTCGCGGTTGAACTGGTAAAAGCAGAGGCCCGTCAGCCGCACTTCTGCATCCACAAAACCGAGCGCGTTCGTCGGTCCGAAATACTGCACCGGCAGCCGCATGCCGCCGACCGCCAAAACCAGTTTGAATTCATAGGTGCGCAACATGCGGCTGGCGCGCACGATGCCCTCCACTTCCACCCATTGCACATCGAGTGCCCCGCTGGCCAGTCCGTCGAGTGTGACCGGCCGCGGTTTGGGAATCGGTGCGGTGCCGAGTTTGGTGATTTTATCGGGCCAGACCACCGGCGCGAACTGACCCGGGTCAGTAACTCCTTCGATTTCCACCAAATCACCCCGCTTCGCCCATGAAACATCCACTTTTTTATGGAAAACAAAAATGCCCGCGGTGTTGTCTTGTATGACGATGCCCGTTGAGCCTTCGCCCGTGACCACACCGCGCAATCGCACCGGTCTGCGTGTGATTGCCTCGTCGTAACTCAACGCCCGGACTAGGGCGGCGTTAGTCAAAACTTCCGCCGTACTTTCGCCTCGTCCCATTTCTGCCGCAGGCCAAAGCGCCAGCAGCAGCATCAGCGTCACCAGCAAACCGATCATGGATGCCGGCCGTACTGGGATTGAAATGCCCCTCCTCGTTGCGGTTTGGTTGAACGCCGAGGCGGTGACATCGGGATGTAAAGGCCGCCGCATGGATGAATGCCTGATTCTGCCGCCAGCATCCGAAGCAAGTCAACCTTTCCCGGACAAGACTACCCGAAAGAGTGGATGCTGATTTTCGGCCGGGCATTTAAACTCTCCCAATACCAGCCCGCAACCTGGCTCAACAGGACGGTTTCCTGTCACCGGGGTCGGGCCGGCTGAAACTATCCATGAAAAAAAACATTTGTTTATTGTCCCAATCGTCCGTCGCGGCCATGCTCATGTCTGCCGCGATTTTTGTCGCCGGCTGCGAGTCCGCGAAAACCACCTGTTGCCTGAAACCGGCATCGTCCGTCGCGTCGGCGGGTACGTCCGTTCCCGCGCCGGCCGCCACGTCCGCGGCTAGGACCGTGATTCGTATTAAGGCCGGGTCAGCTTCACCTTTCACCGATTCCAGCGGCCACGTCTGGGCCGCCGAACAGGGTTTCAGCGGCGGTGACACGGTTGAGCGGCCCGATGCCGAGATTGCCAATACCAAAGATCAGGGCATCTATCGCTCCGAGCATTATTCGATGGATTCATTTTCCTGCCCGCTCCCCAACGGAAAATATCTCGTGAAATTGCATTTTTGCGAAACTTACGATGGCATTGAAGGGCCGGGACAGCGCGTTTTTTCCTTTAATGTCCAGGGCCGCGAATTCAAGGACTTTGATGTTTGGGTCAAGGCCGGAGGGGCGCTTAAGGCGTATGTGGAATCTGTTCCCGTGGAAATTAAGGACGGCAATTTAAAAATAACTTTCACCAATAATATAGAAAATCCGCAAATCAACGGCATTGAAATCATCCCGCAATCCTCATTGCAGGGATGACATTTTTATGTCAATCACATTCAAAACCATTCCCGCCATCCCCTACGAAGGCCCTGCGTCTAAAAACCCGCTGGCGTTCAAACACTACAATCCCGATGAAATGGTCGAGGGTAAATCGCTGCGCGACCATCTGCGCTTCGCGGTGGTCTACTGGCACACCTTTCGCGG
>CAIXPZ010000310.1 GCA_903921455.1 uncultured Verrucomicrobia subdivision 3 bacterium | reverse complement strand
CGCCTTCAATGTCCAATAGCTCTCCGATTTGCGGCTGATCACCCCAGGCTTGCGGGACGCCAAAATGGACGGAAATGCCGCCGGTCGCGTCGCACAACACCAATTTATAGTTATTGAAGCTGTCATTTGGCCAGGCGCCGATGACGACCCCTTGAATCTTGACCGGAATGCCCAACGCAACCTCGTCCGATTTTAGTTCGCGCACTTTGGCAACCGTGGTCAGCAAATCATTGGTGGCCAGCTTTCGCTCGCCCTCGTTTTGAAAGCCAATAATATCAACCTGATTTGCGCTCGGAACGATGATGCGAGCGAGCTTCTTCTCTTCTGGATTATGCAAATACTCATGGATTCCCGCCACGCGAATTGGGCGGTGCATCAGGTTGGTCGAAAATAAATCCAAGCCTTCCATAACCGTAACGGGCACTCGCCCCGACTTGCCCGCAAGCGTCATTTCAAGATTGCGTTGATCTTTGCTGGCAAAAACGACTTCACCCTCCAAACTGCCCCATTGGTCACCCAAGTTATCCGACAACCAATCTGATTTTTCAGAGGGAACCAGTTGATCTGACGAAGCCAGAACTTTACACGAGATTTTCAGTTCCCCGACGCGGAGAATGGCACCATCATCCGATTTCACATAAAATGTGTAGGTGCCGGGCTTGGAAATTTCCATGTAGCCGTCGAAAACCAGCGCGGTGTTTTCGGCGCGCGCGCTACAAGATAAATCAAAATTAGTCGCGATGCCCATTGTGACCGGATTGGCAAACTTGAAACCGGACAAAGAATATATGTCGTCTCCGTTATACGCTGCGAAATTAAGACCGGGTTCAAATTCACGCGCATTGGAAACGCCCATGGGCTTGTGCCACAGCACCGTGTCAGGAACCTTTTGGCGCTTGATGCCGGGTCCCTGCCATTGCACTTCCAGCACGGAGGCACCAAGACTATTGAACCATTCCAGATGAATCGGTTGCCGACCCGCTTCTAGAAAAACTCTCCCCGATCTCAATCTGGATTCATGCAGGCCATCATTGTCCACCACCGGTGCCGTGCCGAGTTGCGTATAAAATCGGCCCTGCACCAGCGAACAATTTTTACCTTCGACACTGACTCTTACTCCAACGCAAACCGCGTCATCCAGTGTTGGCAGCTCGATCAAAACCGCTGCCGAACGATCCTCCAAGGCGATTACCTTTCGTGGCCGAACAACCGCGCGCACGATTCCTTCAACGTGGAATGACTGAATTTTGCCATTGCTGCCGGCAACCATCTTTTGGAAATCAGCGATGGAAATTAAATCGGTGGAATTTTCAGCCGCACTTACCGCTACCACACCAAACAGGAGGCAAACGCAGACATAAACGCAAGCGGCACAGATACGACAGGACAATCGCATTTGTTTGGCTGACGTTTTTTGCATTCAGATAAATTTATATCAAAGCCCGCGATTTAATTCAATCCGAATACAGGCAACAAGCCGTCAAAAATTGACCCTCGACCCCAGCCTAACTGCTTGGCAATATGCTGGTATAATCACTGTGACAAAAAGCAATTCTCCTTCACCCGCGCAGCGCACAAAATGGGCGACGCAGAAAAAACTAAATATGCATCCGGCGGCCGTTCCCAGCGACTGTTGAATCGTAGTAAACTGTCGCGAGGGTGCCGTGCGCGATGCCGGGCTGGTTCGCCTGAAGATCATCCGCTCCCCGGGAAACCTCCACGACGCTCTGGACCGATTTG
>CAIXPZ010000309.1 GCA_903921455.1 uncultured Verrucomicrobia subdivision 3 bacterium | reverse complement strand
CTTTGGTAAAATTTTGCCAGCAATCGCTGCCGCTGTTTAGAAGTTAAACGTCGCTGGCCGGTTTCAGTTTTTGATGTTTCCATCTGGCCATGGTCTCATAGGCCATCGGCGGAAACTAGGCGTGGACCGTCAGCCGCATACAAAACGAGCGCGCTCATAAAAATCCAAAATCCAAAATGTAGAATCCGGGTCTGCTGGATGAAATGCGAATCTGTAAGAGAATACACCATTGCCGCGCATTTCAGCTTTGGTCGCCAGCAATGGTTGTATTAAGGTCTTGGTAACATAGTTCAAATAATCGGCAGGCCATGCCTCAAGGCTTTCTTCGTTAAAAACGAGCGCGTCATAGCCGGCAGGAATTCTGTGTTGTCTGTGATGGTAGAAAAGACCAATTACAATGCGCTGAACAACTCGCCTTATCCTGACCATGTCCGCTTCAAAACCCAATTTGTTTTTAGCGATGATTCCAGCGGGCGTAACTTGCTCCATAAGACGAATGCTTTTCAAAAAATCGGCGAGCATTCCTGATTTGTTCGGTTTGGAAAACGAGCGCAACACAATAGGTTGAACCTTTAATACTCCTGGGTGTTGGGAAAGGTCTTCACGGACATTCAGAGTATTGCGGAAGTATTCATCATCCCTTGAAGTTTGTTGACTGTGACATTTCGGACAAGCCGGGACAGTAATAAGGTTGGCTGGCCGAGGTTTTGGAAAGATGCCCTTTGGAGGAACGTGATCTCTTGTGACGATTCCGGCATCACCACAATAAGCGCATTGGTTAGTCATAAATCGCGCACGTTTTTTTTGTCAGAGGCTGGCGAACTTTTGGCGATGTCTGCCGCTTCGAGTTCTTCAATCATTTTTCGCATTTCATCACTGGTTAGAATATCCAAGATTTTTGAAGCTGGCGTAACAATTGCAATCCCAACATTTACTCCCGCCCTTGCGCCGGCATCGTGCGAAATATCATCAATAAGACTTTCAGAAGGAATATCCCAATGGCCATGTATCAACCCCATTAAAAACAAAGTCCTTTGCTTTTCTTTATGCTCTATTACGAATACTGGAGAACCGCTCAAACCACCTATTGACCGAGCTTCAATCAAGTAAGTTTCCATCATCCCAAAATCCTTTATTGGAATCCTTTCATCTGGGGTCATGGCAATATTGCCAGTTCTTACGATTGGAAGATTTTTTGCATGGCCGACATGATGAACAAAAAGCCCTGTGATAAAAACTTCATCTCCGATACCGATCCCGCTGTCCAACCTAACCTTTTCTGCCAAAAGCATGCTTGATGGAATCGGTAAAAAATCAAATTCTTGAGGTAAAAAAACAGGAATTAGAGCAACGTCGGCGGCATTGTCAGTTGGATGAAAATACCATTTCTGATTGTCCAAAATCTTGAGTTCCTGTGATTTTCCATCTTTGGTATTCGCTCGGATATAGACATTCCTGCCACTTAATTTATCAACAACATGCTTGGCCGTTACCAAAAACAAAAAGCTCGCACCTTGGATTTTTGAAGGCATAACAATCAAAAACCCGGTCCCCCCGTATTTTCTTTTACGGTTTGCGCCTTCACTGACTTCAAACCCAAAATAAACGACGCATTTTTTTACATCTTCAGGGATTCTCATATTTTTAAGAACTTTGGCAATCAACCTACGCTTTCATCGCGAAAATTTTTCACCCTGTTTGCGCGCTCGGCCAAGCGTCACCAGCGTTTCGAGGATTTCCGCCACGTCGGCGGGTTCGGCGCGTTTGAATAACTTTGCCAAGTCGCCGGGCGTCGCGGCTGCGCCGAAATGATGCAAGGCGGTTTCCACCGCCTGCACGCGCTCGGCCATTTTTTTCGGCCATGCAGATTTTGCGGCGCGGGCGGGCGCGGCGTTTTTTGTCTTGGTCTTTTTCGCCGGCTTGTCCTGACCGGCGGGCAGAATCATTTCCGCCTGGCCTTTGGCCTGATACTCCGGGCGCAACCAATGGACGATGCCGCGCTTTTCCTCGGCGGCGCGCTCGGCGTTCAAGGCGACGAGCCGTTCAAGAATTTCCGCGTCGGTCAATGTGGCCGGCCAGCCGTAGGCGGCGAACACGGCGGCGTCGAGGTCGTCGTGCAACTGTTTCAAGACGGAGACGAGGCCGGCGTCGTGAATGATTTTTTCCTTGTCGGTGAGTTTTTCACCAGCGCGGATTTTTTCCAGGACGTTGTAAAGGCCGGTGAGCGTGAGTCCGTGCTGGGCTTGGACGCGCTTGCGGTGGGCGTCCAATTCCTCCGCCAGTTTGCGGACTGAATTTTTCTCTACCTCGCCGCAAAGCGGGAATGGAAACGGATCGAAGCAGCGTGATTTGTTGTAAACGGGTCGGTCTTCCAACGTGCCGCCTGCGGCCAAAGCGAATGTGACGTGAATCCGGCTGCTCAATACGCCATGATGAAAAGCATCCTCTGTCGCAAAAACAATCAAGCGGTTGTCGGGCAAAATTTCTTCGCCAAGAAATTCAAACCAACGGTGTTTTGCAGTTTCAACCGTTGTGACGTAGCGATGCAAACCAATAAGAGCTGGTCTTAAATCTTTGCGCGGCTCGCCGAAAATCCACCAATTATCTCGATAAGTGGCGCGGTTATTTGCATCACGCTCTGGCTTCACGCGAGTCAGAACGTGCTGATAAACTGCCGGGAATTTCTCGCGCACTACATCAACTGTCAGGCCAAACAAATCAATCACCATCGAGCCGCGCGGTTCGTCTGTGAGGTCTTTGCCGTTGCGATATGGGCGAATGTGCTTTTCCAAACCGCGAATTTTTCCAAGGCCAAGTCCTTTGGCTTCGTCTGGCGTGATTATGAAGCCAGAGCCGTGAAGTTTCACGCCGGGACAACTCAAGCCGTCATTTGCATTTAGCGAAACCGCACTGCTAACGTCTGCGCCGGTGGTGAGGTCGGCAGAAATTATTCCGGGATGGGACTTGAACGAAACTTTTTCCGAACCGTCGGGCTGCGGTTCCTCGCCGGTCACTTCCAACAGTTCGCCGGGGCATTTGCCCGCCGCGCCGACGGTCATGGCAATCCGCACGGCAGCACCTTCCGCCGTGTCCACCCACGGATGATCGGGAATGGCAAAGAGCAGCGACAGCGGCGGCTGGGCGGACAATTGCGCCTGCACCACGCGGCGCGCAAAAGTCTGGCGCAAGCTGTTCGTGGTGATGAGGCCAAAGCGCCGCGCCTTGCCGGTGCGGACAAGCTCCGCCGCCTTGTGCCACCAATACAAAACGAAGTCGGCGGATTCCGGCACGTCGGGATAAGTGGCGCGGAGCGTTTCGGCGTAACCGTCGCCCAAATCTTCCCGCATTCGCGCCGTGCCGATAAACGGCGGATTGCCGACGATGAAATCGGCCTGCGGCCATTCGGCGGGCTTTGGGTTGGCGTAGGTGAGCAACGGCACGCGCTTGGTTTCGTCTGGCACTTTGCGGCCTGTCACCATGTCGGTTTTTTGGCTGCGCCGATCCCACACAGTTATTACCTTTCCGGCCTGGTCACGCGCGGGCTGCGGTTCGCCGTCGTATTTGAGCACGGCGTCGCGGCACTGGATATTTTTGAACGCCCGCAAAATCGGTTCGGGCGGCGTGCGTTTGCCGTGCAAACGGAAATGCCATTGCAGGTAGCCAATCCACAAAACCAGTTCCGCGATGGCGGCGGCGCGAGGATTGATTTCCAAGCCAAGAAATTGGTGCGGGTCAATGGTGTTGGTGGCAAGTTCAAGTTTGAAGGTGTCGCCAAACTGCGCGGCGAAATCGAGGACTTCACCTTCCAGAATTTTTAGATGCTGCAAGGAGACGTAAAGGAAATTGCCAACGCCGCACGCGGGATCAAGCACTACCAACCGGCATAATTTTTCGTGAAACGTATTCACCTCGGCGCGGGCTTTTTTCAGGTTGCCGGCGCGGGCTTGCGTGAGGGCGGCGGCGCGGACGTGTTCCCACTCGGCGCGGAGCGGTTCAATGACGGTCGGCAAAACGAGGCGCTCGACATAGGCGCGCGGGGTGAAGTGCGCGCCAAGTTGGTGGCGTTCGTCGGGATTCAAGGCGCGTTCAAGCAGCGTGCCGAAAATGGCGGGTTCGACGTTGCCCCAATTCTGGCGGGCGGCTTCTTTGAGCAGGCTCAATTGCAGGCCGTTAATGGGCAGGACGGAGCAGTTTTCAAAAAGACCGCCGTTGAATCGAAGCAGTTTGCGATTCAAAACAACGGAATAATCCGTGCCTTTCTGCATTTCCTCGAACAAGGTGCGGATTTTTTGCACGAAGCCTTCGCCGGTCGCCGGAAGTGATTCGAGCAGTTCCGTGAAACTGTTTTTGGGCAATAACTCGACATCCTCGGCGAACATGCAGAACAAACAGCGCGTGAGAAATTGCGCGACGATGTCGGGTTCGTGGCCGGCGAGTTCCAACGACTTGGCGAGTTCGGCGAGATGGCCGGACACTTCGCGGGTGACATCGGCGGAATGTTTCGACGGGTCGAGCGCGGCGGGATTCGTCCAGATGAGGCGGAGCCGTTCGCGGATTTTTTCGTCGGCGAGATCGGCAAGCCGGATGCGGAACGTGCGCGGGTCGGGAAACGGGCGGTAGGTTTTGCCGGCCTGCGAGAAATCTTCAAACAACTCGAACGAGTGGCCGACATCCACGACGATGATGAACGGCGGGTTGTCATCGGGAATAGCGCGGATGTAGCGCTCGGCCTGTCCACGCGCCTTGATCATCGCTTCATCCCAGGCATCGGTGCCGCGCACGGGTTGGGAAGATTTTTTGCGGCTGAACAATCCGGTTTCCTCGGCGGCGAGTTCAAGCTGTGAGGCTTTGGCCTTGGCCTCCTGAAACTGTTTGGATTCAAGGACGAAACAGGCACGCCGATAAAGGTCAATTCGGCCAATGCTGGTGGTGCCGTCGGGATGATGTTCCTCGACGGGAAACTCGAAAAAATAGCCGTTGGCCGGGTGCGGGTCGGGACGCGGCACGTCCAGCAGATCGCAAAGCTCAATCAGGAACGGCTGTGAATTTGCCCGTTCGGATGGACTGGCCGCTGACCAATGCGAAATAAAATCCTGAACTTCCCGCTTCGGCATGGTGCGGACGATAGCAAAAAAATTGAGGCGGCGGAAAGCAGAAAGCGGATTTTTGGAACGGGTCACAAAGGCATGAATAAATCCGGGGCAAAGTGGACGATGATTGAGGATCAAAACAAATGCCGACAGCGCCGATTTCAACGAAACGCGATGCGCGTTTGGCGATAAAAAAACAGTTTTGTTGACTATATGTTGAACTACATAAGTCAAAAACGGCTCCGTTGAACTACTTTTCAAGACCTGAATCCGACCTGAAAGCGAAGTGCAGCAACTGCTAAATGCCTTTTATTTACAATACATTTGCGCGTTTATGAGGTTTCAGTGGTCTGACCTACAGCTAGAGCCGTGAGTTGGGACAACTCGCGGTCCGGCAGCAGGACAATGTGCGCCAAGGTCAAGTGAATCCCCATAGAACCGGCAACCAACTGGAAGCCGGTGCGCTCACTCACCGCGTCACCAGTTATGGCGATGGCTGGAGGGAGGGGGATGAATTATTTTCCCCACACCACCGTTGAATTTATTTTACGCGGACCCGCTGCTTGTCTCGAGGCGGCATGCTTTACCACAGCGGCGCAAAGGTGGAGCCCAGATGCGGCCGGTTGTCCGCCACGCATCTGACACGAGCGTCCGGATGAAGCAAAATCCGCAGCCGCGGGCAATGGGGAGCCGCGAGCAACAGACACATTTCATGATGAAACAGATTATACTGCCAAGCCTGCTCGCCGCCCTGGCAGTCGGGCAGGTGAAGGCAGCCGTCGAGGCGGCGCCGCGCGCCACCTACAATTTCAACTCCGACTGGAAGTTGTTCGCGGGGAATCCGACCAACGCGGCGACGAGGGAGTTCGACGATGCGTCGTGGCAACCCGTGACCTTGCCACACGCGTGGAACGAGGACAGCGCCTTCAAGGTCAGCATCCACGACTTGCCGACGGGCATCGCCTGGTATCGCAAGCATTTCAAGCTGCCGCCGGAGACGGCGGGAAAAAAAGTGTTTCTGGAATTCCAAGGCATCCGGCAGGGCGGCGAATTTTATCTCAACGGCGAATGGATCGGGCGCAGCGAGAACGGCGTGATGGCGTTCGGCTTCGACATTACGGACAAACTTAAGCTGGCGCCGGCGGAGAACGTGCTGGCCGCCCGCATTGACAATAGCTGGCGCTACCGGGAGAAGGACACCGGATCGGGGTTTGAATGGAACGACAGCAATTTTTACGCGAACTATGGCGGCATCAACAAAAACGTCCTTCTCCATGTCACCGACAAGCTGCATCAGACGCTGCCGCTGTATGCCAATCTCGGCACGCTCGGGGTCTATGTCTACGGGCAGGATTTTGACATCCAGGGCCGCACCGCGAACGTCACAGTCGAAGCCCAGGTGAAAAACGAATACGCCGAGACGAAGCAATTCAGCTGCGACGTCACGATCACCGACGCGGACGGAAAACCGGTGGCCGCTTTTGGCAGCCTGCACGACATCACGCTCGCCGCGGGCGAAAGCACCACCGTCTCCGTCACCACGCCGGTTGCCAACCTCAACTTCTGGAGCTGGGGCTACGGCTATCTTTACAACGCGACCACGACGCTCAAGGTTGGGGGGATGCCGGTGGACACCGTCGTGACGCGCACGGGCTTTCGCCAAACGGAATTCGGGAACGGCGTCTTGAAACTCAACGGCCGCACGATTCAGCTGAAAGGTTACGCGCAGCGCTCGACGGACGAGTGGCCGGGAGTCGGATCGGCCGTGCCGCCGTGGCTGAGCGACTTCAGCGAGCATCTCATGGTTGAGAGCGGCGCCAATCTCGTCCGCTGGATGCACGTGACCCCGGGAAAACAAAACGTGGAAGCCTGCGACCGGGCGGGCTTGATGCAAGCCCTGCCAGCGGGCGATTCGGAAAAAGACGTGGACGGACGCCGCTGGGAGCAACGCGTGGAACTCATGCGCGACGCGATCATCTACAACCGCAACAACCCGAGCGTGGTATTCTACGAATGCGGGAACAACCAGATCAGCGAGGCACACATGGCCGAGATGAAGGCCGTGCGCGACCGATACGATCCGCACGGCGGCCGGGCCATCGGCAGCCGGAACATGCTGGCCAGCCAGTCGGCCGAATATGGCGGCGAGATGCTTTACCTCAACAAGAGCGCGGGCAAGCCGCTGTGGATGATGGAATATTCGCGCGACGAGGGGCTGCGCAAATATTGGGATGACTGGTCGCCGCCGTATCACAAGGACGGCGACGGCCCGCCGGCGCCGAAAGGCGAGAACCCCGCCCCCTACAACCGCAACCAGGACACGCACGCGGTCGAAAACGTGGTGCGCTGGTTTGATTACTGGAACGAACGCCCCGGCACCGGCGCGCGCGTGAATGCCGGCGGGGTGAACATCTATTTCTCGGACTCGCAAACGCACTATCGCGGCGCGGCAGACTACCGGTGCAGCGGCGAGGTGGACGCGATGCGCCTGCCGAAAGAGGGCTTCTATGCGCATCAGGTCATGTGGAATGATTGGGTGAATCCGCAGCCGGCGATCCACATCATCGGCCACTGGAACTACGAGGCGGGGGTCAAGAAACCGGTCTATGTCGTCGCTTCCGCGGAAAAGGTGGAACTGTTCATCAACGGCCAGTCGAAAGGCTTCGGCGAACCGAGTTCGCATTTTCTCCACACGTGGAAGGAAGTGGCGTTCACTGCGGGTGAAATCAAGGCCGTGGGTTATGACGCCGGCGGAAAAAAACTGTGCGAGACGGCGATCAAAACGGCGGGCGAGCCCGCGGCGATCCGGCT
This sequence comes from uncultured Verrucomicrobia subdivision 3 bacterium, assembly GCA_903921455.1. Next base: position 32,553 of record CAIXPZ010000309.1, on the reverse strand, counting down.
GACATCACACACCGGACCCAATGGTCTGTGCGCGGACGGGGCGGACATGGCCTTGGTGGATGTCGAAGTAGTGGATGCGCAAGACCAGCGCTGCCCGACGGCGTTGAACCTGATCCAGTTTGAACTCGCCGGCCCCGCCGAGTGGCGCGGCGGCATCGCGGTGGGAACGAATAACTATATTCTCGCGAAGGAACTGCCGGTGGAGGGTGGTGTTAATCGGGTCATTCTCCGCTCACTACCAAAAGCCGGGGAAATCACGCTGAGCGCCAGAGCCAAAGGCTTGAAACCGGCGACCCTCGAGCTGGTATCCAGGTCCTTTTCCGCGACCGATGGGCTGGCCAAAACCATGCCCGACGCCGGGCTACGCCCGCGTTTAGATCGCGGGCCGACGCCGGCGGGAGATTCCGTCACGCCCACGCGCAACAGCCTGCGCATTGCCAGCGCCACGGCGGGCGCGCATACCGGACAGGTCACAGCAGCCTTTGATGACAACGAAAGCACCGGCTGGAAGAACGACGGCAAACGCACGACGGCCTGGATCCAATTCGAGTTGGAGCGTCCGGCGACCGTCAACGAAGTAGAGTTGAAACTGGGAGGCTGGCGCAGAAAATCCTATCCGCTGCGCGTCACGGTGGACGGCAAAGAAGCGTGGACGGGCGTGACGCCGAAGAGCCTGGGCTATGTCACCCTGCCGCTCCAGGCGACGGCAGGCAAGACCGTGCGCATCGAACTGGTCGGGGCGATTGAGGACAAGGACGGCTTCGGCCTGGTGGAAGTGGCGGACAAGCAGCCGCCGGGAAATGCCGAATCCGGGAAGCCCGGCGCGCTGGAGATCATCGAAGCCGAAATCTATGAACCCGCGGCCCTTGCGCCGAAGCAGACCCGACAATGAATGCCCGCCGATTATCCTTTTCAGGGGCAGTGATTGTGGTGGCCAGCCCGCGCCATCACCAGTTATTGCGATGGCCGGACGGCAGGGTATGATCTATTTTTGAACAATACAATTCCATCATAGGATGAGCTTTGCGCGAATCATTTTCTACCTGGGGTGGCTGGCGTTCACCACGGTATCGTGGGCAAATGACGCAGGCGGCGGCACGAACGGCGCGGGCGCGAACGTGACGCTGGCCTACGCCGGCGGCAATGCCACGCTCGGCAACGGCGTCATCACCGCGGTGATCGCCACGAGTTCGGCGCAGGTCACGTCGTATCTGTTCAATGGCACGCAGATGCTCGACACCTCCGGCCGGATTTATTACAGCATGGACGGCGGCACGAGCTACGAGAATCCCGGCAACTGCGTCTATTCGGTCACGACCAGCAATGCCGACATGGTGGACATCTCCTGCAAGGTGATCTGGGCGAACAACACGAACCGGGTTCACGCCTTTGACATTGACTGCCATTACGTGCTCCGGCGCGGCGACACGGGGCTCTACGCCTACGCGATCCTGGCCCATCCGGCGAGCTATCCCGACACGGGCGTCGGCGAATGGCGCATCGTGTGGAAACTGCCGCACACCGCGACGGACTGGACGTTTGAGCGGATTTACGTGGACGCGCTGCGCAACTGGTATTGGGGAACCTATTCGGATTTTTTGAACGAGGCGGCCACCGGCATCGCAGAGATCAAGACCCTCACCACCGGCGCCCGCGCGGGGCAGATGGACTGCAAATATGAATACGCCGCCGAGTATCAGAAAATCGGTTGCTGGGGTCATGCGAGCGACACGAATAAAATCGGCGTGTGGTTCGTGCTCGGCGGCTACGATTATCTGAACGACGGGCCAAACATGACCGACCTCACCGTGGCCGAGTCGTATCTGCTCCAGCATTTCGGACGCGACCATTTTGGCGGTTCGAGCACGAGCGTGGCGGCCGGCGAGACGTGGTCGAAAATTTTTGGGCCCTTTCTGCTTTACTGCAACAAGACCACCGCCACGAGTCATCAAGGCGATGCGCTGTGGGCCGACGCGAAGGCGCAAGTGCAGGCGGAAGTCGCGGCGTGGCCCTACTCGTGGCTGACGAATTCCGATTATCCGGCGGACTCCGCGCGGGGCACGGTCGCGGGGAAAATTATTTTGACCGATCCGCTCAAGCCGTCGCTCGCGGCAGGCACGAACACCTGGTTGGGCGTCGCGCAGCCTGATCCCGGTGGAAATTGGCAGTTTGATTCCAAGCATTATCAGGATTGGGTCCACCCGGACACGAACGGAAATTTTTCGCTCGCGCATCTGCGTCCCGGCGCGTTCACGCTTTCCGCGTGGACGCCCGGCGCGGTGGGCGAATTTACTTTGACGAACATACTCGTCACGGCGGGCGCGACGAATGCGCTGGGAAATTTGAACTGGACGAATACGCATCCCGGCGCGCAAATCGCCTGGGAAATCGGCGTGCCCGACCGCAGCGCCGCCGAGTTCAAGCACGGCACGAATTACTGGTATCCGTATCTATGGGATCAATACTGCCAGGAGCTGCCAAACCCGCTTGAATACACCGTCGGCTCGAACAACTGGGCGACGGATTGGAATTATGTGCAGTCCGGCTACGAACCCGGCGTCGGCAGCACGAACTGGGTGCAGTGGAAGTGGCGGATTCATTTCACGCTCACCAACCTGCCGACCAGCGGCAGCGCGATGATGGTCTTTTCCATTGCAAGCATGTATTACGGCGCGGTGGATGTTTACGTCAACGACGAATCCGCAATGGTCGGTGAAGTGAACATCAACTTCCCGGGCGGCGGTTCCGGAGGCAATGCCCTGATCCGCGAGGGCATCCACGCCAAATACGGGCTGGGCTATCAAGCCGTGCCGCTCTCCGCGCTACGCCTCGGCACGAACACCATCACGCTGGTCGAGCGCTCGGTGAACTGGGCGTTTGATCATGTGATGTATGACTACCTCGCCCTCGAACTGCCGCCCGGCCCGCCCGCGCCGCCGCCCGGCCGCAACCTCATCTGGCGCGGCGGCAACAATGCCAACGCGTGGGACATCACGACGACAACGAACTGGGTCATCAGCTCGAACAGCATCGCCACCATGTTCACCAACGGCGACAACGTGACGTTCGACGACACGGGAAACAACTCTTCCACCGTCACAAAATCGGGGTCAATGTTGCCCGGCTTCATCACCGTGCAGGGAAAGAAAATCTGGACCATCGGCGGCGCCGGCACGCTTGAGGGCACGATGGCGCTCTATAAAACCGGCACGAACCTGCTGATACTGAACGGCACCAACAACTTCGGCGGCGGCACCACGATTGACGACGGCACAATCCAACTCGGCAGCGGCGAATTGAGCAATGCCGGCATTGGCGGCGGTTCCATAACGTTTGCCGGCGGCACATTGCAACTCAATGGCTATCGCGGCAACACCGGCATCTCCTATGACAATCTACCCAACAATCTGATCGTGCCGCTCGGCCAATCCGGAACCATTCTTTGCCCACCGCGTTTTGCCGGCAATGGCTTGATGGGACAATTGAGCGGCGGCGGCGTGCTGAACCTGACGGTGGATTACGTGCGCGGCCTGGTCAGCGGCGACTGGTCGGGATTCACCGGCCAGATCAACGTCGCACCGCGCAGCGGCACCAACGATTTCCGGATCAAGAACGCCTTGGGTTTTGGCAACGCGGCCATCAATCTTGCCTCCAATGTGAACATGTATTGCCAGGCCGGCGGCCGGCCGACAGTGGACATCGGCGAATTGGCCGGCACCGGACGATCCTGGTTGAGCACCACCGCCGGCAACTCCGGAGGACAGCCCGTGATCTGGCGCGTGGGCGGACGGAACACCAGCGCGGAATATGCCGGCAACATCACCGAGCAGACCGGCATCATCAAAACCGGTTCGGGCGTGTGGACCCTGAGCGGCGCCAGCACACACAGCGGCATCACGGCCGTCGCCGCCGGCACGCTGCGAATTGCCGGGAGCATCATGACGACGAATTTTGTCATCGTCTCCAACACCGCCACACTGGACCTGCCCGGCAGCATCACGGCCGGCCTCGTGCAGATCAATGCCGGCGGCACGCTGACCGGCTGCGGAGCGCTCACCGGAAATTTATTGAACAACGGCACGGTGGTGGCGGACTGCGGCGCGACGCTGGCGATCACCGGCAACGTCACGAACAACGGGACGATGCAATTTCTCAACGGCTCCGGCCTGGCCGTCACCGGCACCTTCGTCAACAACGGCCGGCTCGACCTGCTCACCGGCGCGCAAACGTTACCGGTGAATTTCATCAATAACGGCACGGTGCTGCTGGCCACCAACATCGTCGTCAGTTCCGCCGCCCAAGCCGGGGGGACGTTCACGCTCACCATCCAAGGCTATGACGGACACACCTACCAGCTGCAACGGAGCGCCACCTTAAAGAGCACGAGCTGGCAGAACATCGGCCCGGCGCAGGACGGCGTGGACGCGGTGCTCACCTTTGCCGACACCACGAGCGGGAACCAAAACTTTTACCGGATTCTGGTTTCGCCTTGAGCCACCATTGCCACGATGAAATATTTCATGAATTGGCCCACATCATTGGCTGCATTATTTACGGTCTGCGTGTCGGCTGCTACGGTCAATCCGGCTACGACCATCAAGCCCGGCGCGAGCCGGCCTGACGATCGCGGCGAGCATATCACTGCCCACGGCGGCTCCGCGCTCACCGGTTGGAAGCCGAATGCAAATAAATACGCCGCAGCCAAAGATCTGAAAGGTCCGTGGAGCGAGTTCAAGGACATCGCCCCGCCCGAGACGAAGACCTACCATTCCCAATCCACGCTGCTTTTGAAGGTCGTCGGCACTAACAAAACGACCGTCATCTTCATGGGTGACCAAGGGAAACCCAAGGCCCAATGGGACAGCCGTTCCCTCTGGATACCGTTGGAGATTGGCGCCGGCAAGCTCTGGCTTCCGGAACCCCGCGAGTGGACGCCAGACGTAAAGAATGGTGCTGTCACCGTCGAACCATAAATCCGCATGACATAACTTACGCCCCACCCATAAATAAAAATGAAAAATACCATATGGCTGGCGTGCCTCCCGGCGGGTGGCAGGGCGGGGGCTGAAACAAGACCCAACATTGTCTGCATCATTCTGATTGGCCTGTACAGCCTGCAAATTTTTGCCGCCACCAACGAGCCGTTGCGCTCGCGGCCTACCGGAGTCGCTGCCGAAAAGTCTGCCGCACCCGCCAAACGAACGCCGCCGGTGACACGGATTTCCGAGTTGGCGAAGGCGATGCAATGGGTCGGTGCCGCCGTCAGCGAGCCGGATTATTATGTCTGGTGCACGTCGCCAATCGCTGGAGCAGACGGCAAAATCCACCTCTACTGTTCGCGCTGGCCGAAAATTTATAAGATGGGCGGCTGGCGGACGCATTGCGAAGTTGCGCATTACGTCGGCGATCAACCGGAGGGCCCGTTCAAATTTCATGACGTCGCCATTCCGGCCAATCCCGACGCGCTTTGGAACAACACCATTCACAATCCGGCCATTGCGCGAGCGGGGAACAAGTATCTGCTGCTCTACATTTCGTTTGATCGTCGCCCAAGCGCCTTTTTGGCCGCCGGCAAAACTCCGAATTACATCGGCTTGTGCGTCGCCGATTCACCCAATGGCCCGTGGAAAAATTTGACCGCCGATGAGCCACTTTTCATGCCATCGTCGGACACAAACCACTGGTCGTTTGGCGACTGGCAGTGCACGAATCCGACGTTCCTGGCTTACGGTGGAAAATATTACGTCTATTTCCACGGCGGAAAACACAACGGCAAAATCAAAAGCTACGCCTACGCCTACGCCGTGGCGGACCAGCCGGAAGGCCCGTATCGGCTGGGTGATCGTTGGTGCACCGAAAACGTCGCCAAGATTGAAGACGCGACGGCGTTCGTCTGGGACAAGAAAATCTGTCTGCTGACCGATGACAATTACGGAACGCACACCGGCATTCCCGGCGGCGGACTGTTGTGGCGCTCGGATTCGCCAACCAACTTCACGCTGGCGGATGCTGAAATTGGTTTTTTCTATTCGACGAACTACAACCGCAATGTGGATTTGTCCAAAGTGCGCCAGCTTTACGGACGTGACTTCAAGTTTGAGCGTCCCGGCATTTTGATGCTCGGCGGCAAGCCGGCGTATTTCTACGGCGCGGCGGGCTTCAATCTCAACGGCGGCGAAACGCCCGAAAGCTACGTGATGAAAATCAACTTGAAATAGCCGATGGAAACGGACTTGAAGAAGACATCCATCGGGGCGCTGTGCCTGCTCGCTGCGGTCGGCGGATATTCCCAAGACACTTCTCGTAGTCAACGTGATGTCGTCGCAGACCGCGTCACGATGACAAATTCCATGATTGCCATCCGTACGCCCAAGCCGCCGATCACGCCACGCATCAATGGGCCAAAAAACTTTGGCGTGCGTCCGGGCAGTCCATTCCGGTTCCGCATCCCGGCCACGGGGGAACGTCCGATGGCTTTTGCCGTGGAGAATCTTCCCGACGGACTTTTGCTCGATGCTGATTCGGGAATCGTCACCGGCACGCTGAAAGAGCGAGGCACGTTTGCCGTCACGCTGGTGGCGTCCAATGCGCTGGGCGTGGCGAAGCGCGATTTCCGCATCGAAGTCGGCGACCGCATCGCGCTCACGCCGCCGATGGGGTGGAACACCTATTACGGCTTTCGCCTCGCGATCAGCGACAAACTCATCCGCGAGCAGGCGGACGCGATGGTGAAGTCCGGCCTCGCCGATCACGGCTGGAGCTACCTCAATCTCGACGAGGGCTGGACGATGAATCCGGCGGCGAAAGATCCGTTGCTGAACGGCGCGCCGCGTGAAGCGGATGGTCGCATCCGCGCCAACGGACGTTTCCCGGATATGCCGGCGTTGTGCAGTTACGTTCACGGTCTGGGATTGCGGATTGGTTTGTATTCCTCGCCCGGCCCGCTGAATTGCGGCGGCTTTGCCGGCAGTTACCAGCATGAAGAACAAGACGCACAGTCTTACGCGGACTGGGGCTTTGATTTTCTTAAATACGATTGGTGCTCCTACCAGCAGATCGCCAGGGACGACAGCGTGACCGAAGCGCGCAAGCCGTATGAATTGATGGCACGCGCTCTGCGAAAAACCCGGCGCGACATGGTGTTCAGCTTCTGTCAATACGGCATGGGCAATTCAGCCGAATGGGCGGCCGATGCTGGCGCGAACACCTGGCGCACGACGCGTGACATCATTGATAAGTGGGAAACCGTGGCGCGTTATGGCTTCGGTCAGGCGGGCCTGGAAAAGTTTTCCGGGCCGGGCCGCTGGAATGATCCCGACATGCTGATGGTGGGCGTGATGGCGCGCAACACGCCGTCGCGGCTCACGCCCGATGAACAATACACGCAGGTCAGCCTGTGGTGTCTGCTGAACGCGCCGCTGCTCATCGGCGGTGATTTGCGGAAGGTGGATGATTTCACACTCGGCCTGCTGTCGAATGACGAAGTGATCGCAGTGAATCAAGACCCGCTCGGCCAGCAGGCATCGCGCGTCGCGCAGGACGCCAAAGCGCAAACCGAAGTCTGGGCCAAGCGCAGGGAAGATGGCGCGCGCGCCGTGGGGTTGTTCAATCGCTCTGAACAGCCGGCGAGCGTGACAGTGACCTGGAGCGCGCTTCAGCTTCAAGACGCGCAGACCGTGCGCGATTTGTGGCGGCAGAAGAATCTTGGCGTTTTCACGAATGAATTCACCGCCACCGTTCCCGCGCATGGCGTGGAATTAATCCGAGTTCAAGCCAAGCCATGAAGTATTTACCCGCCAACCTCATCTGGCTAATCGCCGTTTTCATGGCGGCGTTGGTTGCGCCAGACAGTTTGGCTGGCGAACTGCGCGTCACGCGCATGACCTGCGACTACCGCGAGAACCCGCCCGGAGTGGATGCCACGCAACCGCAGTTGAGCTGGCGAATGGAGTCAGGCGAACGCGGTCAGAAACAAACGGCGTATCAAGTGCTGGTCGCCAGCTCCGTTACGCTGCTAGCGAAAGATGACGCCGATCTATGGGACAGCGGCAAGGTAGTATCCGAGGAAAACGTCGGGGTGCTTTACGCCGGCAAGCCGCTGATGTCGCGACAGCAGGTATTTTGGAAAGTGCGGGTTTGGGATGCGGCGGGCGAACCGGCGGCGTGGAGTTTGCCCGCAAGCTGGACGATGGGGGTGCTGGCGCCGGACAAATGGAACGCAAAATGGATTTCTTCGCCGACTAACCAATACATCGCCGGGCCGGCGGTTTATCTACAAAAGCAAATCGCTGTGCCGAAGCGCGTTCACCGCGCCATCGCCCGTTACTCGGCGCTGGGCTGGGTGGAGTTGACGATGGATGGTCGCAAGGTCGGCGATGCGGTGCTGTCGCCGGAGTTTTCTGATCTGAACCGCCGCGTGCTCTACATCTCGCAGGATGTCACGTCGCTGCTCTCCCAAGGGGGTCACACGTTGGATGCGGTCTTGGGCAACGGGCAGCACAGTCCCGTGGAGCACATCGGCGCGGACGAAGCGGACAACATCGTCGTGCCGGGGGGCAAAGGCACCGGGTATCACAATCGCTGGGGACGTTTCGGCGGTCCAAAGTTGTTGCTGGAACTGGAAGTTGAATACGTTGACGGATCGCGGGGATTTTTCGGCACAGACGAAACGTGGCAGTGGGCCGCAGGCCCGATTACATATAACGACCTCTGGCGCGGTGAAAAACAGGATTTACGCCTCGCGCCAACCAACTGGAATTCGGTCGCAATATCTCAAGCACCAGCGGGGCGCATGGAAGCCTCGGCGATACCGCCGGTGCGTCGGCAGCAGTGCCTCGCGCCGTCGCGGGTCGCGGGTAACAAAGCGTTTTTCGACGTCGTGGCCGCCGGCTGGCCTCGGCTCGTGGTGAAAGGAAAGCCGGGACAGAAAATTTCGATTGCCGGGAAAGTGGGCGCCGAATTCACGTTGCCGCCGCTGGAATTCATATTGCGCGGTGGTGGAACGGAGGTGCTGGAGCCGAAGTTCTATATCAATGTCGGGCCGCGTGAGTTAGAAATCACGGGATTGAGTGAGCCATTGAAACCGGAACAAATCAGCTGGCAGGCGGCGCACACGGATCTGAAACACGTCGGCGAGTTCAAGTGTTCGAATGAGTTTTTCAACGATCTCCACCGCGCTTTGTGGCGCACGCATTTGAGCTACAACTTCGGCCAGCCGATGGATGCTTCACGCGAAAAGGAGGCGTGGACGCAGGACGCGGAAAACATGATGGACGCGGCGGTCTATCTCACCGACGTGCCGACCTATTATCGCAACTGGTGGCGCGACTTCGCGGCGAACCAGACACCCGATGGCTACCTCGGCGCGATTGCTCCGATCGCGGGATTGCAGACGCAGGGATGGAATTGTCCCTGGTGGAGCGGCATGATCGTTTATCTGCCGTGGAAATTTTACGACTACTATGGCGACCGGCAGTTCCTCGCCGAAGCTTATGAGCCGATGAAGCGGTATGTGAACTTTCTGGGTCGCCGCGCGCAGGATGGCGTTGGAGCGAACACCGGCGCGCGGCGCGGTCGGCCCACAGAGAGAGTGGATGAAGACTCGATTCGCGACGGCTTACTGGCATGGGGCACGGGCGACTGGCAAGGACTGGCGAAACCGCCAGTGGCGCTCACCTCGACGGCGGCATGGGCTTACTACGCAGGCATCGTGAGCCGGACGGCGGCGATTCTCGGTCGGGAAGATGACTCGCAGGCCTATGCGAAGCTTGCTGATGAAATCACCTCACGCTTCAACCGGAAATTCTTTGATCCCGCCACCGGGCTTTATGCCAAATCGAAGAACAGCCAGAGCGCGTATGTTGTGCCGTTGAGCCTTGGCCTTGTGCCGGAGGACAAACAATCGCTGGCCATCGCACGGTTGGTGGAAGCCGTGCACGGGGCGACAAATCATTTGAACACCGGCTTTGTCGGCACGCCGTTTCTGCTGCAATGCCTGACGGACGTTGGCCGCGCCGACCTCGCCGCCGAGATCGTGAGCCAGCGCGATTTTCCCGGCTGGGGCACGCTGATGAACGAAGGTGTTTTCAAGGAGAACTGGCGCGGCGAACACGCAATGATGCCGTCGCTGGGCGGGTCGGTCGGCGCGTGGTTTTACCAGTCCCTCCTTGGCATCCGCCCCGATCCGGCCGGCCCGGGCTTCAAGCGCATCATCATCAAGCCGGAAATTGTCGGCGGCCTGACGTGGGCGAAAGGCAGCTACGATTCCGTGCATGGAAAGATCGATTCGGCGTGGGAAAAGCACGGCGAGCGATTCAATTTACGCGTCGAGATTCCCGTGAATACGACAGCGACAGTTTTCATTCCCGCCAAGGACGCACAGAGTGTCAGCGAAGCCGGCCAGCCAGCGGGTAAAACATCGGGCGTCAATTTTCTGCGCTTTGAAAAGGGTGCTGCGGTTTATGCGGTGGCGTCCGGACGCTATCGCTTTGAATCCATGCTCAGTTCATCGGAGCCCCTGAAATAATGACAACAGAACGACCATGATCAACAAAGCACTCAGCTTCTGGCTGGCCCTCGCAACCTGGATGACCGCCGACATTTCACGGGCGGCGGTCAAGGTCGAGCAATTGCGCTGCGACCGCCTGGAAAACCCCCTGGGTATTGATACCGCACATCCCAAGCTGTCCTGGAAAATTATATCCGAAGAGCGCGGACAAAAGCAGACGGCATATCAAGTGCTCGTCGCCAGCTCGGCCAAGCTGCTCGCGAAGGGTGACGCCGATCTCTGGGACAGTGGTAACGTTTCCTCGGATCAGTCGGTGCAGGTGTCTTATGGCGGAAAAGAGTTGGGAACTTTTGAACGCTGCCATTGGAAAGTGCGCTTGTGGGATCGGGATGGAAAGGCATCCGCCTGGAGTGCCCCCGCGGAATGGACCATGGGTATCCTCCCCCCGGAAGATTGGCAGGCGAAATGGATTGGCGCGCCGGACACCAATTTTCCGAGCCTGCGGCTGCGCCGTGAATTTGCGGTGAAGCGGGGTTTGAAACGCGCCCTCGTGTCGGTCTGCGGACTGGGTCAATATGAGCTTTCGCTTAACGGCAGAAAGTCCGGGAAAGACCTGCTCTCGCCCGGCTGGACAAAGTATGACAAGACCTGTCTCTACGACACGCATGACGTGACCCGGATGCTCAAGCCGGGTGCGAATGCGGTCGGCTTGGTGCTGGGCAGCGGAATGTATCGGGTGACGGGCGGACGCTATGCGAAGTTCAAAGGAAGTTTCGGGCCGCTCAAGGCCATCGCGCAGGTGCGGCTGGAATATGCCGATGGCTCGGTGCAAACGCTCGGTTCGGATGCAAGTTGGCGGGTGAGTCCCGGCCCGATCACTTTCAGCTGCATCTATGGAGGCGAAGATTTTGACGCCCGCAAAGTCGAGCCGGGCTGGGACAGGGCCGGGTTTGACTCGATGAATTGGACGGCGGCGGTGGAGATGAGCGGGCCGGGCGGGGTGCTTCGCGGGCAATCGGCGGCGGCGCCACCGCTGCGAATCATTGAAACCATTCAACCCATAAACCGTCGCCCACTGAAGGCTGGCGTCGAGGTATATGATCTGGGCCAGAACGCCCCCATCATGCCACGGATACAGGTGAAAGGCCCGGCAGGATCCATAGTGCGTCTGACACCGGCGGAATTGATCAATGCGGATGGCACCGTGGACCGGAATTCGGCGGGGCAGGGAAAATCCTATTGGCAATACACCTTAGCCGGTCAGGGTAAAGAATCATGGTTGCCAAAATTTCATTACCAAGGCTGCCGCTATCTTCAAGTTGAGTGTCGCCCGGCTGAGACCGGTGGAGAACTTCCGGTGGTTCAGTCATTGGCGGGCGAGGTGATTCATACCGCGTCTGAGCCCGTCGGGGAATTTCAATGTTCGAACGGGTTGTTCAACCGCATTCATACGCTCATTCGCTGGGCCCAGCGCGCCAACCTGGTCAGCGTCATCACCGATTGCCCGCATCGGGAACGGCTCGGCTGGCTGGAGCAATATCATTTGAACGGGCCGTCGTTGCGTTACGAGTTCAACCTCGACCGGCTGTTCGCCAAGGTGATGGATGACATGCGCGACTCGCAGTTGCCGACGGGCATGGTGCCCAGCATTGCCCCGGAATACACGGTGTTCGGCAAAACGCCGGAGGATGAATCCAATGGATTTCGCAACTCGCCTGAGTGGGGCAGCGCCATGGTGCTCGTGCCGTGGCAGCAGTATGAGTTTACCGGCGACACGGGATTGATGCGGCGCCATTACGATGAGATGAAGCGCTATGCGGCCTACCTCGAATCGCGGGCAAAGAACGATATTCTGAACTTCGGCCTGGGCGATTGGTATGACCTTGGACCGAAACACCCGGGGAGCGCCCAACTCACCCCCAAGGAGCTGACCGCCACGGCCTTCTATTACCTCGATACCCGGGTCCTGGCGCAGGCCGCAGAATCATTGGGCAAGACGGATGACGCCAAGATGTTTGCCGCCCAGGCGGACCGCATCCGCAGCAGTTTCAACGGAAAGTTCTACAACCCCGCCACCGGTGGCTATTCGACGGGTTCGCAATGCGCCAATGCCATCCCGCTGGCCATGGGCTTGGTGGAGGAGACGAATCGCGCGGCGGTTCTGCAGGCGCTGGTGACGGACGTCGAGTCGCGCGGAAACGGCCTCACCGCCGGCGACGTTGGCTATCGCTACTTGCTGCGAGCGCTGGCGGAAGGCGGACGGTCGGACCTCATCTACGCGATGAACAACCAGTCGGACAAGCCGGGTTACGGTTACCAGCTTGCGCAGGGCGCCACCAGCCTGACGGAGGCGTGGGATGCTCAGCGAACCTCCTCCCAGAACCATTTCATGCTGGGGCATATCATTGAATGGTTCTATCACGACCTAGCCGGAATCCAGTGCGATCCTGCGGGCCCAGGCTTCCAGCGCATCATCATCAAGCCGCAGATTGTCGGCGACCTGACGTGGGCCAAAGGCAGCTATGATTCCGTGCGCGGCAAAATCAGCTCGGCGTGGGAAAGGCATGGCGACCAATTTAATCTGCGCCTGGTGATCCCCGTGAACACCACCGCCACGGTTTATCTCCCGGCGGCAACGATGGATTCAATCCGCGAAAGCGGTCGCAACCTCGGGCGTGTTTCCGGCGTCCAATCGGTGCGTTGGGAAAACGGGCACGCAGTCCTGAAGGTTGCCTCAGGCCGCTATGAATTTAAATCACCGCTAAAATAAGGCGTCCGTTTTCGAAGCAAATGAAAATGAACACAACTGCGTTGCTAGCTTGCCTGCTGGCCCTGGTTGGAGCAATGACCGCTGGAGCTTTAGAACCAAGCTCCTTCAAAACTCCGCCGGCGGCGGCCAAGCCCGCCTGCTGGTGGTTCTGGGGCGAGTCCGTGACGACGGAGCATGGCATCACGCAGGATCTCGAGGCGATGAAACGCGTCGGCTGGGGCGGTGTGGTGCTCTACGAGCAGGTCTTCAGCGATGCGCCCGATGCTTACAAGAGCCTTTCGCCGGAGTTCATGGCGCGCGTCCGCTTTGCCGCCGCCGAGTGTGCGCGACTGGGAATGTCCCTGGAAGTGAATGTGGGGCCGGGCTACGTGGCCGGGGGGCCGTGGATCACGCCGGAGCTGGGCCAGCAGCGATTGGTCTCGAGTGAACTTCAGATTGAAGGCGGACAAAAGTTTTCTAAGAAATTGCCCCAACCGCCGACGAAACTTGGATTCTACCGCGAGGTCGCGGTGCTGGCCTTTCCGTCGCGGGCGGGTTCGGAAGCCGTTCACCCGCCGACTCTCACCTGCGAACCGGCGGGGCTTGAATTGTCCGTGATGTTCGCTTGCGATGGAAAAAAAGTCCGGATTCCGCCGGCGCCGAAAGGCCAGTCCACGTTAATCCAAATGGACTACGGCAAACCCTTCACCGCGCGCAGCCTGGCGTTTTCGCAACGCCCGAATTCCAAGGGGCTCATCGTCGCCACGCAAGTTCCCGGAAATTGGAGCGATGACAATTACGGCCAAGGTGTCCGCCCGCATCCTCCACTCGGTCAGTTGGAAGCGAGTGATGATGGAGTGAAATGGGAATCTGTTTGCACGCTGCCGCAACTCGGTTTTCAGATGGATGGACGTGAACGACAGACGCTGGCGTTTCCCGCGCGGACAGCACGGTATTTTCGTTTGAACCTGCATGACTGGGGCCGCAATGCGCAATACAAGGACGACGACTTGTATCTGGGCATTATCGAGTTGAGCGGCGAAGCGCGCATGGATCAATGGGAGGTGAAGTCGGCGAACCATATTGATTTTGCCAATCCGGATCACACGCCGACTTATTCTAAGAGCGAAGTGATTGATCCGGCGACGATCGTTGATTTGACGGCACGGCTTGGCACCGATGGAACATTGGAGTGGGATGCGCCGCCCGGTCGATGGACGATTCTGCGCTTTGGCCGCACCGCGACCGGCGCCTACGTAAAACATGGTCGCCCCGAAAGCAAAGGATTGGAATGCGACAAGATGAGCGCCAAGGCCGCAGAGGTGCAGTTCGAAAATTATGTCGGCCGGATCTTGAAAGAAGTAAAAAAGGTTCCGGGGGCGCGCCTCGCGGGCATCAACATCGACAGCGCCGAGATGGGCTCGCAAAACTGGACCGCCGATTTTGCGGAACAATTCCAGAAACGGCGGGGTTACGATCTGCGCCGTTTTTTGCCGACGATGGCCGGACGCGTGGTGGAAAGCCCCGAACAGTCCGATCGTTTTCTAACCGATGTGCGGCGCACCTGCGCGGATTTGATCGCGGATCTTTACTACGGTGAGTTCCAGCGGCTTTGCCATGCCAACAACATGACCGTGATGGCGCAAACCGGCATCGCAACCCCCATGCCGATGGACGACGTCCAAGCCAAGGGCCATGTCGATATTCCCATGTGTGAATTCTGGTTCAGCCAGCCCGACGGGACGCTCGAAAGCAAAGAGACTTCCTCGGCCGCCCATGTTTACGGACTTCCCATCGTCGCGGCCGAGTCATTCACCGGCAGTCCCGCCGATGTGACACCGGCAAAAATAAAACCCCTGGCCGACAACGCACTGGCCTTGGGCGTGAACCGATTTGTAGTGCTCGCCTATGTCCACCAACCTTGGGACGACCGGAAACCGGGCGTGACCGAGGAACGCTTCTATCTCCCTTATCAACGCCACAACACCTGGTGGGAATACAGCGGCGGCTTCTGGAACACGCTCGCCCGGTCGGCCTATATGATGCAGCAAGGCCAGCCCGTGATGGATCTGCTCTATCACTTGGGAAATGATGTGCCGCAGAAAATTGCCCCGGCCCGCATGCGGCCCGCGCCGCCGGAGGGCTATGATTTCGACGTGGGCGGCGATGAAAACCTGACCCGAGCCAGCGTGAAAGATGGACGCGTGGTGCTGCCGGGCGGCATGAGCTACCGCGTGCTGGTGCTGGCGGGCGGCGATCACCTGACGCTCGCCGCCGCGCGCCAACTGCGCGAGTTGGTGATGCAAGGGGCGGTGGTGCTCGCATCAAAAAAGCCGGTCGGATCACGCAGCCTCGCCAACGGGGCCGAGGGAGACGCCGAGGTCCGAAAGATTGCCGATGAACTCTGGGGACAAGGTGAGCCGGGTAACTCCGGTGAACACGCGACCGGTCAAGGCAAGGTGATCTGGGGGCGGACACCGGCGGAGGTCCTGGCAGGGCTGGGTCTGCCGAAAGACTTTCAAGCGGTGGACACCAAACAAAAGATTTTATTCGCCCACCGCCGGAGTGGAACTGACGACATTTATTTTGTGGCTAATCATCTCGCCGAGCCCGCGACCTTTACCGGCGTCTTCCGCGTGCAGGGTAAAATCCCGCAGACATGGAATCCGGAGACGGGTGAGATCACCGCATTGCCCGGATTCAGCGCGAAGCAAGATCGCAGCGAAGTGCCGCTCCAGTTAGAAGCCAACGGGTCTCGCTTCATCGTGTTTCGGGACGAACCGGCGCCGACGACGGCGGCTCCCGGTCTGGTCGGGGAGATGCCGGTCTGGAAACAACTTTCCGGTCCCTGGCAGGTCGAATTCCAGCCGAACTCCGGCGCCCCGGCGCAACTGACCTTCCCCGAACTCATCTCCTGGACGGAACATCCGGATCCCGGGATCCAAAATTATTCCGGCACGGCGACGTATATGCAGGAGTTTGACCTGCCGGCGATGCCCACCGGGAAAATCATGCTCGACTTGGGCAACGTGGAAGTGGTGGCCGCGGTCACTTTGAACGGCGTGGATTGCGGGTCGCTTTGGAAAGCCCCGTTCGCAGTGGAAGCGGGCCAAGCACTCCGCCCCGGAAAAAACCGGCTCGAAGTGAAGGTGGCCAATGTCTGGGCCAACCGCTTGATTGCGGATGCGGGGTTGCCCGCAGCGAAACGCGTAGCGTGGGCAACCTATAATCCTTACAAACCCGGCGACCGCCTCTTGCCATCGGGATTGCTCGGCCCGGTCCAGTTGCGGACAACGCCGCCAACCAGCAGCCATTGAACGTAAACCCAGCCAAAGTTCTGCATCGCACAGGCCGGTCACTGGCCATGGCCGGGGCGCTATCGGCTCGATCCGGGGAAATCCGGGGCAGACCACCCTCAGCGACATCGCCCTGGAGAACATCGACGTGACGCTGATCAATGGAAAGCCGGAAGCCGGCCGAATGGACAACCTCGCGACGAAAAACATGAGAGGGAACGGGAAACCCTTTTCGGCGAAATCGGCCAAGTGCCCCGTCTTTGACCAGAGCGCCGAACCGGCACCAAGACTCCCCTGCCCCGATAGCAACCGGTCCCGGAGAGGCAAGGTCCAAAAACCTGGAATACCGCGCCAAACCGTGAGCGGGTTTGAGGCTTGTCGCGCGAGACCAAACCACATAAAACATCCACCACCCATTGTAACAACATGCACCGCCTGCTCCTTTGCCTGCTGACCACATACACCGCGGCCGCGTTCGCGGCCGACGGCGGATTTCTATTTGTCACCTTCAAGGGCGAACAGACCCCGATGAGCGAACAGATCTATTTCGCGGTGAGCGCCGACGGCCGCCAGTGGGAGGCGCTCAACCACGCGCAGCCGGTGCTCACCAGCACGCTCGGCGAGCAGGGGGTGCGCGATCCCTATCTGCTGCGCGCGCCCGACGGGAAAAAGTTTTACCTGCTCGCCACCGACCTTTCCGTGCATTTCAATTCCGACTGGAAGCGCCATGTGCGCGCGGGCAGCCAGGCCATCGTCATCTGGGAATCCACGAACCTGGTGCAATGGACGCCGCCCCGACGCGTCAAAGTCGCGCCGGACGACGCCGGTTGCACCTGGGCACCCGAGGCCGTGTTTGACGCAAGCCGGAACGCATACCTGGTCTTCTGGGCCTCCACGACCGGCAGGGATGATTTCAGCAAACAGCGCATCTGGGCCGCCTGGACGAAGGATTTTGTCGCGTTCGGCCAGCCGTTCATCTACAACGAAAAACCGTGGCACGTCATCGACGCCGACATCGTGCGCGAAGGGGAGAACTATTTCCGTTTCGCCAAAGACGAGCAGAACAAGGCCATCACCCAGGAAGTCAGCACGAATCTGCTAGGGCCGTGGACCAGCGTGACGAATTTCTCGCTCGGCAAGATGCAGGGCTATGAGGGGCCGGAGTGTTATCCGATCAAGCCCGCAGCCGAGGGCAAACCCGCGGCGTGGTGCCTGATCCTGGACCATTACCGCCAAGGCACCGGCTACGAGCCGTTCGTGACGGACGATTTGGGCGGCGGACAATTCCGGCCGGGCGAAGGATTCACTTTTCCCTTCCGCTTCCGGCACGGCTCCATCCTGCCGATCACGACGGCGGAGCTAAAACAACTCAAAGCCCGTTACTGACAAGACCCCGGGCCCGGCCGCGGCGGCCCGCAGGCTGACCGGGGAAAAGGGCCAAGACAATTTATGAGAAAACGCAAAGGTAAAATCGGCAGCGGGTCACGAAGCCGGCGGCGACTCCTAACCGTCTTCGCCCTCTGCGCCGGGCTGAACACCGCGCTCCCAGCAGCGACGCCGAATCTCGAGAGCAACATCGCGCGACCGCTACGCTATCATCCCGAGGGAACGGACTTCGTGATCACAAACGGCGGCGAATTTTTCAACCGGCCGCTTTACGGCAACAACAGCGCGTTCCGCGTGGACACAGGCGACCGGCCGGAGTTTGTGCTGTATCTGCCGGGGCGGGGCGGAAATCTCCGCGTGGCTTTGAAAAAAGACAGCAGCGCGAAGTGGCTCTTTGACGCGGCGCACATCACCACGCGCTATCGCCCCGGCTCAATGATTTACGAAATCCGTGATCCGATGCTCGGCGACAAGGCGATGCTGCAACTCACGGCGATTCCCGCCAGTGAACCCCCGGGCCTGATCCTCCGCGCCGAGATTCAGGGAGATGCGAGCGGACTTGAACTCATTTTCGTTTACGGCGGAGCCAAGGGTGACAAGGGCGACCGGTGGGGCGACATCGGCTGCGAAAAAGTGCCGGTGAGCCAATTCTTCCAGTTCCAGCCGGAGTTTTGCCGGGGCAATGAAATCACCGTTCACGACGGCGCTTTCACATTGCGCAGCAAACCCGGCACGGTTAGCGGCAGCGTGTCGTCCGCCCGCGCGAAAATATCGCTGGCCGAGGGGGCGAACTGGAACTCGCTGGCCGGGCTGCTGGCCGGGGCCGGCAAATCGGCCCCGAAGCTGCCGGTGGCCGTGACGGAAGCTCCGCTGAAGCCGGGCGAGCCGGTGTATTTCGCGCTGCTCCGCACGGCAGAACCAGCAACCTTCGATGGGCCGGCGCTTTTCGAAAAAGCCGAACGTCACCGCCAGAACATTGCCGGGAAGATCGTCGTGGACACCCCCGACCCGTTCCTCAACGCCGCCGCCGCCGCGCTGTGTATCGCGGCGGATGCCGTCTGGGACACCAAAGAAAAGTCATTCATGCACGGCGCGGTCGCGTGGCGCGTCAAGCTGCTCGGCTGGCGCGGCGGCTATTCGGGCGATGCGCTCGGCTGGCACGAGCGCACCCGCGAACATCTGACGAACTGGTTTCCCAAACAAAACACCAACCCGGTTCCCGCCGCGCAGACCGGCGAGCCGGCCCGGGTCCCGCCAGACAACAGCGACAAAGCGCGACTGGCACGCAACGAGCCGGCGCTGCATTCCAACGGCGACCTCAGCAACTCGCACTACGACATGAACCTGCTGGCGGTGGACATTTTGTTCCGCCACCTGCGGTGGACCGGCGACACGAATTATGCGCGACAAATGTGGCCGGCGATCGAGCGGCACCTCGCGTGGGAACGGAGACTGTTCCGCCGCGAATTCGGCCCGGACAAACTGCCGCTTTACGAGGCTTATTGCTGCATCTGGGCGAGCGACGATCTGGCTTACAACGGGGGCGGAGCCACGCATGCCACCGCGCTGAATCTTTACCATAACCGGATGGCCGCCCGCGTGGCGAAGCTGCTCGGTGAAGACCCGAAGCCCTATGAGCGCGAAGCCGGCCTGATCGCCCAAGCGATGCGTCAATACCTGTGGCTGCCCGACCAGGGAACGTTCGCCGAAGCGAAGGACCTGCTCGGCCGCCAGGCCGTGCATCCCAATCCGGCGCTGTGGACGTTCTATCACACGGTGGATTCCGAAGTCCCGACCCCGCTCGAGGCGTGGCAGATGAGCCGCTACGTCAGCACGCAGATGGTGCATATCCCGATCCAGGGCGACCACGTGCCGGATGAGCAGCTTTTCACCATGCCGACGACGAGCTGGATGCCCTATACCTGGTCGCTTAACAATGTGGTGATGGCGGAATCGGCGCACACGGCGCTGGCGCTTTGGCAGGCCGGCAGCCGCGACGACGCGATGCGCCTGTTCAAAGGCTGCCTGCTCGACAGCATGTTCATGGGGTTATGTCCCGGCAACGTGGGCATGTGCACGCAGTTCGACATCGCCCGGCGCGAAGCGCAGCGGGACTTTGCCGACGGGGTCGGCGCCACGGCGCGCGCACTGATCGAAGGACTATTCGGAGTCAAACCCGATGCCCTGGCCGGCGAACTCATCGTGCAACCCAACTTCCCCGCGACATGGGAACACGCAAGCCTCCAGCATCCGGATTTTAATTTGTCATTCCAGCGCGACGGCGGGAAAGAGACTTACGTCATCGAACAAAAATTTTCCAAGCCGATGCAGTTGCGTTTGCAAATGGCCGCGTGGCGGGACGGCGTGGCGAGCGTGACCGTCAACGGGCAGGAAGCGAAATCAACCTGGAACGGAATCGGCTGGAGGAGACTGGAAGTCGGATCTGCGCCGGCGGCGCGAACGGAAATCGTCGTGACCTGGCAGGGCGGCGAGCCGGCGCCCATTTTCCCGGCGGATTTGCAGGCCATCGCCGCGAAACAGGAAGCGCCACCGGCCAAGGCCATTGACTGGAACAAAAAAATCTCTTCCCCCGATCAATGTGAACCCATCAATCTCTCGCCGTTCTTCAACGACAAAGTCACCCAAATCTTTAAAAATGAATATCGCTCGCCCCGCTCGCCTTTTTGTTCGCTGGCGATGCCGAGCCAAGGCTTGGGCAGCTGGTGCCATCCCCAGGAGACTTTCTTGGTGGATGATACCGGATTGCGGAAGGTGGCCGCTAAAAACCATGATCGACTCGTATTGCCCAACGGCATCCCGCTGCAGACTCCGGGTGCGGGTGACGCAAAAAACATCGCGTTCACCTCGCAATGGGACAACTACCCGCGCGAGCTCACGGTGCCTTTGAGCGGGAAGGCCGCGCAGGTCTATTTGCTGATGGCCGGCTCGACCAGCGCCATGCAAAGCCAGTTCGACAACGGCGAAGTAATCGTCACCTACACGGACGGCGCGACCGCGCGGCTCCCCTTGCGCAACCCGACGACCTGGTGGCCGATTGACCAGGATTATTTCATCGATGACTACGCCTTCCGGCGCCCGGAGCCGATCCCGCCCCGGGTGGATTTAAAGACCGGCAAGGTGCGCCTCCAGGCGGTCGCGGAGGTCAAAAACCATGGAATCAAAGCGGCCGGCGCCGAGCGACTCGAGTCCAAAGGCTACGGCGGCAAGGTGGACGGCGGTGCGGCGACCGTGCTGGAGTTGCCGCTGGATCAGGCGAAAGAATTGAAATCACTCACAGTGCGGGCGCTGGCGAATGAAGTGGTGATCGGGCTGATGAGCGCGACGCTGGCGCGCTAACACCACACCGGGGCGCCCGAGCCAGACTAACGGCTCGGCTCCAACTCGCGGCGGGGGCGGTTCTGGCCGAGATGCTTGGCCACCGCCTCGGTGCGGGAACGGACGTGGAGTTTTTCGTAGATGTGCCGGATGTGCGTATGCACGGTGGCATAGCTCACCTTCATCTGCTCGGCGATCTCCTTGTAGAGAAAACCCTTCGCCAGCAGATCCAGCACCTCCGCCTCGCGCGGCGACAGGCTCTGCGCCTCGGCCGAAGCCGGGGCCGATTGCTGGAACGACTGCACGATCTTCCGGGCGATATGACTGCTCATGGGCGAACCGCCGCCATGAACCTCCTTGATGGCCGCCAGCAATTCCGCCGGCGGCGTCTGCTTGAGCATGTAGCCCGTGGCCCCCGCCGTCAGCGCGTTAAAGATGTGCTCCGTATTCTGATACACGGTGAGCATGATCAGCTGGGCACCCGGCAACTGCGGCTTCAAGCGCCGCACGCATTCGACGCCGTTCATGCCCGGCAGGTTGATGTCCATCAACACCACCTCCGGCTTCACCTTGGGGATTTCCGCCAGGGCGTCCTCCGCGCTGCCATGGCGGCTCACGCACCGGAAGCCCGGGGCGCCGTCAATCAGCCTGGCCAGACTGCTCCGCACCTGCGGATCGTCCTCAACTATGGAAACGGCAATGCTCATGAAATTGGTTATCCAGCAAACTAGACCACCGGTGCGTCCGTGCCAATCGCCACAACTGGCGATGCGGCCTTTTTGAGAAACACCGTCAACTCCACCCGCGTGCCCCGGCCGGCATCACTGTGAATCTCGCACCGGCCGCCCACCGCCGCGAGCCGTTTCTCCAGATTGCCCAAACCGGAGCCGGAGGAGAGGCGTTCCGCGCCCGCAGCGCCGGCCGGCGCCCGCAAGCCCCGACCGTTGTCCTCGATCGCCAGCGTGAGCCGACCCGGCGCGAGCCGCAGCCGCAACCAAACCTCCGTGGCCTGAGCATGCTTGACAATGTTGTTCAACACCTCCTTCAACGCGAGAAACAAATTATAGCGCAACTCCGCGTCCACCCGCGTGGCCGGCAGCTCCATGGGCAGATCCATGCGGCAGCGCACGTTCGCCACGCGCAAATAATCCTCCGCGTAGGCGGACACATAGTCCATCAGCCCCGCGATCGTGTCGTGCTGCGGATCCACGGCCCACACGATTTCATCCATGGCCTTGGTCAGCAGGCGCGCCGAATGGGTGATGCGCTCCAGATTCGCGTCCGTCTGCGCCGGCTCGCGCCGCGCGAGCTCGGTCAGCAGCGTGATCTGCGTCAGCCCCGCACCGATGTCGTCATGGATGTCCTTGGCGATGCGAGCGCGATCGCGCTCAATCGCGTGCTGCTTCTCCAGCAGCGCCAGCTTGCGGCGGTATTTCCGCGTGGCCGCGCGGCGGACGGCAACGGACACGCCGCCGATCACCAACGCACCGGCGAGGAACAAAAACCAGTTGGTCTGGTAAAAATACGGCTTCACGGAAAAAGCCACGGTGGCCCCGATGTTGTTCCAGACGCCCTCCTTGTTGCAGGCGATCACATGAAAACGATAATCGCGCGGCGGCAAATGAGCGTAATGCGCCGTGCGCAACGTCTCCGCGTCCACCCAGCCGGAATCAAAACCCTCCAACTGATAGCGGAACCGGGCCCGCTCGCCGGCGTCGAAATTAAGCGCGGTAAAACGGAAGTCATATTGTCCATGACCCGGCGGCACGACAGGGTCGCCGGCGGCCAATGGCACCGGTTCGCCGTCCACGCGGAACTCCTCGACCAAGACCGGGGGCGGGGCCGACTTCACCTTCACCTCATCCGGGATCACCCACACCGCACCGCGCACGGTGGTGAACCACAATTTACCATCCGGCCCGCGCCAGCTCGCCGGCTGATAGCCGTCGGAACATTCCAGCGCCGGCAGTCCGTCATGCCGGCCGTAGGCAACGTAATCCACCGAGGTGGCCAGCCCGTCCGCGCAGTCGTTCAGCGCGGTCATGCTCACGCAAAAAATCCCCTGATGCGTGCCCAGCCAAAGCCGGCCCTGATCATCCTCCTGAATCTGGCTGATGACATCCGCCGTCAGGCCCTGCGCGGCCGTGATGCGGGAAAATTTGCCATGCTTGAACCGCAGCAGCCCGCCGCGAAACGTCCCCGCCCAGAGCGCACCCGAGGCATCCGCGTGGAGCGCATAAATCGGCTGGCCGGCCAGCACATCGGTCGCGCGGAAGGCTTCCAGTTTTTCGGGGGTGCAACGGAAAATCGAGCCGTCATCCGCGCCCGCCCAGACATCGCCGTCCGGCGTTTCCGCCAGCGCCCGGATCGCGGGCATGACGCCCGTACCGCTGACATTCCAGACCTGCCGGTCATTGCCCACCCACCGGGCCAGGCCCGTCTTGAGCCCCATCCACAGGCGGTTCTGCCGGTCCAGCAGAATGGATTTGATCCCGTGCACATCCCACGACACCCGCTGGATGCGGCCGTCCAGCAATTGAAACAAATCCTCGCCCTCCGACGCGCTCAGCCAGGCGCCGCCATCCGCCCGGGGCGCGATGGAAAAAATAAAGTTGGCGGAGGCGCTATTGCCCACGGTGTAACGGGAGATTTTCCCCTCACTCCACCGGCACAAGCCGCCGCCAGCCGTGCCGATCCAGACCGCCCCGTTGGTGTCGCCGCTGACCGACAGCGCCGTCCGCGCCGGCAAGCCTTCCGCGGAGCCGACGACGTGAAACCACCGGTCCCGCAACCGCGCCAGGCCGCCGTGATCCACACCCGCCCAGATGCCGCCATCCCGGCTCTCAAACCACGCGCCCACGCGGTCGCCGGGCAGGTGGTTCTGCGTGGTGATGCGCTCGTAACGCCCGTCCGGCGTGATGTGGAACAGGCCGTTGCCGTAGTGATTAAACCACAGACCGCCCGCGCGATCCTCATGCACACCCATCGCGCGCCCCGAGGCCGAGCCCAGCAATCCGCGCCACGGCACCGCCTCCGTCACCCAGGCGCGGCCGACCATCTGGCGCAGCCGGTCGCCGTCCAGCACCCACAAGGCGCCTGCCCGGGTCGGGAACAACAGCAACGGCTGCACATCCGCCACGCCATTCGTGGGGGTCATCGCTTCAAACTGCGTCCCATTCCAGCGGGCGATCTCATTTTCCGCGCCGGCCCAGACCCGGCCCTGCGCATCGGCCACCAGCGTGTAAATCCGGCTGCCCGCCAAGCCGCCATCATCCGGCAATTCCTGAAACGCGCCGCGGCGGAACTGCAGGATGTGCCCGTCGCGCGTCAAAAACCACAGCGTCCCGGCCGCATCCACGCAGTGGAAAATCGGGCGGGAGCCCGCCGGCGGCATGACCGTCTTCCAGGCGGTGTTGGTGGCGGCAGGATCGCGCCCAAGCACGTCGCCGAACTGGGTCACGAACAGGACCTGATTGGTCGAGGAATAAACCAGGTTGTTGTGGAGGTCATACTGGGGCCGGTCCGGCAATTCATTGCGAAATACACCGCCGCGATACGACGTGAGGCCGCCGCGAAAGGTGTTGATCCAGAGCGTGCCGCCGGCATCGAGAAACAGACCCTGAATCCGCGTCTGCGTCAGCTCCGGCGTATTGACCGGGTCGAACGTCACGAACCGCGCGCCGTCAAACCGCGCCAGCCCGTTGTAAGTGCCGACCCACAGATAGCCGTCCGGCGTCTGGGCGATGGAGGTGACCGTGCTGCTCGGCAGATTATTTTCCGTGTCCCAGCCGTCCACCAGATAATCCGCCGAATCCGCCGAGACCCGGCCCCGCGCGAAGAACAAGCAGACCAGCACCAGCCAGAAGCCAGCCGCCCGCCGGGTGCGCGCTGAAAGTTTTTGGGGAGACACTGCCGCCAACATATCGCGTCCCGCCCGAATTGCCAATGGAAAGCCGGCGACAAAATTTCGTCGCCAGCGGCCGCCGCAATTGATAGCTCTGCTGCGATGGAACTGCGTGAATTTGCCGAATCGGTCCTGTTTGCGACGTCGCTCGAGGAAAAGCTGCGCGCGCCGGACCACATCACCGACGAGCGGCCCGGCACCGCGCTCAGCACGCCCGCAGCGCCCGGCCGACCGCCGAACCTGGCCTTCAAGCCGCACGCGACGGGCAAAAGCGAATTCCCCGGCCTGCACCGGCTAGAGGCAACCACCGAGCGCGGCAAGCTGCTCCATTTTTTCGGCAACCACGAGCTGCTCGCCACCGAACTCATGGCGCTGGTGCTGCTGAAATTTCCGGAGGCGCCGGCCGCGTTCCGCAAGGGCGTGTTCCAGACGCTCCGGGACGAGCAGGAACACACGCGGCTCTACATGGAGCGCATGAAGTCCTGCGGCGTGGCGCTGGGCGATTTCCCGGTGAGCGGCTATTTCTGGCGCTGCGTCGCGCCGATGGAACACCCAATTGACTATGTCGCCGGCCTCTGCCTCACCTTCGAGCAGGCCAACCTGGATTTTGCCGGCCACTACGGCCGCAACTTCGCCACCGTGGGGGACACGGCCTCGGCGCAGCTGCTGGAAAAGATTTACCACGACGAGATCGGGCACGTCGCCTACGGCCTCAAATGGTTTCGCCGCTGGAAAAACCCGGACGAGTCCGACTGGGACGCCTTCTGCCGCACGCTGAAATTCCCGCTCTCGCCCCAGCGCGCCAAGGGATTTACGCTGAACGTGGCGGGGCGCCAGGCCGCCGGGCTAGACGAACACTTCATCGCGGAACTGAACGTCTATGCGCAGTCCAAAGGCCGCACGCCGAGCGTTTTTGTGTTCAACCCGTTCGCCGAGGGCCGCCTCGCCGAGGGCAAAACCTTCAATCCCGCGAAGCATCAGGCGCAGCTCGCGCGCGACCTGGAAAATCTGCCGCAGTTCCTCTGCCGCCAGGACGACATCGTGCTGGTGATACAAAAACCGTCGGTGGAATTCCTGAGCGGCATCAAGCAGGCGGGCTTTCCGCTGCCGGAATTTGTGGCGCTCGACGCGGTGCGCAGCCTGCAATCGCGCAAGCTCGGCAGCCTGCGGCCCTGGGCGTGGGGGCCGGACAGCCTGGACTTGTTGAAGCCGGTATTTGCCAGCGTCACCGGCGAGCAGCGCGCCGACGAACAGCGCTTCAACGCCGGCATCGCCCAGCTGTATTCAAAAGCCTGGAGCGCCAATTTTCTGCGAAAGATTATTTCGGAAAAACCGGAAACCCCCTGGCTTTGCGGCGAAAACGAAATCGGGACCGCCGCGCATTCGCTGGACGAAGCGCTGACGGCCATCGCCAAAATCCGGGCGCGCGGCCACCACAAGATCGTGGTGAAAGCCGCCTACGGCGTCGCGGGCAGCAACGCCCTGCGGCTGTTCGAGCCGCACCTGCAGGAAGCGCAAATGCGCTGGATGAGCCAGACCTTCGCGCACAAACGCGAACTCGTGGTCGAGCCGTGGCTGGAGCGGGAAATGGATTTTTCCGTGCAACTGGAAATGACGGCGCACGGCTTGAAACTCGGCGGCTACACCGGCTTGCTTAACGATGCGCGCGGTCAGTTCCAGGCGAATTTTGCGGAGTCGCACCACCACAAGCGGATTCCGGCTAAAGTCATTGCGCAGTTCCGCGAGCTGCCGGACATATCCCAGCGGCTGCTGGATTTATACGCGGAGGTTTTGGCCGCGCTCGAAACGGAATTGCGCCGCGCGGCTTTCACCGGGCCAATCGGCATTGATGCCCTGGTTTATCGTGACGCCATGGGTGCAACGCGGTTAAAGCCGGTGGTGGAAATCAACCCGCGCTATACGATGGGCCGCGTGCTGGTGGAGCTGATGCGGCAGACGTTCCAAAACAGTTTCGGCACGTTCCGGCTGGTGAACGCGGCGCAATTGCGCGCGGAAGGTTTTGAAAACTTTGCGGACTACGCGGCGGCGCTGACGGAAAAATTTCCCCTGCAACTCGAAGGCGAGCCGCAGCCGCGCATCCGCTCCGGCGCGCTGTGCCTGAATGATCCGGCCACGGCGCAGGTTTGTCTGGCGGTTTTTCAAGTGAGCCGCACAGCAACGGCGGACGTGTGACGGAACCGGAATTTATTTCGCAGCAAGGGGGCGGATCTTGAGGTTGCGGAAAGAGACGCTGCCGTGATCGCCTTGCAGCGCCAGGTAGCCGCTGGCGGATTTGGCGAACAAGGGCATTTTAGCGAACTTGGTTTTCGCGACGCGCGCGTTGAAATCGTCGCTGCCGATGACGTATTCAAAATATTTCACGCCGTTGATTTCATGGACGCATTGCTCCGGGGTGACGAGCAGGCGGACATGGTTCCACTCACCGGCGGGCTTGGTGGCGTCGAGCGGCGCGCCGGTCTGCGGGTCCACCGGCGGCTGATAGAGGGCGTAGAGCCAGCCGCAGCGTTGCTTGTCCACCGCCTTGGCATTGTCCTCGAGTTGAAATTCCGGACCGGTGGCCCACACGGCGCCGCCTTCATCCGTGACGTGGAAGATGATCCCGCTGTTGCCCCCCGCGGAAATGTTGTAGTCCAGCTGCAGCTCGAAGGCGCCGTATTTATTCGTCGTCACGATATCGCCGGCGTTGTGCGGGTCGGCGCACACCAGCGCGCCATCCTGCACCTGCCAGCCGGGACGCACGCCGTCTTTTTTGAAATTATGCCAGCCGCCGAGCGTCTGGCCGTCGAAGAGCAACTGCCAGCCGGCTGCTTTTTCGGCGTCCGTCAGGGTGTTGGGAGCAACAACTTCAGCCGGAGACACCTGAGCGAGGCCCAGCACCAAAATAAGAGCAAACCAGCGAGGGGATTTCATGGCGGGAAAATACTCCGGCACCCGGGCCGCTGCAACGAATATAAGTGACACATGCCCGTTGGAAGGCGTTGCTGTCTGCCGTCCGCGCAAGTCTCAGTGCGAACAGGTTACTGGCGGCTCCACAAATGATTCCGTGGCGCGCTGCCCTGGCCATTAATCGTTCAGTCCGCCGTGATTGTAGCCCGGTATACTTTTGAGAATCGAGCTAACGTGGAGGGCGCGATCGGTTGGCGGCTCTTCTGACTCGCTGGGTGTGTCGAGTTGATCCGTGGCTGAAGATTTCTCGGTCAGCAACAGCTGATTCGCCGGGACAAATGTTTCATCGTAAATTGAGGCCATAACAGTTATTTTCAGAATGGAATTGAATCGCAGTCACACTTGTAGAATTTCCTAAAACAAAAGGCCATGGGGTATTACCCTACCATCAATCATGGCTGAGGTGAGGCGGAAGTAGTTGCCGGCGGCGGAAGCCGGTCAGGGAGTCGATCCACCCGCGCCCGTCATTTTTTCCCACAACCGAAATTCCATCCGCAATGCTCAGCGCGGCTTTGCCGGCTTGAGTCAGAGTGGAATCAGACTAAACTTTGGGCACATGATTTCTGGTTGGGAAATAGCCGGTTTGGCGGGTTCCGCGGTCGGAGCCGGAATGATCAATGCCGTGGCCGGCGGCGGAACACTCCTCACCTTTCCGACCTTGCTCGCCTTTGGCACCTCACCGGTCACGGCCAACGCCACCAGCACACTGGCTTTGGTGATCGGCACGAGCGGCGGCATGTTTGGAAACCGGCAACACATCAAACCCATCAGGCCCTGGCTGAAACGCTTCCTGCCGGTGAGCCTGCTGGGCGGGTTGATTGGCAGCGCGTTGTTGACGCATACCGGCAACCAGATTTTTGCCCAACTCATTCCCTTCCTGATTCTGTTCGCGACGTTGCTCTTTCTTGCCCAGGGGCTCTTGCGACGTTTTGCCGGTTCGCACCTGGAGGCCAAGGCCAATCCAGTTCACATCGGGGGCGCCATTTTCTTTCAATTTCTAGTTGCGATCTACGGCGGCTATTTCGGGGCGGGTATCGGCATATTGATGCTGGCTACGCTGGGATTTGTCGGGATGCACAACATTTACGAGATGAACACGCTCAAGACGGTTTTGGGGTCGCTCATCAACTTGGTGGCGGCGGTGTGGTTCATCGGCGCCGGGCTGATTGACTGGCCCCGCGCCGCCGTCATGACTGTGGGCGCCGTGACGGGATATTATTTGGGCTCGCATTATTCCCAGCGCATTTCACAGGCCGGCGTCCGGCGGATCATCACCGCCATCGGTTTCATCATCTCCGGGGTGACGTTTTACAAACAATTTGTGCGTTGATGTTCCGGATCATCTGCCATCTCGACATGGACGCCTTCTACGCTTCGGTAGAGCAGCGGGATGATCCGAATTTGCGGGGCAGACCGGTGATCGTGGGTTCGCCGCCAACCCAGCGCGGGGTGGTGTGTGCCGCGAGTTACGAAGCTAGAAAATTTGGTGTCCGCTCTGCTCTGCCGAGCGCAACGGCGGCGAGGCTCTGTCCCAAAGGCATCTTCGTTCGCCCCCGGATGGATGCCTACCGCGAAGAGTCGCAGCAGATCATGGAAATTATTGCCGGCACCGGAGCGATCGTGGAGCAGATGTCCGTGGATGAGGCGTATCTCGACATGTCCGGCCTTTGCCAGGCTGAAACCATGGGTGCCGCATTGGCTATAGCCCGGGCATTGGCGGTGACATTAAAGCACCGGATAAAAACTGGACGGGGATTAACAGCAACCATCGGCATCGCTTCCAACAAACTCCTGGCCAAGATCGCGAGCGACCATCAAAAACCGGATGGGATAACGGTGATCACAGACGAGCAAAGGGTGCAGTTTTTGAGACCTCTGCCCGTCCGAACCCTTTATGGGGTGGGCAAGGTCACGGAACAGGTTTTGAACCAAGCCGGCATCAGCACGATTGGAGATCTGCAAACCTACTCCGGTGATTTGCGGGCGCTGGTCGGTTCTTTTGGTCCGACGCTGAAGCGGTTTGCGTTTGGTGAAGATGACCGGCCTTTGGAGATGGGCGATGAAATCAAAAGCATCAGTGGCGAAGAAACATTTTTAGAGGACACCGATGACCGGAAAATTTTACGACGCTGCTTGAAAGAACAGGCGGCGGACATTGAAAAGCGGCTCAAGCACCGGCAACTGGCAGCCCATACCGTTCAAGTCAAAGTCCGTTACAGCGACTTCACTACCCTCACCCGCCAGATTTCGCTGGAAGAGCCGATGGTTGAAGCCAGGGAAGTTTACCGGCTCGCCTGCTTTCTGTTAGCCAGGGAAAAGTTGGTGCATCGGCCACTGCGCCTGCTCGGGCTCGGCGTCAGCAATTTGCGCGAGCCAACGACGCAGCAATTGGCTTGGTTTTAAACCCGTGGCAAAAATGAAACGAACCCGGCAACGATATGAAGCCCCATGATCAACACAAAGGCGACTTCGATCAGGCATTGAGGGTCTTGGCGGTTCGGGAAAGAAAATTAAAAGGGAGATGGGAGTCATTCAAGAAAGTTCTGAGAGGAGACAAAACCCTGGATCCCGATTCGGCCAGTGAACAATTTGACCGGAAAAAGGCGAAGCATGAAGAGGCGCTGGAATTGATTGACCAGAAGCGGGAACAAATCATCCGTAACGCATAGCCATGGAAAAGCTCATCAAAGATCGTCATGGAAGGGTTTTGGAGATCAGCCAGGAACGAATGAATGACCTGTTATATTTTTAACCAGATTTCAAGAAGGCGCGTGTTGGTTAAGCGGTCCGGCGCTTGAGCAGTGAGTCCGAAAATACTTCCGCCGTCCTTTTCTTTTAGCCGAACCAGCCCCGCCTCTCAACCAGTCAAAGAGGCCATGATCTACTCGGTCATGGTTGGGTTTCACCCCATTGCGAAGAATCGGCTTCAGGCCTAGGTTTACTCATATGACACTGACGAAACGAGATCTGGTAATGCGAATCAGCGAAGAAACCGGACTGATTCAAGCCCAGGTAATTGAGGTGGTGCAGAAAACTTTGGACTACATCGCTGAATCACTGGCGAAAGGCGGCAAGGTAGAACTGCGCAACTTTGGTGTGTTCGCTGTAAAAACGACCAAAGCGAAGGTAGGCAGAAATCCTAAAGTTCCTGAAATTGAAGTGCCCATTCCTGCACGCGTTACGGTGAAATTCAAGGCCGGCAAAGAAATGGCCGCAGAGGTTTTGAAGCTGACACCGACGCCAAAAGCAAAAGGCACCCTGATTAAACCGGGTGCCCTCGAGACAAACGCAACGTTTATGACTTTTTAAACTTCCAAGCGGAATCCGACATCTCCTGGGTATACGGACCGGGAACGATCCCATTCGCGGCGCAGAAGCAAGGCGCGCCCATAATAATTGGCTGGCAATGCTCGTCAAATATTCATCGTTTTCTTCCACGTTTCGACTATCGTCTCTCATCCGATGCAACACGTTCTCAAGACCCCGGTTTTCGTGTTGGCCATCCTTGTTTTGGGTGGCGGGGCTGGAACTTGGTGGTGGCATCATCGAGATCATGCGCCGTTGTCCTTGCGCACGGCGGCTGTCAAACGTGGTGAGGTGGCCGCCATCATCAGCGCCAGCGGAACCATTGAACCAGAGGAAGTCGTGGATGTGGGCGCACAGGTTGCCGGGCAGATCCAGTCGTTCGGCGCCGACATCAACGGCAAGACGATTGACTACGGCTCGGTGATTGCGGATGGCGCCGTGCTGGCAAAAATTGACGAGTCGGTTTATGCCGCTGATCTCTCGGTCGCCAAGGCGGGTGAATTGAGCGCCACGGCCGTTCTCGCCCAGATGAACGCGAAACTAGATCAGGCCGGAGCGGAGTGGCGGCGGTCGCAGGAGTTGTTCAATAACAAACTGATTTCCCAGGTGGATTACGATACCGCCAAGGCGAATTATGAGGTTGCCAAGGCCAATGTCTCCGTTGCCAGTTCGGCCATTGCCGAGGCGCATGCCGCCATCGAAAAAGCGCAGCGAAACTTGGATTTCTGCATCATTAAGTCTCCGGTCAAAGGCGTGATCATCGACCGGCGGGTCAACATCGGCCAGACCGTGGTGTCCAGTTTTAATGCTCCCAGCCTTTTTCTCATCGCCAGGGATTTGACCAAAATGCAAATCTGGGTGGCGGTGAACGAAGCGGATGTGGGGCGGATTACACCCGGAGCGCCGGCGACCTTCACCTGCGATGCTTTTCCGGGGCGACAATTCGAGGGCACCGTCGGCAAAGTGCGGCTTGTAAACGGCGGTTGAAAAGTGCGGCGGGTGGCGCTCGAAAAGTGCCTCACCTTCCGAGCAAAGGGAACTGGATTTTCAGGTCTCCGTCAAGCTGTTGATTCCGCTTCGAGGTAGAAGCAGCAGGAGGGGG
>CAIXPZ010000308.1 GCA_903921455.1 uncultured Verrucomicrobia subdivision 3 bacterium | reverse complement strand
GATGGCCTCATTATGTTCCGGTTGTCGCAACCAATCCAACCGGATTCGGATTTGAGAAAGCAGATTCGCGAAGCCTTTGATACCGCGCGCAACACGATGGACGCCAATTTCCTGCCTCTGACCCTCTTTTGTTGTTCCACAACTAATGCCCGGAAGGGCGCATCTAAACTGAATCTGGGCGGTTGCTTTCCGGACACGACTTCGGGTCCTTCCCACGATCGGTTCAAGTGGAATTGACACCATTTGATTTTCCACGATCAAAAATCTGCCTGCAAAAGAAAACCTTCGCACCGGGGTCAATGGATCGGTGTGACCACAAATTCAAAATTAGCTTCTGAAATGAAGGTGCCACCACTCCAAGCCGAAGTGCCGTTCGGGTTCATTCATCGCCATGACGGGACCTTCACCTGCGTCCCAGTCGTGGCCTTCGACTATGAATCGGTGTTCAGCCGGATGGACGGCGAAGTCACCGAGTTGCCAGAGCCGCCCAGTCGGCCGCCGCTAACCGAATTGCTTTCACCCCTCGAATTACAACACGCCCTCGCCGTCACCAGGGCGATCCTCAAACGATCTTCGCTATTTTCCAGAATCTCACGGGCAGCCTGGCGCAACCCGGAAATACGGGCTCGCAGAATAGCGAGCATGCGCCGTGCATGGCAAATTCGGGATCGGCAACCTCCACGTGACCGGATGTTGAAACGCTGGCGCGAGCATCGTCAGGAAATTATGGCGAAATTGAAGGTGGCCATGCGCAAGCCGGAACATCTTAAACTGGCTTCAAAACATTCGACAGCGATGTGGGCAAATCCTGAATACCGTCAAAAACTACTGTCTCTGCACCGGAGTCCCGAAGCGCGCAGGCGCGCGTCCATGAATACTCGCAGATTCTTTCAAGAACATCCAGAGGCGCGCCAAAAAATGGGTGAAAGGCTGCGCGCGCTGTGGCGTAACCCGGCTTATCGCGCTAATCAAATGCGATCAAAGGCTGCCAGCAGAGCCAGTTTGGCCAACCAACCCAATTGCCCATACAACTTGTGTCATGCGGAAGCACCGGCATCTGGTAATATTTCCCCGGTTGGCCGTAGTGACTCCAACGCAAAAATTTAAAAGTGTTATTGAATGAGACCGGAGAAGTGTGCGGGCCTTTATCTCTTGCACCTGTCACCTGAGCCAGCAATTTGAAACAGCAGTTCCACAGTCATCAGGTTGTCAAAATCAATACGGCTATCCGGCACTCTTGGGCCTTTCAAATGAGCACACTACCGTTCCAAGCTGCTTCACCATTCGGATGGGTAAAAGACGAATACGGGGACTGTTCGTGTGTTCCGATCGTGGATTTCGATTATGATTCCGTGTTCAAGCGGATGGACGGAGAGGTTTCCGACGAGCCACCATCACCCAAACGGCCTTCGCTTAGCGAATTGCTTTCTC
The DNA here is from genome assembly GCA_903921455.1 of uncultured Verrucomicrobia subdivision 3 bacterium. Next base: position 5,471 of record CAIXPZ010000308.1, on the reverse strand, counting down.
CTGGCGAGTTACAGCACGCCCTCGCCGTTTCCCGTAATATTCTCAAGCGATCGTCTCATGAATATAAGAAAAGGTGCGCAACCTGGCGGAATCCTGAAATACGCGCTCGGCGAATAGCAGGGATGCGACGCGCATGGAAATACCGTGACCACCAAATTCCGCGGAAGCTGGCATTGAAATTATGGCGTGAACGGCGATCCGACATGATCTCAAGTATTAACGCGGCCAACCATCAGCTTGTTGCGCCGGCGGAACGTGGGCGAGAACGGCAACAATTGATGGTCCGACAACCGCAACATCCCGTTTCGGCACGGGATATATTCCTGCAAGTTGGACTCAAAGTAATCACTCTTCACCGCCAATAATCCGCGCGCCCGCTGCGTCACCCCGCGCAAGTTGGCCGTATCACGCAGCCGGAACTTCAGGTTTTTTGTATCGCACTCTTCCTCGCATTCCTGCGCACATAACAACAGGGTGGCACTCAATCGGGCCAACAGAGTTGGTTCGCGCTCCTCCACAAAAATGCCGACGGCGGGGTTGTAAGTATAAAAGCGATCTTCCGTCTCCACATAAACGGTGGGGGCTTCCGGCGTGCCCAACTCTCCCAGGGTGGCCGCTAAAAAATCCTCGCTCAAATCTTTGACGATGGGCTTGGCGGGCGGCCCGTCTTCGTCCTCACTTTCCTCGGATTCGATCAGCACGGCCGGCCCGTAGATTTCCGACAAAGCTGGATACTTCTTGGCGAACCACTCGTCGGGCATTCCGGGAAGCGGTGCGGAAATTTCGACGCCATTCTCGGCGAACCAGAGTTTAACGCCGGCGACCTGTGGATCCGTTTCAACTGTCGTGTTGGTTGGTGTCATTCGCAAAACCCTCCGTTGTGGCGGCGTTTATCCGCCAGCCATTGTTGATGAATTTCATCCCGGGTCGGCATCAGGCAGATCGGCTGTAATGCCGGTTTGGGATTCAGATAAAGCAACTCCTGCAATTTTCCGCCGGTCCAATGATTCACTGGTTGGGCCATTGGTTCGTCCGGTGTCCAGATCGGATCTCCGTTCGTATCGTATTTCAAAGGCTCATCCACCCAGCGCTTGCGCACCGGCGGTCGCTTCGGTGCCCGTGGGCCTTGTTCGCCGCGATAACATCCTGGCAGGCGCGTCAAACGCACCGCCGTCATCGCCGCCGGGTCGGCTCCCAAGATGGTCAACAGTGGCTTGAGTTCCCGGGCTTTCGTGTCCCAATCTGCTTTGCTCGTCGCATCTACGCGCACCAGCACATGGATGCTTCGACCGCCGGAAGTGTAGATCGCGGCGATGCGCAACGGCATCTGCACCAGCGCTGCCAACCAGTGCTGGGCGTCGGCTTCGTCAGATTCCAACACCATATATCGCCACGCGGTCACGGATTCCTCCGAACGGCGCGACCGCTTCCCGTCGAGGCGGGGATTCGGATGAAATTCTCCATCCACCGGATTGCAGAGATACCACACGCCGTCAGGACAGCCATGAACCAGATGGTTGAGTCCGGTGGCATCGCAGGGCGGTTCCTCCCATTGGCAGGCAAATAAACCCTGCGACTTGAGATCGTCAAAAACAACCACCCATTCTCCACGACGAAACAGGTGCTGCAAAAATGTGGCCGGAGTCTGCGTCTCAGGACACTTCGGTGACCGCGCACGCACAAAATCAAAATCCACTTGTGGCAGCTTGGCGGCGATCTGCTGCAAGATGGCCGGCTGAAACACCGGCTTTTCCGTCGGTGCTTTCGCCGTTGGCAAGGGGCGCAACTTCCGACGCCGACCAGCACAAGGTTTCCGGTTGCCGCGGGCCAGATAACCGTCTGGTTTCGTCGCTTTGGCGGTCTTGGCCGATTTGATCTTGTGGCGCAGTTCGGCTTCCGACCAAGGCGGCTGACAACCGCTATTCCATTCCTGCAACACCGCCAGGGCTTCGGCTTCACCCAGTTCAAAGCCGCGCACCACCGCACAAGCCGCGCGGAACGCAGCCTTGTGTCCGCCCTGGCCGCTGATGGCCGGTGGACACTTGCGCAAATACAGACGGGCGCGGTCGCGAAGAGTGGTTGTCATCCGGTTGGAATAATCAGTTTAATTGACCCTTCACCTTGCTCATCGCGCGGGCATCGAGGTGGGCCTTGACCTGTTGCGGGTTAAACCAAATCAGCCGGCCGATGCGCACATGCGGCAAACTATGCTGGTTGGTGCGGAGCCAGCGCAGGGAAGGCCGGCACACCGGATTTGGAAAGATGTTTTCTAGCAGGCGCGGTCCATCGACCATTCCTGCCAGCCAATCGTTGTTTGTTTGTTCTTGTTTCATCGGCACGGCCAAAACATATCCGCAAAGCATATACAGTTCAATAAAATATATTGATATTCAATGCGTATATGCTATGCTTGCAAAAAATATGAGAGTTTCACCTCAAAGTCACACGCTGGCGGTCCTGCGCATCTTGGTTGGCTTGACGCAAAAAGAAATGGCCGATGCCCTCGAATGTTCCGCCCCAACTATCCAGGCTATCGAGCTAGGGAGACTGAAGATGAGCGATCGACTGGCGGAGGTGTGCTCGCTCAAGACCGGCATCAGCCTCGACTGGCTTCTGAAGAATGACGTCACCCAGCCACCCGTGGATGTTATGGGGAATGCGTATACCAAAAGCACATTCGAGGCCTATCAGGCGCACGCTGGCTTTAAACAGGACCAATTCGGCGGGGCACTTTCAACCGTGTTCTGTCGTTCGACAAACATCAGCCGACTGGAGGCCCTGATCTTGCGCGCCTACACCGACGACAAAATGCCGCTTTGTGCCTACAAAATCGCTCAAGCGTTCACAAACTTGGAGCAGGAATTTGGGGTAACTGTGCAGGATCATATTGCCGTTGGGTCGCCGCTGGGTATGCCCAAGGAATCCTTTAAGGATTTTGATTTGAACAAATTTCTTCAAATGGGAAACCTGCGCACAAAGACTGGCAAATTAAACTTTCCCGAACGAACGCGCTATGAAAGGGCGATCAGCATAGAAGGCAATAGAAAATGGGTCCCCACCGAATCGGATGTCCAACCCAATTACAAAATTACTCAGGATGGCCGGGTATTTCCGGTCATTGCCACCAATAAAAAGCAGCCGAAGTCCAAACCAAAAAAAACCTGACCGACGCCCCTATTTCGCCTTTGAGTCGACTTCAATCGGCATAATTGCAAACCACTCTGCCGCCGCCGTAGGCCGTATCCGCTTCAGATAATTCGTGCGGATAATCTGCGGGCTGTTACCCGCCTCATCCGCCACGCGAGAAACGTCCGCGCACTCGGCCACCCGGGCGGAAATATAAGTGTGCCGGAGCGCATTGTGTTTCCATTCCAGCGCCTTGGCGCCGTTGGCTTCGTCAGCTGTATTGGCCGCCGTCTTCAATAGCTCCTTGCTCGTGTTGACCAAGGTGATGACCTTCCCACTGTCCTTGGCAATCGGTAACAGGAAGGCTTTAAGATTGGCTTTGATTGGCACGATGCGCCGGGTTTTAGTTTTGGCCTTGTGCGCTTTGATTTCGATGAATCCTTCCGTCAGGTCGATGTCTTCCCACTCGAGCCGTTGAATTTCGGCATGGCGCAAGCCGGCAAAACCACCGATGACGATGAGCGGCAAGATCCGCTTATCGGCCGCGGCAATCAGCCGGCGCATTTCGTCGGTTGTGTAGGTGGTGATTTCACCGTTGAGCCGGGCCGAATATTTTTGCACGCCATCCAGCAGATCGGTTCCCTTTGCCAGATAACCACGCAAAACCAGCCAGCGGTTGAAATAGCCGATGATGTTCCGATAGTTCCGCCGCGTGCGCTCGGCCACGGTCAAACCCGTCAAATAATCTGAAATCATTTTCGGCTCCAGATTTTGAATTTCATCTTTGAAGGCAATCGCAAAGCTATCCACTACTGTGTGGATTTCTTTCAGCCTGACTTTGGATTTTCCTGCGGTGGCGCACTCCAGTTTAAATTTTTTCACCGCGTCAGCCACCGTGACGTGAGGCAAATCGATGTCATTTTTCTTGGCCCAAAACCGGCATGCCTCCAGCACGGAGGCTTTGCCTTTGAGCAGGCGATAGGCTTCCGCGTATTCCAGCGCGACAATATCTATCTCTTTTTCTATCCCTTCCAGCGCGGTGCGGGCACGGGTGTAGGCAAAGGCATCAGCGGATTTGAGGTTGAGGACTTCAGAATGCCCCTCGGAGATTTTTTCAATGGCTGCTTTTGCAGCGACGCGGGCTTTGGCCATCGTGGAGCGCCAGACTAGTTTGCGTTGCCCTTTAACGCGATAATCCAGCACAAAACGGGTGGTGCCGTCTTTAATCGTGGGCCGAATGCGGACGGAGACACCGCCTATTGTGACCACCTCAACTTTGGATTTCTCGTCAGACGCCGGCGAATTCACCGCGCCCAGAACGTCGGTTGATTCATTTGCTTTCATCTATCCGCATGATAGATAAAAGGAAGAAATATGTCAATACTACGTATAATCAACAATAAATGGTGGAGGCGGCGGGAATTGAACCCGCGTCCCAAGTCAACCTACCAGCCGCGACTACATGCTTATCCCCGGTAATTTTTTCTGCTATGCGATGGCGCCGGAGCTCGAGTCGCACTGCCTAGTCCGCATGATAAGATCTCGACTGACAACGCGCGGTCTCCGCCGTCAATCATGCCTGCTGTTGCGTCCATCCACCGTAGCAGGTGTCCAATGGCAGACGTCGTGGCGCTTAGGCCGCGAGGGCTAGTTCTTCGTTAGCTTTTTGGTTTTGATGCGAATGATTAACGAGGCCAACGCATCTTCCTCGGCATGCCGCCTCTGGCGTGTTCACATGGTCGAAACCAGTGCGCCCCCATCAATTTACGGCAACCCTATCATCCGCCAATTAACCGGTGCGGTCAAATCAAGAATTGCCTTCGCCTCGCCCGCTTTGCGGGAGACGCGCTCACTCTGCACCAAGCGCAAGCTGGTTCTCGCTTTCCGACGACGCAGCCACCGGTGCCTCCGCCGCGCGCAAACGCACCAGCGCGGGCCGGATCAGTCGGCCTTGAAACGTCAGGCCCGGTGCCAGCGTCTCGGCGGCAATTGCCTCGGCTGGCGGATTTTCCACGCCGTGCGCGCGGTGTTTTTGCGCGTCGAATTTTTCGTCCGGCTCCGCCGCAAACGGTGTCAGCCCGACGCGGCGCGCGGCATCGCGGCAGGCGTTCTGGAAATTGCTGATCTGCTCCGCCAATTCCGGCTGACCAGAGCGCGCGGCGGCATTGTGCAGCGCATAAATATGATCGAGAATGCGCACGACAACCTGCAGCCATTCGCCCTCGGCGCGGCGCAGTTTTTCCACTTCGAGCCGCAGCGCGGCCTTCTCGCTGTCGTTGAGCTTGGCCTGAAATTCATTGAACGCGCTGACCTCCGTGGCCATGCGCCCGGCGATTTCGTGCGCG
>CAIXPZ010000307.1 GCA_903921455.1 uncultured Verrucomicrobia subdivision 3 bacterium | reverse complement strand
TCCTGGAGGCCGGCGCGGACATCATCGAGACGAACACCTTTTCCGCCACGAGCATCGGCCAGAGCGAATTCTTCGTGGACGATCCCCGCGAGCACGGCGGGCGCAAAGACCCGGCGTTTTATCAAACGGTCATCAAAAACCAATTCCTCAACGACCTCGCGTGGGAGATCAACGAGCAATCCGCCAAGCAATGCCGCGAATGGTGCGACCGCATCGCGAACCAGACCGGTCGCCCGCGCTTCGTCGCCGGCGCGGTCGGGCCGCTGACGGTTTCGCTGTCCAATTCGCCGGACGCGGATGACGCGGGCTTTCGCGTCTGCACGTTTGATCAGGTCAAGACCGCTTACACGCATCAGATCCGCGGACTCATCGCGGGCGGGTCGGACATTCTCCTGGTCGAAACGATCTTCGATTCGCTCAACGCCAAGGCGGCGCTGGTGGCGATCCAGGAAGTCTTTGAGCAGGACAAAAAGATCCTGCCGATCATGATTTCGGCCGCCGTCGGACGCGGCGGCGAGACGATGATCTCCGCGCAGACCATCGAGGCGTATTGGAACGCGATGAAGCATGTGAAGCCGATCGCTATCGGTCTCAACTGCTCGCTCGGGCCGGATTTGATGCGGCCGTTCCTCGCGGAGCTGGCGGAGAAATCGAACACCGCCATCTCGTGCTATCCGAACGCCGGTCTGCCGAATCCGCTCTCGCCGACGGGCTTTGATTTGAAGCCTGCGGACATGGGCAATTTTCTGGGCGAGTTTGCGAACAGCGGCTTGATCAACATCGCCGGCGGTTGCTGCGGCAACACGCCCGAGCACATTGCGGCCATCGCCAAGGCGCTGGAAAACAAACCGCCGCGCGGGACCAAAACGGAAACCCAGTTCTCCACCGGCGCGGCGATTCCGCTGCGCCTGAGCGGTTCGCAGCCGTTCACGCAGCAGATCGGCCAGTTCATCATGATCGGCGAGCGCACGAACGTCGCCGGCTCGCCCAAGTTCGCCAAGCTCATCAAGGAAAACAAATACGAGGAAGCGGTCGCGGTCGCGCGGCAGCAGGTCGAGAACGGCGCGAACATCATCGACATCTGCATGGACGAAGGGATGATCGACGGCGTCGCGGCGATGACGCGCTTTCTGCAATTGCTCGGCAGCGAACCGGAAGTCGCCAAGGTGCCGTTCATGGTGGACTCCTCGAAGTGGGAAGTCATCGAAGCCGGCCTGAAATGCCTCCAGGGCAAAGGCATCGTGAACTCCATCTCGATGAAAGGTGGCGAGGCACTTTTCCGCAAACACGCGCACAAGGTTTTGAAATACGGCGCGGCGGTCGTCGTCATGGCGTTCGATGAAAACGGCCAGGCCGCGACGTATGCGGAGAAGATTCGCATCTGCGAACGCGCCTACAAGATTCTCGTGGAGGAAGTCGGCTTTCCGCCGGAGGACATCATTTTTGATCCGAACATCCTCACCGTCGGCACGGGCATCGAGGAGCACAACAACTACGCCGTGGACTTCATCGAAGCCACGCGCTGGATCAAAAACAATCTGCCGCACGCGAAAGTCAGCGGCGGTTTGTCGAACGTGTCGTTCAGCTTCCGCGGCAACAATCCCGTGCGCGAAGCGATGCACAGCGCGTTCCTGTTCCACGCCATCCAAGCCGGCATGGACATGGCCATCGTGAACGCCGGCATGCTGGAAGTGTATGAAGAGATCGAACCGGAGCTGAAAGAACTCGTCGAGGACGTGTTGCTGAATCGCCGGGCCGACGCCACCGAACGGCTGGTCAATTTCGGTGAAAAACTGAAAGCCGCCAGCGCGGGCACAACGGTCGCCGACAAAAAGATCGAGGAAGAATGGCGCAAAGGCTCGGTCGAGGAACGCCTCGCGCACTCGCTCGTGAAGGGCATCGATCTCCACATCGACGCCGACACCGAGGAAGCGTTGAAGAAATACGGCAAGCCGCTCACGGTCATCGAAGGCCCGTTGATGGCTGGCATGAGCGTGGTCGGCGATCTGTTCGGCGCGGGGAAGATGTTTTTACCGCAGGTCGTGAAGTCCGCGCGCGTGATGAAGAAGTCCGTCGCGTATCTCACGCCGTTCATGGAAGCCGAGAAGGCGGCAATGGTCGCCCGCGGCGAAGTCGTGAAGGCGCAGGGCAAAATTATTCTGGCGACGGTCAAAGGCGATGTGCATGACATCGGCAAGAACATCGTCGGCGTCGTGCTGGCCTGCAATAACTACGAGGTCATCGACATGGGCGTGATGGTGCCATGCGAAAAGATTCTGGAGCGCGCCAAGCAGGAGAAGGCCGACATCATCGGCTTGAGCGGCTTGATCACGCCGTCGCTGGACGAGATGGTTCATGTCGCACGCGAGATGGAGCGCCAAGGCTTTAAAGTGCCGCTGCTCATCGGCGGCGCGACCACGAGCCGCGCGCACACCGCGGTGAAAGTGGCGCAGCATTACCGCGAACCGGTCGTCCATGTGCTCGATGCGAGCCGCGCCGTGCCGGTGACCAGCAGCCTTTTGAGCAAAGACGGCAAGGCTGCCTTCGTGAAACAACTCCGTGCTGATTATGAAAAATTGCGCGAGCAACACGCGGGTTCGGCGGTGAAACTACTTTCGCTCGAAGCCGCCCGCGCCAACGCGCCGAAATTGAAATATGATGACGTGCCCAAACCGGAGTTCACCGGCGTGCGCACGCTGTCATCCGGCGCCTTCAATCCCGGCAAATGCGACTGCGGCTCGTCGCATGGACATGCCGGAGCGTTCAGCGTTTCCATCGAAGAGCTCGTGCCGCTCATTGACTGGACGCCGTTCTTCCACACGTGGGAACTGCGCGGCGTGTATCCGAAGATTCTCACACACGAAAAGCACGGCGAGGAAGCCACCAAGCTGTTTGCCGACGCGCAGCAGATGCTCGCGGAATTTGTCGCGAACAAGTCGCTGAAACTACAGGCGGTTTATGGCCTGTTTCCCGCGAATGCCGTCGGCGACGACGTGGAAGTTTATACCAACGGCTCGCGCCAGCATCTGCGCACGACGTTTCATTTCCTGCGCCAGCAAATCGAGAAAGGCGACGGCACGCCGAACTATTGTCTCGCGGATTTCATCGCGCCGAAAACGACCGCGCAGCCGGACCACATCGGCGCCTTCGCCGTCACGAGCGGACATGGCTTGAAAGAAATCGTCGAAGCGTTCAAAGCGAAGCACGACGATTACAACGCGATTCTCGCGGAAGCCATCGCCGATCGTTTGGCGGAAGCGTTCGCCGAATATCTCCACAAGCGCGTCCGCGATGAATGGGGTTTTGGCAAACTCGAAAAACTGACGACCGCCGATTTGATCGAGGAAAAATATCGCGGCCTCCGGCCGGCGGCCGGCTATCCCGCCAGCCCCGACCACACCGAAAAAGCGATTCTCTGGGACTTGCTCGACGCGGAACAACACACCGGCATCAAGCTCACAGAGAGCTTTGCCATGTGGCCGGGCAGTTCGGTGAGCGGACTCTATTTCGCGCATCCCGAGTCGAAATACTTCGCGGTCGGCAAACTGGGCAAAGACCAAATCGAAAATTACGCGAAGCGAAAAAACCTCAGCGTCGCCGAAACGGAAAAGTGGCTGGGCCCGTGGCTGAACTATTCCCCAGCGTGACAAGCGGATTACGGCGAGGCCGAAGACGGAAACGCCAGCACCTGGCCAACCTTCAGGCCCGTTGAATCCAAGCCGGGGTTGGCCTCCCACAATTGCTTATAAGTCACATGGTGCCCCATGAGGTTGAGCTCCCGGATAATCACGGTAAGCGTGTCACCGGAACGAACGACATAACGGCCATTCGCCGGAATCTGAACCGGCGGGACTAGCCGGGGCTGAGAGTCATCAGCCCCAGCGAGGTTGGTGGTGGAATCCTGTCCCGGCGGAGATGAAATCATCCCGGTGGAATTGGTCGCCGGATTTTCCCCGGGTTGTATTTTCATCACACCGGGAATAGCAAGCAACTGCCCGACGTGCAGCTTCCGGGGTATCACGTCGGGATTGGCGTCCATCAATTGCTGCACCGTCACCGGATCGCCAAAGATGCTGGCCGCGCGCGCGATGCGGGTCAGCGTGTCGCCGTAGTGGATGCAATAGATTCTGCCTGGCACCGGGTAATAGCAGAACACCATTCCCGCCCCGTTCGTGACAAACATTTTTTCCAATTCCGCCGCCGTCACCGCCTCGCCCAGATTCGGGATGACGTGCTTAAGGTTGCCCTTCTCGTCCAGCTCCGGAAACCAGCGGAGCTTGTCCGCCTGCTGGCCAAAGGCGGTCCGGCCGCAACGACGGACGAGCGCCTTGTAAAACTTGTCGGCCCCGTCGAGATCGTAGCGTTCGAGAATCGTCCCGCCGCGAATCAGCAACCGGGCCGCCTCGTCGGAATTGTCCGGCGCCAGCTGGGCGGCGTCCCAGAACAGCCCGACAGCCTCGATTTTCAGCTGCTGCGCGCGGTCGCGATAATGCCAGCGCTCCTCCGGCACGGCGTGATGCGCCCGGCCACGTTCGATTTCGTCCGACGAAGCCACATTGATCAGGGAATTGGTGCGCGTCTCCGCCCGCTGCTCCCATGTGACACCTTCTTGAAAATTTCCCCGCTCGATATACCAGTCCGGCGCCAGCTCGGTGCCGAGCAGTTCCATGCCGTTGGTGCGGGTGATGAACGCCGCGCACATCAGCGCCCCGGCTCGTTTTGCGGGTGGCATGGCAACATCGCGCCCGGTCTTCAGCGCGGCCACGAGCGCGCCAAAGCTATTTATCCACTCCTCCGGATAATATTTCCCGGCCTCGGCGTAGCGCCCGTCCCGGGCCAGCCGCCGCGCGAGCAGATAGCGGATATCCTGGCGCAGGGTGGATCGGTTTTCGCCGTAGCGATAGCCGTCGGCATACGGCGCCTCCCGGCGACGGGCGGAAACGGCCGGCCAGTGGCGGTCAACGTAGTCTTTCAGCTCGTCTGTCGTCATCACCCGCTCGCCCACATACGCCGCGTCCATCCAGCAGCTGGAGCGGAGCAGCGCGTCGAGCGCCTCGGCGTATTCGCGGCGGGCAAGGAGCAGCACGCCGAGTTCGCCGAGCGCCTGCTGCCCGATTGAGAGATAACTGTGTTCATCATCATGGTCATCGCAGACCTTCGTGGTCAGGCTGGCGGCAAAAGTTTTGGCCCGGCTGATCACCGGCGGCGTCTGGGGAAAGTGGCGGCTCACCTGGGCGAGCAGCTTCGCGGCCTCGTCAATCTTCCCGGCGCGCAGAAATAATTTTGCCTGGAGCCATTGCGCCACGGGTTCGTCGCCGGCGCGGCGAACCCAGCGCTGCGCAAGATCCATGCGGCCGGCCTGATAGGCGGCCAGCGCAAACTGGCTGGCATATTCCACTTCCGAAATACCCGCCGACTCCACCGCGTCGAGCCAAACCAGGGCCGTTCGCTGCTCCACCAGCCGCCCGCTTTTGTCCTCCTCATAATTGCCAAACATTCCCGGCAGCCGGCTGGAAATCAAATAGGCCGTGAGCACGCGGCGGACACGACGATTTTTGGCGAGCGCGGCAAACTGCTCGGGCGACGCGCCCGATTCGCCGAACGCGGCGATGGCGGCAAAGCGCAGTGAATTCACCGCCGAGCCGTCGCCGGCGGCGTATTGTTCGAGATACAGTTCGATGGCGCGCCCGTAATCTTTCTGTTTCAAACAGACGCGCGCTTCCAAGCCAAGACTGGAAGCCGCCAGGCCGGTGGAATCGGCAAAACCTTTGCGGTCCAACTCACGAACCTGCCGGTAATAGTCCATCGCGTGACCGTAGGCGCCGAACGAATATGAATTCGATTCCTGCGCAGCAGCGTTTTCTGCGGCAAGGGAGTCGGCCTGGTCCTCAAAATATTTTCCCAGCATGAATGCCGCCCACGTGGATTTGTAATGGCGCTTCTTTTCCGGCAATGCCAACAACTGTTCCCAACACTTTATCGCCTGATAACTATCCCCGCCGGCTTGAGCGATGGCGCCGCGAAAGTAATAGGCGAATTCCAACGGCAAACCGGACGTCACCAGCACATCGGCGGCGATCGGCGGCGGATTGGTGCGCGTCCATTCGGCGATGGCATTTTGATCGGGATGGTCGTAAAGGGTGAAACCCGGCCGTTCCGGCGGAACAAAGAAATCCGCCCAGGCATTCCAATTATTCCAGCCAATGTCCACATCCGGAATTCCGGGCAGTGGTTCTGAAAAATGATGCGAACCTGCCGGCAATGATGACGGAACAACTGCGGGCAACCCTGTTTCGGTGTATCGACCAACCTGCTCCCAGGTTCCCACCAGATGCACGAACGAAGGAAGCGAAGCGACAAGGCTCTGGTAAAGCAGCTGGTTGATTTCATCCGTGCCCGGCGAAGGCAATTCAATCCAGCGTTGAGAGTGCCAGCAATATTCGCGTTTCCATTCATTCAAACTGACCTGCCAGGCCGAATATTTTTCTTGATACGCCTTGAATTTCGCCCGCTGGTGCAAATGCTCGGTCAGGATCGCCGTGACCCTTGCCGGCGAGAGGCCGGAAGGTTTCAGCGCCGCGTCCAGATCCGCCATTTCCGCGTCGGCCGCCTGATCGCGGAAGGTGCGACCGCTCTCCGGCGGCACGACGCGCGCGGCGGTTGGCACGGGCTTCAGCAATTCCAGCTCGTGCTGGAAATCCGCCTGGGGCGCTTGCAGCACGGCATTGTCACCGCCATCCAGCAGGTTGTTGGGAAAATCCGGTCCGCAGGCGCTGGCGCCGATGGCGAACCCCGCAATGACGGCGGCGGAAATAACCGCCGCGCTAAAACTTTTTGACTTCAATTTGCACCTCACGGTCTTGGTCGAACCGCAGCCAGCCGACAATGATTTTTTCGCCGGCGGGCAGGCGGTACGACGCTGGTTGATTTTGGAATTTCGCGGCGGAAACATTTTGTTCCGCCAGTTCAAAGCCTCGCAAGCCGTCGCCCGCCACCAGGCGGGCGTCCGACCAGCGGACGGTCACAGCGAGCCGTGAGGAAATGTCGAGTTCGCCAGTATTCTCAAGGCTGATTTCCACCAGCCCCGGCTCGACGCGGCGCGCGGTCGCCGAAAACTTTTCCTGCGGCTCACGCCCGGATATCATTGCGCCGAGCGTGGGCCAGCGCCAGTTAAAGTTATCCACCGGCACCGGCAGCCGGTACCAGATGACCCCGCGCATCGCCGGCGGCCGGTTCGTGTTCCAACTTTGCACCAGCGCATGCATCGCCAGCGGATCAGCGCTCAGCTCGCGCAACTGCGCTCCGGCCGGCCAGCGGGAATGCGGCGCTTCGGCGGACAGCCCGATGAATTTTCCGGCGGCATTGAACGCGACGAGGTAAGTGTAGGTCGGCAGCGCCACGCGAAACGGAACGCCAACCGCCCCCGCCCGCGCCACGGCCCGCTGCGCCAAAGCCGGGTCACAAAGTTTGAACGGCGCATCAACGCGCGCCGGTTTGCCCAGCGAGTGGACTTGCAAAACATAATTCGTGGCCGCCGCCGCAAGGCTGGCAAACGCCGGTGAATCCAGCCAGCTGGGGAGCGCGGTGAGGGTGACCGGCAGCGGCGCGAGGCGCTTTTGCACCACCGAAAGCCACGTCCGGTAGTCATCCAGTTTTGATGCGGCGCAATCGAAATCGATTTGCAGTTCGGCCGGCGCAAGGTGATGGGCGTGCGCTTCCGCCACCAGCGACGCGGCCAGATCAGCGAGGAAATGCACCGCCGGCGGATTGGTGGCCAATTCGCCCCGGAACGGGCCGACGCGCAAAACTAGACCGACCGGGCAATGCGTTCCGACCAGCGCGGAAAAATCCACGCGCACGCGCGTCACCTGCGGGACCCGGTCTTTCCACACAACCTCCGCCAGCAGAACCGCCGTCTCCCGGAAGCTCGCGGCGTGTTGCCGCACGGCTTCACCGACCGGGGCGGTCCATATCCGCTGCCAGACATAAACCGCATGCGGCACCGGTTCAGCCGCCCGTCCGGCCAGCGATAGAAAAATTATGGCGACGAAGCCGCATCGATTCAAACGGTTCACGCGTAAAAAATAACCGGCGCGGACCCCGCTGCCAAATGAAAGGTGCCTTTGGTTTTAACCACAGCCGGGGCTTGTTTTTCGCGCGGCGTGACGTAGATTTCAGGCATGAAACAGGACGTTGTTCCAGTGCAAATCCGCGGCATCCTCCCCGCCAACAGCGGGTGCGCGCTGTTCGTCGGCAATGACGAAAAAGTTTTCGTCATCAACGTCGAGCCGCAGATGGGGGCGGTCATCGGGATGTTCCTGCGCGACACGCCGAAGGAACGGCCGCTCACGCACGACCTCATCAACCGCGTTTTCCAGGGCTTTGGGATCACGGTTGAGCGCGTGGTCATCACGGACCTGAAAAATTCCACTTACTTTGCGCGGCTGATCTTGCAGCAGCAAAACGAGGTCGCCCGCAAAATCGTGGAACTCGACGCCCGCCCCAGCGACTGCCTCGCGCTGGCCGCCGCGCAGAAAAAACCCATCTTCGTTTCGGCGGCGCTGTTCGAGCAGGTGGAAGACATGAGCGAAGTCCTCGATAAAATGAACGAATCCGGCGGCGAAGCGGAAGCCGATTAAATGGCCGCCGCGAAATCCACCTCCCTCGCGATGGTCTGCGGCGACGATGATTTCGCCGTCAAACAACGCGCCCGGCAACTATTCCAAGCCTGGTCGGCGGAGCTCGGCGGCATGGATCACGAAACCATCGAAGCCACCGTGAGCAATGGGGGCGATGCGCTGAGCGCCATCGGCAAGCTTCGCGAAGCGCTCAACACCCTGCCCTTTTTTGGCGGCGGCAAAGTCGTTTGGCTGCGCGACTGCAATTTCCTCGGGGAGGACCGCACCGCGTCGTCCGCCGCCGTGACCGAGACGCTGGGGGAACTGGCGGAGGAACTGAAGAAATTTTCCTGGCAGAACGTCCGCCTGCTCATCAGCGCGGGCAAGGTGGACAAGCGGAAGGTTTTTTTCAAGACGGTCGACAAGCTGGGCGCGGTGGAGATTTTTTCCGCGTGGTCGCAGGACGACAAGGACTGGGCCGACCGCGCGCAGATTGCTGCGCGGGAGGCGGTGCGCAAGCGGGACAAGGATATTTCCGGCGCGGCGCTCGGCGAATTGGTCATCCGCGCCGGCGGCAACGCCCGGCAACTGGAAAACGAGGTCGAGAAGCTTTGCGTCTTCGCCGGCGAACGGAAAAAAATCGAGCTGGCGGATGTGACCGCGATCTGCGCGCACAATAAGACGGCCAAAGCCTTCGCCCTCGGCGACGCGCTGGGCGACCGGGATTTACCGCGCCTGCTCAAGCGGCTGGATGAGGAGCTCTGGGAGACCAAATTTGACAAGGACAAGTCGGAGATCGGTTTGCTCTATGGCCTCATCGGCAAAGTGCGCGCCATGCTGCTGCTCAAGGAAATGCTGCGCGAAGGCTGGGTGAAGGAAACGCACGATTATAATCATTTCAAGGCACAACTGGAGCGCGTGCCCGGCGACCAGCTGCCGGCGGAAAAGAAATTCAATCCGCTGGCCTTAAGCCCGTATGTGCTGTTCAAGGCATTGCCCCAGGTCAAAAAATATTCGGCGGCGGAACTCATCCGCGCGATGGACATCCTGCTGCGCTGCAACCAGCGGCTGGTGTCCAGCGGGCTGGACGAAGCGCTTGTGTTGCAGCAGGCACTGGTGCAAATTGTCTCACCGAGCGCGGTCGGCGCTTAAAATTTAACGAAACAACAGAGGAACCATGGCATCTGCAAACCTTTCAGTGTTGGTCGGTAAAAACTTCGCCTGCATCAAGATTGCCGGGCGCGCCAACTTCGCCTCCAGCCCGGACTTCAAAACACTCTTGACTGAACTGGCGCAAAAAGGCTTCGGCCATTTCATCATCGATTTAAGCGAATGCGTCCTGATGGACAGCACATTTCTCGGCGTGCTGGCGGGATTCGGCATGAAACTGAATCCCCACGGCGCCCCCGCCGAACGCGGCATCGAACTGCATAATGCCACCGTGCGCGTCAGCGACCTGCTGGAAAATCTCGGCGCGGTGCATCTCTTCAAACTCACGAGCGGCCCCATGCAATTGCCGGCGGACGTGACAGCCTGCACCCCGGAATCCATCAACCCTTCGCACGAGCAGATTGCGCGAACGAGCCTGGAGGCGCACGAGACCTTGATGGCGATGAATCCGGAAAATGTCGCGCGGTTCAAGGATGTCGCACAGTTTCTGGCCGAGGATTTGAAGAGCCTGGAAAAATCCTCCTGACGCCCCGCAACCTGAATCAATTTCAAAACAAAATAAAAAAACGGCGGTCACTTGACCGCCGTTTGGCATAATAATTAGTTTAACCCGCCGGAGCCGGGGCCGGGGTGCCGAGGCCGGACAGTTTGGGCGGCACAGATTTCGGCGGATTTTCCGGCAAGGGCGTCCCCGCGGGCGCACCCAGCATCGGGCCGACATTGGCCGGCGGCTTGGGTGGCGGGGTGAAGGTGCCGGAGCGCACGATCTCCGCAACTTGCTCCCCGTCGAGCGTTTCATATTCGAGCAGACCGTTGGCAATGATTTCCAACTGACTGCGGTAATCCTGAATCACCCGGGTCGCCCGCGCATAACCTTCGTCAATGATCCGCTTGACCTCGTCATCAATTTCCTGCGCGGTCTTCTCGCTGTAATCCTTGCTGCGGGCCATCTCGCGCCCAAGAAAAACGTATTCGTTGGCCTCGCCATATTGCACCATGCCGATCTTGTCGCTCATGCCCCAGTGCATCACCATCGCCCGGGCCATGTGGGTGGCCTGTTGAATGTCCCCAGCGGCACCTGTGGAAATATCCTCGGACACAATTTCCTCGGCAATGCGCCCCGCCATCGTCACGGCAATCGTATCGAGCATCTCCTTGCGCTTGCGGCTCAAGATGTCGTCCTTGGGCAGATACATCGTTGCGCCGAGGGCCTGACCGCGCGGGATGATCGTAACCTTGTGCAACGGATGCGTGTGATCGAGCACCACGTTGACGAGCGCATGACCGGCTTCGTGCCAGGCGGTGAATTTTTTCTCCACATCCGTCATGGCGAGGCTGCGGCGTTCACGGCCCCAGCGAACTTTATCGCGGGCCTCTTCCAATTCCGGCTGTTCGATGGACTTCTTGCCAGTGCGGGCAGCGAGGAGCGCCGCTTCATTCAAGAGATTCGCCAGCTCGGCGCCGGAATAGCCCGGCGTGCCGCGCGCGATGATGGATAAATCGACCGTCGACGCGAGCTTCACATTCTTGGCGTGAACCTTCAAGATCGCCTCGCGACCGCGCACGTCGGGCAGATTTACGGTGACCTGACGATCAAAACGGCCGGGCCGCAACAGCGCGGGGTCGAGCACGTCCGGACGATTCGTCGCCGCGATGATGATGATGCCCTCCTGGGTATCAAAACCATCCATCTCAACCAGCAGCGCATTCAAGGTTTGTTCACGCTCGTCGTTGCCGCCGCCCAGGCCGTGGCCGCGGCTGCGACCGACGGCATCAATTTCGTCAATGAAGATCAAGCACGGCGTGCTCTTGCGCGCCTGCTCAAACATATCGCGAACCCGGCTCGCGCCGACGCCGACAAACATTTCCACAAAGTCCGATCCGCTAATGCTGAAGAAGGCCGCGTCCGCCTCGCCGGCGATCGCCTTGGCGAGCAGGGTTTTGCCCGTGCCCGGAGGGCCGATCATCAAGACGCCCTTGGGAATGCGGCCCCCGAGGCGTTGAAACTTTTTCGGGTCCTTCAAAAACTCGACGAGCTCGGAAACCTCCTCCATCGCCTCTTCCACGCCGGCGACATCTTTGAACGTGGTTTTGTTGCGATCCTTCGCCAGCATTTTCGCCTTGCTCTTGCCGAAACTCAACGCGCCCTTGCCCGCCGCCTTGATCTGGCGGATGAAGAAAAACCAGAACAGCAATCCGAGAATCAAGAACGGCGCGACACCCCAGACGAGATTCATCACGGCGGCATTGGGTGCGCCGGCTTCGATCTTGTCCGAGACCAGCAATTGATCGAGCATCCGCTGCGTGAGCATCGCGTTGGGCGAAACGAACGCCACTTTGGCCACCTTGCCGTTCGTGCTGATTTCCAGGTAATCGCCGCTGATGGGGGTGAGCGGCGCCGACTGGGCGTTAAAATTGATCGTCGCGTGGGCGATTTGATTGGAGGCAAATTTGTTGAGAAATTCCGACTGCGACAATTGCGCCGCGGGCGCGGTGTAATGATTTTTCATCATGAACAGCCCGACCGTGGCCGCGATGATCGCGGCCCACGCGAGCAGCGTGAAGGTCGGGACCTTGTTGAAGCCGTTGCCGGACGGTTTTTTCTTGCCGCCGCCGTCTTTCAGATTGGAATCGTCGTCTAACATTAGTGTCCGCCAGACTAACACAGCATTCCGCCTTCCGCAACGCACGACTTTGGCATAATCTAGCCGGGTGCAAATCGGTCCACTCACGCTAAAATCCAACCTGTTTCTCTCGCCGCTGGCAGGCTACACCAACCTGCCCTTCCGCCTCGTGGTGCGCGAAGTCGGCGGCGTGGGGCTTTGCACCACCGACCTCGTCAACGCCCGCTCCTTGATCGAAAAACGCGACAAAGCTTTCAAGCTGATTGAAACGCGCGCGGAAGATTCCCCGCTGGCGGTCCAATTATTCGGCTCGGTGGCGGAGGAAATGCGCGATGCCGCGCTGATCGTCGAGGCGCACGGAGCCGTTGCGGTGGACATCAACATGGGCTGCCCCGTCAAGAAAGTCGTCAAGATCGGCGGCGGCTCGGCGATGATGACGGAGTTGGACAAAACGGCTGCGCTTGTCCGCGGCATGGTCAACGCCGTGAAGATTCCCGTCACCGCCAAGATGCGGCTCGGCTGGGACGATGACAATCTGACCGCCCCCGACCTGGCCCGCGCGCTGGAAGATGCGGGCGCGGCGGCGATTTTCGTGCACGGCCGGACGCGTGAGCAAGGTTTCGGCGGCACGGTGAATCTGGCCGGCATCCGCAAAGTCGTGGAGGCCGTAAACCGTATTCCCGTCATCGGTAACGGCGACGTCGTGACCCCCCAGGCTGCCAAAAAGATGGTGGAGGAAACCGGGTGCGCGGGCGTGAGCATCGGGCGCGGCGCGTTTTATGACCCGTGGATTTTCAAGCGAACGCAGCACTTGTTCCAAAACGGCGAACTATTGCCGGAAGAAAACTTCGCCGAACGCGTGCGCGTGATGTGCCGGCATCTGGATTTGATGGTGGAAGTTTTTGGCGAGGAACTTGGCTGCCGGATGTTCCGCAAGGTTGCGCCGTGGTATGCCAAGCGGTTCGGCCCGTGCCACGAGTTCAATAAGCACGTCGTCCACGTGGCGAACCGGGAACAATTTCAAACGGTGCTGGAGAACTACAGCCGCTGGCGGCAGCAATTTTTGGATGAGCACGGCGAACTGCTGCCGCGTTTTAAACAAGCGCCGCTGGTGGCGTCTTTCATGCGCGAAATCGAACCCGGCTCAACCCAGCCCGCCCACATTCCGGTGCCAAAAGGACCGGTGGAAGTGTGGTAAGCCCATAGCGGGACTAACTGACAGAAAGGGAGCCTAGCCATCCTTTTCAATAAACTTTGCGCAGATTGGACGGCAGGATGCCCAGTTCGTCGCGATATTTTGCGACGGTGCGACGGGCAATATTAATCCCCTTCGCCGTCAGCATCTTCACCACTTCCTGATCGGACAAGGGCTTGGCGGCATTCTCGGCCTTGAAAATCTCGGCAATCATGTCCTTCACACTGGTGTTGGAAACGTCGGCGCCGTTGGCGTTTTGCAGGCCGGCGGTGAAAAAGTATTTCATCTCGAACACCCCCTGCGGCGTCTCGATATATTTGCCGGAAACCGCGCGGCTCACCGTGGTCTCATGCACGCCAACCACATCCGCCACCTGCGACATCGTCATGGGCTTGAGATGGGCGACGCCCTTCTCCATGAACTCGCGCTGGCGCTTGACGATTTCCTTGCCGATGTTGCAAATGGTCGCCTGCCGCTGGTGCAAGCTCTTGATGAGAAATTTGCCGGCGCGGATTTTTTCGCGGATGTAGTTTTTCACCTCGGCATTGTTCTCGCCGGCGGACATCAAATCTTTATAGACATTGCTGATGCGGAGGTGGGGAATCTGCTCGTCGTTGGTCGTCACGGTGAAATCATCGCCATTCTTCACGACAAACACCTCGGGCGCGACGTATTGCTCGACGACCGGCAGAAAGGCGCGGCCGGGGCGCGGTTCCAGGCGACCAATGCGGGCGAGCGCTTCCTGAACGTCGTCCACGGACTGGCCAGTGCCGCGCGCGATTTCGGGAATGCGCCGCTTGCCCAGGGCCTCCATGTGATCGCGGATGATGCGATACTCCAACGTAGCGTCCTTGCCGGCACGCTCGAGCTGGAGCATCAGGCATTCGCGCAAATCCCGGGCGCCCACACCGGCGGGTTCAAAACCCTGAACCACTTTCAACACCTGCAGGATTTTTTCGACGGGCAGATTGGTGGACGCCGCCAGTTCCTCGACGGTCGCCATGAGATAGCCAAAATCGTCCACATTGCCGATGAGCAGCTCGGCGACACCCCGGTCCTCATCACTCAAGGTCGTGTCGCGCACCTGCTCCATTAGGTGCTGCGCCAGCGACGCCTCAACCGTGATGGAATTGAACATGAACTCACGCTTCTCCTCGTCCTCGGCGGAGGAGCGCGTCACGGTGTTCGTTTGCGAAAAATGGTCGCGCCAGTCCTGATCCATCTGCACGAGCTTTTCAAATTCCGCCTGAAAGTCGTCCACCGGATCGTTCGCCATCCGTTCGGTCGCGGCGTCAAATTTCACGTCCTCCGGCGGCTCGGCAAAATCAGTAACCGCAGGGGTTTCGCCCTCGTCGCTGCCGGGAGCTTTTTCGCGCAAGTCCATTTCCTGGTCGGAAATTTCTTCGAGCACGGGGTTCTGCTGGAGCTCCTGTTCGACAAGCGCCTTGAGCTCGAGCGTGGGAGCCTGCAGCAAAGCCAGCGACTGCTGGAGCTGCGGCGCCAGCACCATGGATTGCCTTAAGCTTTGCGAAAGTTGTAGTCCCATTGCCATCGGGTCGGCAACATAACTTAATCCGCCGGAATCTCAAGCGATTTTGGCATGAATCCCGCTGCGCGATTTTTGCCGAAAGGAAAAACTGGATTTTCCAGCGACATGGGCGCATTCTTTTTACATGAAACTGATTCTCTCCACGCATAACGTCACGCTCACCAAAGCGATTGAGGACCACATCGTTGCCAAACTCGACAAGCTGGACAACATGGACCAACGCATCGTGGACGCCCGGGTCACGCTCGAACACGACCATACCCGCGTGCCGGAAAAACAATTCAGTTGCTCCATCCGCCTCGGCGTCCGCGGTCCCGACCTGTTTGCCAAGGACATTGAAAGCGACCTCTACGCGGCGATGGACGCCGTCGTCAAAAAAATTGAGCAGCAAATTCGCAAACGCCACAGCAAGATCAAGGCGACCAAACACAAGGTGGGTGCCCGCTCCAAACGCACCCGGCAGGAAGCGGATTGATAATGATCCTGCGGGCCAGAATCATTCTCCCGGTCACCGCGCCGCCCATCGAGGACGGCGCGGTTTTGATTGTTGGGAATAAAATCCGTTCCGTCATGCCGTGGAAAGAATTGCGCCCGCACCTGCGCGATAAAGCGCTCGACCTCGGCGAAGTCATCCTGCTGCCCGGACTCATCAACGCCCACTGCCACCTGGACTATACCGACATGGCTGGCGAACTGTCGCCCCCCAAAACCTTCACCGACTGGATCGCGGCCATCACCGCGCACAAGTCTGGCTGGAGCTATTCCGATTACGCCCGCTCCTGGCTTCGCGGCGCGCATCAGCTTCTAAAAACCGGCACCACCACGGTGGCCGACACGGAATGCATGCCCGATTTGCTGCCGGAAGTCTGGGATGCCACACCGTTGCGAATTCATTCTTTTCTCGAAATGACCGGCATCAAGTCCCGCCGGACGCCAAAAGACATCTTGCGCGAAGCCGTCGAAAAAATCGACTCACTCCGTCATCCGCGCAATCGAGCCGCGCTGTCACCGCATGCCCCCTACTCCACGTTGCCCGAACTGCTGCGGCTAACCGCCCGCACCGCGCAAAAACGCAAATGGCGCATCAGCATCCATGCCGCCGAGTCGGTTCAGGAATTTGAGATGTTCCAGAACGCCGGCGGCAAAATGCATGACTGGCTCGCCCGCAACGGCCGGGACAATTCAGACTGCGGCCTCGGCTCACCCATCGCCCACCTGGCGCGCCACCGGCTGCTCGGCGAAAACATTCTCGCCATCCACGTCAACTGCCTCGCCCGCGGCGATGCCACGCTGCTTGCGAAGAATCAGACCCACGTCGTCCACTGCCCGCAGAGCCACGATTATTTTAAACATCCGCCATTCGAACGCGGCCGGCTGGCCGGCGCTGGCGTGAACCTCTGTCTCGGCACCGACAGCCTCGCCACCACGCGCCAAACCGGAAAACAGAAACCCGAACTTGACCTCTTTGCTGAAATGCAGGCACTGGCAGACAATGACAAACAAATTTCGCCCCAGGAAATTTTGCACATGGCCACCATCAACGGCGCCCGCGCGCTCGGCCTTGCCGGGAAAATCGGCGAGGTCTCACCTAATGCGACGGCCGACCTGATCCTAATCCCCTTCGCCGGAAAGATAGCGCGGGTCTACGAGGCCGTGGTGGAACATACTGGAAACGTTACCGCCAGCATGGTGGCCGGGCGCTGGGCGATGCCGCCGGTCCATTGACACCCGGCTTCCCATCCGGGTTTATCTGTGATTATCTGTGGCAAAATGAATTCGTTTGCCGACGAACTTAACCAGCGCCTCGCCGCACTTCGGGACCAGAGTCTGTTCCGCGAACTGCACCGCGTGGATTCCGCGACCGGCCCGCGTATCCAAATCGGCGGCAAAAATTTTCTTAATTTTTCATCCAACGATTACCTTGGCCTTGCCAATCACCCGGAACTAAAAACTGCCGCCATTCGAGCCGTGGAACAGTTCGGCGCCGGCGCCGGCGGATCGCGACTCATCGGCGGATCGCTCGCACCATTTCACAAACTGGAAGCAGCGCTGGCCGCCTTCAAAAAAACCGAGGCCGCCCTGACGTTTGCCACCGGCTACGCGGCCGCCGCCGGCACCATCACCGCCCTCGTTGGCAAGGGCGATATTCTGATTCTCGACAGACTGGTTCACGCCTGCATCGTGGATGCCGCCAGACTTTCCGGGGCCAAGCTCCGCATCATTGGCCATAACGACCTTAACGATTTGGAAGACAAATTGAAGTGGGCCAGCGAGAACATCCGCCGCCAGCAGCCGGAAACAAAAATCCTCATTGTCACTGAGTCCATCTTCAGCATGGATGGCGACGCCGCCCCGCTGCGGGAAATCGTGGCCCTCAAAGAAAAATACGGCGCATGGCTCATGGTGGATGAAGCGCACGCCACGGGTATCCTCGGCCACGCCGGACGCGGCCTTGCCGATGCCCTTGGCGTCAGCAACCAGATTGAAATCCAGATGGGCACGCTGGGCAAGGCGCTGGGCGCCAGCGGCGGTTACATCGGCGGCAGTCGCGCGCTGGTTGATTTCCTCATCAACCGGGCCCGCAGCTTCATATTCAGCACCGCGCCGGTTCCCGCCGCCGCCGCCGCCGCCGCGGCCGGAATCGAGATCGCGCAATCGGCCGAGGGCGAAGCCCTCCGCGAACGCGTCAAAGGGTGTGCGGATGACTTCTACTCCACACTCGACCGGCCGCACTCCGCCCTAGCCGGGCCGATCCACCCGATCATCATCGGCGACGAGACCAAGACGCTGGCGGCCGCGACAACATTGCGCGAGCAGAATATTTTTGTCCCGGCCATCCGTTATCCAACCGTTGCCCGCGGCGCGGCGCGGCTGCGAATCACTCTGACCGCCGCCCACTCAAAGGCCGACGTATTGCAACTGACCGCCGCGCTGGCTCAACTGAAAATTTAAAATTGACACCCCAAACTCTGGCCATGCACCAGCTCGCCCAACTCGACCATGCGCACGTATGGCATCCGTTCACGCAGATGCGAGACTGGCTGCGGCGCGAGCCAATTGTCATCACCGGCGGCCAGGGCGCGATGCTGCGCGATGCTCGCGGCAACAAATATCTCGACGCCAACGCCTCCATCTGGACCAACCTCCACGGACACCAACATCCAAAAATCAATGCCGCAATCCGCCGGCAGCTGAACAAGATCGCGCATAGTTCCGCGCTGGGATTTGCGAACGAACCGGCGAGCCTCCTAGCCCAGCGACTGGTAAAGCTGGCGGAGGGCGGAGCACGCAGGGCGGAGCTCCGCGGCCACGGCCCAGGCAGGGGCAGGCCACCATCAAGCATTCAAAACCCCAAACTGGAAAAAGTATTTTTCAGCGACAACGGATCCACCGCGGTGGAAGTGGCGCTGAAGCTGGCATACCAATACACCCTGCGCGCCCGCAAGCCGGCGGGGCGCCCGTCCGCGCGGGCCGCAAAACCCAGATTCCTTTCCCTCGACGGCGCCTATCACGGCGACACCATCGGGGCGGTATCGCTCGGGCACATTGATTTATTTCACTCGGCTTACGGCGGAATGCTGTTCAAAACGGACAAGGTCATGTCACCCTACTGCTATCGCTGTCCATTCAACCGGGCGAAGCCGGAACGCGCCGACGCGCGCAAATATCGCAAGTGCAATTGGGAATGCGTCAGCCTGGTGGAAAAAAAGTTCTGCGCACAGAAAACGAAAGGCAATCCTTACGCGGCGTTCGTGTTCGAGCCCTTGATGCAGGGCGCGGCGGGAATGATTCCGCAACCCAGCGGCTGGCTCGGACAAGTCACAGACATCGCCCGCCGCCACGGCGCGCTTTTGATTGCCGACGAGGTGATGACCGGCTTTGGCCGCACCGGCGGGTCGTGCCACGGGTACGAAAATATTTCCAAAATCACCCGGCGGCCGACGGCAGCAAAACTTTTTGCCACCGCGCGCGTTGGCGTGACGCCGGATTTCCTGTGCGTGGCCAAAGGTTTGACCGGCGGCTACCTGCCGATGGCGGCAACGCTGACAACGCAAAAGGTTTTCGATGCGTTCCTGGGCGAATACGAGGAGTTCAAGACCTTCTTCCACGGCCACAGTTTCACCGGCAACCAGCTCGGCGCAGCGGCGGCATTGGCGAGCCTGGATATATTGACCACCGCCGCCACGGTGCGGCAACGCGCGCGGCTGCAAAATTATCTGCACACGGAACTGCAAACTCTCTGGGCGCTGCCAAACGTCGGTGACATCCGGCAGGTGGGCTTGGTGGCCGGCGTGGAACTAGTCAAAAATTGGCGGACGCGTGAACCATTTGCGTTGCGCGAGCGGGCGGGGATCCGCGTGTGCGAGGCCATGGCGCAGCGCGGCGTGCTGACCCGGCCGGTGGGCAATGTGATTGTGCTGGTGCCCCCGTATTGCACCACCCGGGCACAGGTGCAGACAATTGTTGGCGCACTGGCTGAAGGCGTCGCGAGGCTGGCCTGATTTAAGCCAATCAGGCCATGCCCATGGCTCTTCAGCCGGCGGCGGCACGGCAAAGGCCGACAGATTTTAGATCCACCCCAAGTAGGGGTATCCCTTATATATAGTTCGGATTCGACTACATTCAATCAGGGGTTCTCCCAATTGTTGGATGCGAGGTCTTTGCTTAAATTGTCGTCATGCAAACAAAATTTGCTCAACCAGAAACCAACACTGAGGCGATCACCAACCAATCCCTCAATAATTTCACTAACGGCGCACCCTCCGAAAACAGCACCAGCAACCGCGCGCTGGTGGATGCGCTCACGAACTCCCGGATCTACCGGGATTACGAGCGGGCGTTCGGCGATATGACCGGCCTGCCCATCGCGTTGCAGCCAGTGGAGACCTGGCAGCTGCCGCACCACGGCAAGCGCAACGAAAACGCCTTCTGCGCGCTCATCTCCAAAAAAAGCCGCGCGTGCGCCGCGTGCCTGCAAGTGCAGGAACACCTGTGCCAGCAGGCCGCCAACGAAGCCGACACCGTGGTTTGCCCGGTGGGCCTGTCGGACACGGCCGTGCCGGTGCGCATGAGCGACCGGCTGGTCGGCTTTTTGCAAATCGGGCAGGTGTTCCGCAAGAAACCCACCGAAGCCCAGTTCAATAAAGCGGCGCACCTCTGCGAGAAGTGGGGTTTGGATGTGCCTCGCGAAGCACTGCGCAAAGCATTTTTTTCCGGCAAAGTTGTCTCCCCCAAAGAACACGAGTCAGCCGTGAAGCTCCTATCAATATTTGCACAACATCTTGCCATGCTGAGCAATCAAGTGTTCATCCAGCAGGAAAATTCCGAACCGCCGGTCATCACCAAGGCGCGCGCCTACATCCACGAGCACCAGACCGAGGAGATCAAGCTGGGCCAGGTCGCCAAAGCAGTGAACATGAGCAGCTATTACTTCTGCAAGATGTTCAAGAAAATCACCGGCATTAACTTTACCGACTATGTTGCCCGCGTCCGCATTGAGAAATCCAAGAACCTGCTCTTGAACCCCAATCTGCGGGTCAGCGAAATCGCCTTCGAGGTCGGCTTTCAGTCGCTCACGCATTTCAACCGCGTATTCAAGAAGATTCTCGGCCAGTCGCCCACCGAATACCGCGCGCAATTACTCGCCCACTAACCGGATTTGATGCCCAAGCGTCAATCGGCAGGCAAGTCACGGGTCATTTTTGACTCCACGATTGGCATTGGCTTTGGCCGGCAAATTTCCGATATTCCCGCCAACAACGGGATGATGGAAAACAAAAAACTGTCAGACGCAAAGCGGCTGGCCACTTCCGAGTCGGCCGTGCATGACCGCGAGGAGCGCCTTCGCGCCATCTTGGAAACGGCCGTCGAGGGCATCATCACCATTGACGAGCGCGGCACCATCGAGTCGTTCAATCCCGCCTCGGAAAAAATCTTCGGCTATCAAGCCGCCGAAGTCATCGGCAAGAACGTCAAGGTGCTGATGGCCACGCCGCATCGCGAACAACATGACGGCTACGTCGCAAATTACAAGCACACCGGCCAGGCCAAGATCATCGGCATCGGGCGCGAGACATTTGCCCGCAAAAAAGACGGCACCCTGTTTCCCATTGACCTATCCGTCAGCGAAGTAAAGCTGACCGACCGACGAATTTTCACGGGCTTCATCCGCGACATCACCGAACGCAAGCGGCTGGAAAAGGAAATCCTGGAAATCAGCGAGCGCGAACAGCGGCGCATCGGTCAGGACTTGCATGACGGTCTCTGCCAGCATCTGGCCGGCATCGAGATGCTGAGCCAGGTGCTGGCGCAAAAACTCGCCCCCAAATCCAAGGCCGCCGCCGCCCGCGCCAACGACATCGCCAAGGCCGTGCGCGATGCGATCAGCCAGACACGGCTGCTGGCGCGCGGACTTTCGCCGGTCACGCTCGAATCGGAAGGCCTTATGTCCGCGCTGACCGAACTGGCCCTGAACACGGAAAAGATGTTCCGCGTGCACTGCAAGTTTTCCTGCCCCGAAATCATTAAATTTGACGACCACGCAGCGGCGACGCATCTTTTTCGCATCGCACAAGAAGCGGTTTCCAACGCCATCAAGCACGGCAAGGCGAAGCACATTGCCATTGAGCTTCGCGAAAGCGCCAGCCACCTGCACTTGCAGGTAAACGACAATGGCGGGGGCTTTCCCGAAAAATTATCCGGCGGCACCGGCATGGGCTTGCGCATCATGCAATCCCGCATCGGCATGGTCGGCGGGTCTTTAACCATTGAACAGCAACCCGCCGGCGGCACCAGCGTCATTATCGCCGCCCCCAAAAAACGTTGAACCATGGCTGTCAAAATCCCCAAACCTGCCAAGCGCATCCTTATCGTGGACGACCACCCGATGATGCGCACCGGACTCGCGCAGTTGATCAACAATGAACGCGACCTGAAAGTCATCGCCGAAGCCGACAACGCGGGTCAGGCCATCGACCTCGTGGCGAAGCAAAAATTTGATCTCGCCCTGCTCGACATTTCCCTGCCGGACAAGAACGGTTTGGAGTTGATCAAGGATCTCCTCGCACTACGCCCCGAACTGACCATCCTCGTTGTCTCAATGCACGATGAAATGCTCTACGCCGAGCGCGTGCTGCGCGCGGGCGGCCGTGGTTACATCATGAAACAGGAAGGCGGACAAAAATTCCTCGCCGCCATCCGCCAGGTGCTCGCCGGCCACTTATATGTGAGCGGCAACCTGTCGTCACGTATTCTGGAAATCTTTTCCGGCCGGCAACCGGAATACGCCAGTTCGCCCGTCGCCAAACTTTCCGACCGCGAGTTTGAAGTGTTTCAACTCATCGGCCGGGGCGTCGGCACCCGCGCCATTTCCGAGCAACTGCATTTGAGCATCAAGACCGTGGAAGCTCACCGCGCCCACCTCAAGGAGAAACTGGGCGTCAAAACCGCGCCGGACCTCGTGCGCTACGCGGTGCGCTGGGTGGATGCCCACGGTCAGACGTAATCACTCAACTGGTCATTTTTTGCGGTTGGCACACCCGGATAACAATTCAGGGTGATGATTTAGCAAAAGTCGGGAAGTCGCAGCTCCGGTTCGCTGCCATTTTCTGCCGAGTAATTGAAATATTAACTTTGCCAAGATCATTATGACTACTGTTTCCAACTCCTCCGCCCAACTCGAATCCGCGCACGACATTCTGCGTCACAGCCGCCGGCCACTCGATCCCATCTTCTCCCCCAAGTCCGTCGCCGTCATCGGCGCGACTGAAACGCCCGGCAGCGTCGGCCGGACGATTTTAGAAAACCTGATCAAGGGCGGTTTTCCCGGTAAAATTTATCCCGTCAATCCCAAGCGCGACACCGTGCTCGGCGTGAAGGCGTATCCCAGCATCACCGCCCTCCCCGAGAAGGCCGACCTCGCCGTCATCATCACCCCGCCGCCGACCGTGCCGGGCATTGTCAAAGACTGCGGCAAGGCCGGGGTTCGTGGCGTTGTCATCATTTCTGCCGGCTTCAAGGAAATCGGCCCCGTGGGCGTGGAACTCGAACGTCAGGTTTTGGGCGAAGCCACGAAGGCGGGCATCCGCATCGTCGGGCCAAACTGCCTGGGCGTGATGGTGCCCGGCGCCAAACTGAACGCCACCTTCGCCGCGGACATGGCCAAGCCGGGGAGCGTCGGCTTCATCAGCCAGAGCGGCGCGCTCTGCACGGCGATTCTCGACTGGAGCTTGAAGGAAAACGTCGGCTTCAGCGCGTTCATTTCCCTCGGCTCGATGCTCGATGTCGGCTGGGGCGATCTCATCAATCATCTCGGTGACGATCCAAACACCAAGAGCATTGTCATCTACATGGAATCCATCGGCGACGCCCGCGCGTTCCTGTCGGCCGCGCGCGAAGTCGCGTTGACCAAGCCCATCATCGTCATCAAGCCCGGCCGCACCGAGGCGGCCGCCAAGGCCGCCGCATCGCACACCGGTTCGCTCACGGGCAGCGACGAAGTGCTGCAAGCCGCCTTCCAGCGCGTCGGCGTGCTGCGCGTCGAGGCGATCTCTGAATTGTTCGACATGGCCGAAGTCCTCGGCAAACAGCCGCGCCCGAAAGGCCCGCGCCTGACCATCGTCACCAATGCCGGCGGCCCCAGCGTCATCGCCACGGACATGCTCATCGGCAGCGGCGCGCAACTCGCCGACCTCGCGCCGGAAACCATGGCCGCCTTCAATGCCATTCTCCCGCCGACGTGGAGCCACAACAATCCCGTGGACATCATCGGCGACGCCAAGCCGGAACTTTACGCCAAGTCGCTGGAGATCGCGGCCAAAGACCCGAACACCGACGGCATCCTGGTCATCCTCACGCCGCAGGCGATGACGGATCCGACCGCCACTGCCGAATGCCTCAAGCCTTACGCCCAAATCCCGAACAAGCCCGTCATCGCGAGTTGGATGGGCGCCGACATCGTGGCCAAGGGCGAAGACATTCTTAACGCCGCCAACATCCCGACATTCAAATATCCCGACCGCGCCGCCAAGTCGTTCTATTATATGTGGCGCTACAGCGAGAACCTGCGCCAGCTTTACGAAACCCCCGCCAACGCGCCCGAAAACGAGCGCGGCGAGATCGACCGCGACAAGGCCACGGCCATCATCACCGAGGTCCGCAAGTCCGGCCGCACCATTCTCACCGAGTATGAATCCAAGCGGCTGCTCGCGGCCTACGGCATTCCGACCGTCGAGACGCACATCGCCACGACCGAGAGCGACGCGGTGAAACAAGCCGCCCGGCTCGGCTTCCCCGTCGTGCTGAAACTCCATTCCGAGACCATCACCCACAAGACCGACGTCGGCGGCATCCAGCTGAACCTCCGCACCGCCTCCGCCGTGCGCCAGGCGTGGAAAGCGATTGAATCCTCCGTCACCAAGAAAGTCGGCAAGGAACATTTCCTCGGCGTCACCGTGCAGCCGATGATCAAGCTCGAAGGCTACGAAATCATCGTCGGCAGCAGCATCGACCCGCAGTTCGGGCCCGTCCTCCTCTTCGGCACCGGCGGCCAGCTGGTCGAAGTTTACAAGGACCGCGCGCTCGGTCTGCCGCCGCTCAACGCCACGCTCGCGCGGCGCATGATGGAACGCACCAAGATCTACACCGCGCTCAAGGGCGTGCGCGGCCGCAAGGCGACCAACCTCCCCGCGCTCGAGCAATTGCTGGTGCGCTTCAGCCAGCTCGTCGTCGAACAGCCGTGGATCTCCGAGATCGACATCAATCCCCTGCTCGTCTCCGCCGAACGCATCTTCGCCCTTGACGGCCGCGTGGTGCTGCACGATCCCAAGACGCCGGAAAGCCAGTTGCCGCATTCCGCCATCCGCCCGTATCCGAACCAATACGCGACGCCGTGGAAGATGAAAAACAAGGCGCCCACGATGATCCGCCCCATCAAGCCGGAAGACGAACCCGCGATGGTGAAGTTCCACGAGACGTTGTCCGAGGAGAGCGTTTACAACCGCTACTTCGCCGCGCTGAAACTCTCCCAGCGTGTCGCGCATGAGCGCATGACGCGCATCTGCTTCAATGACTACGACCGCGAAATCGCCCTCGTCGCCGAACTCAAAGTGGCCAAGGGCGAGGAGAAGAAAATCCTCGGCGTGGGCCGCCTGAGCAAGCAGCACGCGCACAACGATGCTGAGTTCGCCGTCCTCGTCAGCGACGAATGGCACGGTCAGGGCTTGGGCACGGAACTCCTGCGCCGGCTCATCGAGATCGGCCGCGTGGAGAAGCTGGAGAAAATCTCCGGCCAGGTGCTCGCCGAAAACCACGCCATGCACCACATCTGCCGCAAGGTCGGGTTCAAGGTCGAGCACGATGCCGACAGCAACCTGTTCACCGCCACTTACACCTACTAAGACTGCGGACGCAATCTCTTCACGGGTTCTGCCGGCCAGTCCGGCAGAACCCTTTTTGCTGGGCAACCGCAGAACCCGCCGGCCGTCAAGGTTGGGCGGAAAAGGTCAAACCTCCCAGCAACAGGAAAACGCCCCGAAGCCACCGCGCCGCACCAACGGAAACACCCAGGCTTGGAATGGTGGCGTTTTTTGACCATTTCCAATATTTTGGGATAAATCACTGATTATTTATAGTTTAGCAGTGGATTTCCGGTGTCTGCCCCCTTGGGGAAAGGCATTAAAACGGGTTTTCCAATGACCTTCCGTCGCAGAAGGATGACCTTCTAAGATGGGAGGACATTGATTCTTGGCTCCGGCGAACCATCCCATACCGGATGAGGGTCAAAAATCCACGCGGCGGGGACGGCGGCGAATCCGGGCAAAATGCGCCAACCTGTCACACCCCACCGGCGGCAGCGCCGCCCTGCCCCATGCGGTCCGCTCAATGCAGGAAGTTGCCCGCCCGCAGGATGCCGATGAGTATCCAAAACCTTTTGAGTAGCGCCCAAGTGGTGGGACGCGTCCCATCAATGCAAACGCGCCGGAAAGTGAATTCCGGCGCGTCGGCGTGAAAGGCGGGGCGGATTCAGTATTTGACCGCGTTCCAGTTGACGACATTCCAGAAGGCTTTCAGGAAGTCGGCGCGCTTGTTCTGATATTTGAGATAGTAGGCGTGTTCCCAGACGTCGCAGCCGATGATGGGGGTGCCTTCGCAGCCGGCGACGGCTTTGCCCATGAGCGGATTATCCTGGTTGGGCGTGGAGACGATCTCGAGTTTGCCGTTGTTGGCGACGAGCCAGACCCAGCCGCTGCCGAAGCGGCCGATGCCGGCGGCTTCAAACTTGGCCTTGAAATCGTCGAAGCTGCCGAAGGCGGCCTTGATATCGTCGGCGAGCTTGCCGGTGGGGGCGCCGCCGGCGTTCGGGCCGAGAATCTTCCAGAAAAAGGAATGGTTCCAGTGGCCGCCGCCGTTGTTGCGGACGGGGCCGCGGATGGCATCGGGGACGACGCTCAAGTCCTTGATGATCTGCTCGAGCGACTTGGCTTCCAGGGCGGCGTTGCCGGCGATGGCTTTGTTGAGATTGTCCACATAGGCCTTGTGATGACGGTCGTGATGGATCTCCATCGTGAGCGCGTCGAAGTGGGGTTCGAGCGCGGCTTTGTCATAGGGCAGCGGGGGAAGTTCGTGGGCCATAATGTTACTTATATTGTTGTTGGTTAACCAATTTGTGCCGGTCAAAGTGCTCCACTCGCGGCGGGAAATCAAGCGCGGAGAAGGGCCGATCCAATTATTTTGCAAAACTTTCATGGGTCAGTTCAGGAACCCAGTATGCCTGGCCGGGGCGGAACTGACCATGGGGTGAACTGCCCATCCCGAAGCCGGCGGTAAACCGCGCCGGTTCAGGGATGTCGCCGCGCACCATCGGGCTGTCGGCGGAAGCTAACGCGCCAGGCCAAATTCCGTGGCTGCCTGATTGAGATGTTCCAACCGTGCCAGCAGGTGGGGATGGGTGCTATACATCGTCCGGTATTTCACGAAGAATTCCCCGCGATGCCCCTGCCATTGCTTCACCGCCTCGTCCAGGTTCACCCGGTTCGCCAGTTGCGCGCCCACCGTGGCATTCATCAGCGCCAGCTGGCAGGCTTGCGCATCGCCTGCGCAAAAGAGTCCCACCCGGTCGCAAGTCAGTTCCGCGCGACGGGAATGCCACAGCCCCAGCCAGAAGACCCAGCCGCCCGCCTTCGCCAGCTTCTGGCTGAAGTTCAGGTGGCCGGCCCAATGATGCCCCAGTTCATGCCCCACCAGCCACGTCAATTGCTTCATGTCACCCTTCAACAGGATCGAATCCACCGCGCCGGAAAACAGCACGACCATCCGCCGGCCGAAAATCTTCGTCGCGAACGCGTTCCAGACATTGTGTTGCAGCACATAGACGTCCGGTCGCTCCAGGCCGAGCCGCTGGCAGCAGGATTCCACGGCCGCGTTCAGCTCCGGCAGTTGCGCTGCGGAGACCCGCACCGCGTTGGTCTTGAGATAAGCGGCAAACCATAACTGCCCCATCGCCCCGACCAGCCAGAACATCCCGATGAAGATCAGCGGCGTGCCCTTGCCCGCGACGACAAAAAAGAGAACAACCAGCCAGACGGGCACGGCAAAGATCCATAGCCACAGCAGCGCCGTTTTTTCCTTGGGATCAAACAGCTGTGTCAACTGGACTTCCGGCGTGGCCGGACGGACCTGGCCGAGTGTGGGCGGATTCAAGAGCGATTCCAGCGGCACCCAATCCGCACTGCCCTCCGCACAGGCCGAAACCGTGCGCGATAGTTCTCCGCTGTAAATGCGGAGGCGTAACTCTTCGGCGGAAAATGGACCGGTTTGTCCCTCGTCTTGCTTGATATAGATGTTCATGCGGTTTGTTGATTTGCCGGCCAAGGACAGCCAATACGACAGTAGCCCTTGATCCGTGTCGGATGATTAGGTGTTCAAATGAAATCCCCTGAATTCATGAGTTGAAAAATGGGGAAAACCCAGAAGCTTGGCAAGCAAAAGGACAATGAACGATTAACCAAATGCCCGGGCGCAATGCGGGTTTGCCGGAGTCGCTTGCATGGGAAACCGCCGGAGTTGTCCCCGGTTGATTGGACCAAACGGATGGCCTTCTGCAACTGAGATTCACGGAAGTGAGCCCGCTGGCAGAATTAAAATCACTTTACTGGCGGGCATACTCTGTTAGCCTTGCCGTTCCCGGCAGAAGCTGGAAAAACCGGAAATACTTTATACAATTATGGCCAAACTGTTCATCGAAGATGTCGAATTGAAGGGCAAGCGCGCGCTTATCCGCGTGGATTTCAACGTGCCGCAGGACAAAGTCACCGGCGCGATCACCAACACCAAGCGCATCGAGGCGGCGTTGCCGACGATCAAGTATGCGCTCGATCAAGGCGCATCCGTCATCCTCATGAGCCACCTCGGCCGCCCCGATGGCAAGCGCATCGAGAAGTTTTCCCTCAAGCCCGTCGCGGATGCGCTGGCCAAGCTGCTCGGCAAGCCCGTTAAATTTCTCAACGACTGCGTTGGCGCGGAAGTCGAGGCCGCCTGCGCCCAGGCCAAACCCGGTGACGTGATTTTGCTCGAGAACCTCCGCTTCCACATCGAGGAAGAAGGCAAGGTGAAGCTCGAAGACGGTTCCAAGCTCAAGGCCGATCCGGAAAAGGTGAAAGCCTTCCGCGCGAGCCTCACGAAGCTCGGCGACGTTTACATCAACGACGCCTTCGGCACCGCCCATCGCGACCACAGCTCGATGACCGGCGTGCAACTGCCGCAGCGCGCCTGCGGTTACCTGATGAAGAAGGAACTGGATGCGTTCGGCGCCGTGCTGGATCATCCGAAGCGCCCGCTGCTCGCCATTCTCGGCGGCTCGAAAGTCGCGGACAAGATTCAGCTCATTAACAATCTGTTGGACAAAGCCGACGAGATCATCATCGGCGGCGGCATGGCCTATACGTTCCGCAAAGTTCAAGACAACATGGAGATCGGGAAATCCCTGTTTGACGCGGAAGGCGCCAAGATCGTTCCCGAACTGCTCGCGAAAGCGAAAGCCAAGGGCAAACAAATCCATCTGCCCGTGGACTGGGTGATCGGCGACAAATACGGCCCCGACGCCAACCTCGGCAGCGCGACCCTGGCGAGCGGCATCCCCGCCGGCTGGGAAGGCCTCGACGCCGGCCCGGAAT
This sequence comes from uncultured Verrucomicrobia subdivision 3 bacterium, assembly GCA_903921455.1. The sequence goes on along the minus strand of CAIXPZ010000307.1, from coordinate 19,655 downwards.
CGTCCAAGCAATTTGCGGCCGTCATCGCCCGCGCCAAGACCATCATCTGGAACGGGCCTCCCGGCGTGTTTGAATTTCCGGCCTTTGAGAAAGCCACCAAGGCCATGGCCGATGCCATCGTGGCCGCGACGGCAGCCGGCGCCACCACAGTCGTGGGCGGCGGCGACACCGCGACGGCGGCGAAGAAGTTTGGGGCGGACAAGAAAGTGTCCCACACCTCGACCGGCGGCGGCGCGTCGCTGGAATTTCTCGAAGGCAAAGTGCTCCCCGGCGTGGCCGCGTTGTCGGAGAAATGAATTTCGTTGCATCGTGAATCGTTGCATCGGAAGCCGGTGCCATTCACGATTCACCAGGCAACTATTTAACGATTCAACACAATTAACATGAACAAAGAAAGAAAACTGATCATTGCCGGTAACTGGAAGATGAACAAGACCGTCGCCGAGGCGCTGACCCTCGTCGCTGATCTCAAGCGCGACCTCGCGGGCGTGAAAGAAGTGGACGTCGTCGTGGCGCCGCCTTACACCGCGCTGAGCGAAGTCTCCAAGACCATCCTCGATTCGAGCATCAAGCTCGCCGCGCAGAACATGAGCGAGAACAATTTTGGCGCGCACACCGGCGAGATCTGCGCCGGCATGTTGAAGGAATTCTCCGTGCGCTACGTCATCCTCGGGCACAGCGAGCGCCGTCAGTTCCAGAAGGAAACCGACGCGCTCATCGCCAAGAAGGCCGCCGCGGTTCACGCCGCCGCGCTCAAGCCGATTGTCTGCGTGGGCGAAACCCTCGCCGAACGCGAAGGCAACCTGACCGAGAAAGTTTTGGAAACGCAGGTGCGCGGCAGCCTGGCCGGCCTCACGAAGGAACAGATGACGGAAACCGTCGTCGCCTACGAACCCGTCTGGGCCATCGGCACCGGCAAGACCGCCACCACGCAGCAGGCGCAGGACGCGCATAAATTCATCCGGGGCGTGCTGGCCGCGATGTTCGACGCCGAGGTGGCGCGCAAGGTGCGCATCCAATACGGCGGCAGCGTCAAGCCGAACAACGCCAAGGAGCTCATGAGCCAGCCCGATGTGGACGGCGCGCTCGTCGGCGGGGCCTCGCTGGAAGCGAGAAGTTTTGCTGACATCATCAAGAATTCCATCTAAGCTATCATCCGTATGACTTTTATCACCGGTATTTTGACGTTCGTGATGGTGCTCAACGCGCTGTTGCTGATCCTGCTTGTCCTCATCCAACTGCCCAAGAAAGACGCGGGCGCCGGCATGGCGTTCGGCGGCGGCACGGCGGATGCGCTTTTCGGCGCCGGCTCCGGCAACGCCCTGACGAAGATCACCAAATACGCCACCGTGGTGTTTCTGGTGCTGGCCCTGTTCCTCGGCTATCTGCATGACAAAGTGCACGCCGACAATAGCGCCGCCGACTTCGCCAAGCAGGTTCAACAAAAGCAGATGCAGGCGCCGGTGACTCCGGCTCCGGCGGTCAATCCCGCGCCCGCCGCCACGCCGGCTCCGTCGGCGAACAATCTGCTCTCCACGCTGCCCGTCGCGACCAACGCCCCGGCGGCCAAGTAAATCTCGTTATTCACGCGAAACGCCCGCATTCAATTGCGGGCGTTTTTTATTGGGGCGGCGGCAAAATCTCCGATAGGTGACGGGAAGCAAAGACCGGCGTTTCGCCTGAAAGACCGACCGGGTCAGGCAGCTGCGAACCTCCCCGAGACAACTACTAACCTTATCCCTTGGGATCTTTGCGCTTGGCGGCGGATTGATCCCGCAGTGCGTCGAAATTCCCGTGCTCGCAGGCCGCCACAAAACCCTCGGTGACACTCTTCAATTCCTCCCAGCGCGCACGGATCTGCTCCGATTCCGCAGCGGTGATCTTGTTGTCGGCGGCGGCGGTGGCGACGACGGCGAGCAGGTCGGCGAATTCCTGGACGATCTGGTTTGTGGCCGGGATCAGGTAATGCGGATGCGGCGTGGACTGCGGATTGAGAATAAAGAAGCCGCCCGCGCGCTGGCAGATCCACTGGACGATGCGCTGGTCGCCGGTGCTCTGGATGAGGGCCTCAATGCGGTCGAGCGGATTGCCGATGCCGTTCTCGTGGCTGGCGGGCTGCGCCCATTTGTAAACCATGGAGGTGGAGAGATCGAGGTCGGCGGAAACTTCCTTGGCGGATTTCTGGTCAAAGACTTCGCGGAGCAGTTCATGCGATTGCATCCGGCGACAATGCGCAAGCGCCGGAAATTTGGCAAGCGCGAACGGGCGGGGCGGCGGACAAGCTGTGGCACCGGACTTGCGGAACCGTCTGTTTCAGCGGCTGTATTACTTTAACTCCAGCGCCCGCTGGCGGGCCAGATCCAGGAACGCATCGATCAACGGCGTGTTTTTGCCGCGCCACAGCACGCCGATCAACGCCGGCGGAAAATCCTTCAGCGGCAGCGCGCGCACGTTCGGGGGCAGCGGGCGTTTGGGCACGGCCACCCCCAACCCGATGCCCAGTCCTTTGGCCACATAGGTTTCAATTAAATCCGTCGAGCTGGCTTCCACGGTGGGGAACCACTCCACGCCCAGTTCCAGCAGCCGCGCTTGAAAATGCCGGGTCAACACTTCGGTCACCGGCAGGCAGATGAGGGAATCGGAGATCTTGTCGCGCCGCCATAATTCCTCCGCCGACTTCAGTTTGCTGTCCGTGGGCACCAGCAGCGCCAGCGGCAGTTCCAGCAGCACCTCTGATTGAAAACCGGCCGGGGCCTTGCGTTCCACCAGCGTGATGACCAGGTCGATCTCATCCTTCGCCAGCAGGTCCTCCAGTTGTGCCGGAAACCCCTCGCGCAGGGAAACCTTGAGGTGCGGAAATTTCTTATGCACGCCCTGCAGCAGCTTGGGCAGATGGTCGCGGAGCACGATGGTGGAGGCGCCGATGCGGAAATGCCGCGCCTGTCCGCCCTGAAATTCCTCCGCCAGCTTGTCGAGATTGGAGAAAAACGGCGCGCAGAAGGTGTAAAGTTTTTCGCCCGCCGGTGTCAGCGCGAACGGCCGGCGCTGGAACAGGGTCACGCCGAGATACTCTTCGAGCTGCGCCACCTGCGCGCTCACCGCCGGCTGCTGGATGCCGTAGGGAATGTTTCGCACCGCCGGCATGATGCCGCCATGCTTCGCGACGAAATAAAAAAGCTCAAGGTGATGAACATTCATTGAGTGAGGCGATGTTGCTGCCAGTTTTATCAATTAACCCTCGCACGGCAAGTGTGGATAGAGTGGCATTGCTATGAAAGCCATGCTTGCAATTACTGGTATGAACGGTTTGCTGCTGGCGGTCCTGCTCACCGGTTGTGTGGGTGTGATGCCGATTCCGCCAGCGCGCAATGAACCAACCTACGGCCGGGTCATCACGAAAGAAGCGGTGCGCTTCATCGTTCCCGGCCAGACCACGCGCGCCGAAGTCATCGCTCAGCTCGGCGACCGTTTTCGGGCGTCGCCCCGGATGCCCGTGATCGCTTACGCCTGGGAGAAGCCGGCGTGCGGGTGGGCCTGGTGGCTCTTGGTGGTGAGTGATAACGGGGCCGCCGCCGCTGTCGGGCGCTACGACGGAGACTATTGGCACGCTTACTTCATCAAGTTCGATGAGGGCAACCGCGTCACGGAAAGCAAGTTTGTTTCGCTGCAACACCATCAGTCCGTGGATCAACAGCTGGAAGATTGGGCGACCACCCGGCCCAAGAATTTCTTCGCCAGCGGCGCGCACGTATTCAATCCCGAAACCGGGGTGCCCTGGGTTTTTCAATGGATGCAGGAAAACAGCAAGGTCTATGTCACCTGCCAATGATCCCATTGATACAACCAATGTCGGTTGCAGTTTTATCAATTAACAACGGCGCGACCGGTGCGGATACAGTGGCCCGGAAATGAAAACGGAAATCGTCCAACTGAATCTGCTGCTCGCCTGGGGCTGGATTCTGCTCGGGTTCATCTCCGGCATGGTGCTGGGAATGTTTTTCCACGGCGAAGGCTGGCTCGGCGGCTATGGCAGTTTCAAGCGCCGGATGTATCGGCTTGGACACATTTCATTTTTCGGGCTGGGCGCGGTGAACCTGCTGTTCTGCCTGACGGTGCGAAACTTCTCGCTCACCGGTCCAATGGTTCACTGGGCTTCGCTTGCCTTCGTCGTCGGCGCGCTGGCCATGCCGGTTTGTTGCCTCGTCATGGCGCATTTCCCCAGGGCCCACCTGATTTTCGCCGTGCCGGTTGTCAGCCTGGTTACAGGAGGGATGCTGATGCTGGCGCTGCTCGAGGAGGAACGGAAAGCCCCCGGCACGGCGAATACGCGGTCTTCGATAGTCCTTGTTCAACCATCAGCCATGAATAAACCATGAAACGCATCGCCTTCATCGCCATGAGCGGCGTTCGCGCGCACAACGCGGAACTCACCCAGCTCGGCCTCACCCTGCCCGGCTTCGTGGATCGCAACAAAATCATCGCCTCGCTGCCGAGCCTTGGCCTGCTCACGCTCGCCGGCTTGACGCCGGACCGGTTTGCCATCAGCTACCATGAAATCGCCGACCTTAAAACGCTGCCGGAACTGCCGGTCGATTTTGATCTCGTGGCCATCAGCACCTTCACGGCGCAGTTTTACGAGGCGTGCGACGTGGCCGATTATTATCGCGCCAAAAACATACCCGTCGTCATGGGCGGCATCACCGCCACGTCGCTGCGCGAGCAGGCAAAGGAACATTGCACCAGCATCGTCATCGGCGAGGGCGAACTGCTCTGGCCGGAACTGCTCGCCGACTTTGATCGTGGTGCGCTGAAGCCGTTCTATGTCACCAACCGCGAGTTCGACCTTGCCGACGCGCCGCTGCCGCGGTTTGATTTGCTGGATCCGGCTAAATACAACCGTCTCACGGTCCAGACCAGCCGGGGCTGCCCGCACAAGTGCGAGTTCTGCGCCAGTTCCATCCTCCTCACCCCGCGCTACAAGGTGAAGCCGGTGGAAAAAGTCATCGCCGAGATCCGCGCGATCAAAACCATCTGGGCCAAGCCGTTCATCGAATTCGCCGATGACAACAGTTTTGTCCACCGCGACCATTACAAAAAACTCCTGCGCGAACTTGCGAAGGAAAAAGTCCGCTGGTTCACCGAGGCGGACGTGGGCGTGGCGGCGGACGACGAGTTGCTGGCGCTGATCCGGGATTCCGGCTGCCAGCAGATTCTCATCGGCCTCGAAAGCCCCCGCCGCACGAGCCTCTACGGCGTTGAGATGAAAAACAACTGGAAGCTGCGCCAGCAGGATTATTACCTGGCCGCCATTGAGAAAATTCAGTCCTATGGCATCACCGTGAACGGCTGTTTCATCCTCGGGCTCGACGGCGACACGCGGGATGTGTTTGATGATGTGCTGACGTTTGTGCGCGCCGCCGCGCTTTACGAAGTGCAGGTGACTTTTATGACGGCATTTCCCGGCACGCCGCTTTACGCGCGGCTGAAGCATGAGGGGCGCATCCTGCGCGACCGGGCCTGGGAGTTGTGCACGCTGTTCGACATCAACTTTCAGCCGAAGAACATGAGCATCGCGGAATTGCAAAGCGGATTTCTCGGCATGGTGAAGCAGCTCTATTCCGCCGAGGAGACGCAGCACCGGCGTTCGCAGTTCAAGCGGATGCTGAAAGACTCGCCCAATTTTGGCCGGCATGCCCGGCGTGAAGCGGCGGCGCTGGCGGGGTGATGGGAAAAGTTCCGGTCCGGATTGCGTCAAGCGTTCCGCCGGCTGTGGTTTGGATTAACGCCGTCCGTCAGCATTTATTTCCTTGAGTTGGGAACTGCGGACTGCGATTTAACGCGGCAGCGTTTTTACAACTCATGCTCCGGTTTTTTATTCATCGCCCCAAGTGGATTGTCGTGTTGGTGGGCTGCTTGGTCTTTTGGCTCTCCCAGCATGACTGGCTCACAAAATCCCAACTTTGGCAAAAAGCTGACGGCGCCTTGATTGACCGCCGTTTCTTGCTCCGCCGCGAGGCGTCGCCCAACCCGGATATCAAACTCATCGGGCTGGGCACCAGTTCCTTCAAACTGGACACGCTGGCGCCGGAGGAAATCGCCGCTTCGCCGACGCTGCAACTGATGCAACATCCCTGGCCGTGGGACCGTCGGGTGTATGCGGCAATTCTGGAGAAGTTGATGGACGCCGGCGCAAAGGTCGTGATGTTCGACCTTGTTTTGGCCAGCGAAACGGACGGCGATGACGTGTTTGCCAAGGCGCTTGAAAAATACAAAGACCGTGTCGTCATCGGAGAGATGCTTGCGGATGAACAGGGCGAAGCCGGGCTGACCAAGAATCTGACGCCGCCCAATAGCCGGTTGTTGCTGCCCGGCACCGAAGCTGCCGTCGGTTTGGTCAATATCTGGACTGACCCCGATGATATTGTCCGGCGTGCCCGGTATCAAACTTCGGAGGAGCGGGAGGCATCCGAACTGCCAAAATTAAATCCGGTCATCGCGGATAAGTTAAAAAAAATGGTGCGTGAGGGGGTGTTTCCCGATGATCTGACGCACATCACCGCCCGTGCGGCTGAAAAATTTAGAGGCAAGATATTTACCCCGCCGGCGGAAAAAAAGACCTTCATTAATTTTCAGGGCGAGGCCGGCACTTACCGTGCGTGGCCGGTGGAAAACATGTTCGTGGAAGAATTGTGGCAAGCCAAGCCGTTCAAGGGTGGCCAGGCCGTGTCCAATAAAATCGTCATCGTCGGTCCGATGGCGGAGATCTTTCACGACGTTCATGCCACGCCCTTTGGCGAAACGCCTGGGCCGGAAATTCAGGCGCAGATGCTTGCCGCCCTGCTGCAAGGCGAATGGCTCTCGGAAACTTCGGAGCAGACCAGTTACTGGCTTGCGCTTGGAGCCATGGTTGTCGCGCTGCTCATCTGTCTCGGTATTCCTCAGGCTTTGCTGAAAGGGCTTCTGCTCGTCGGGGCGACCGTTGTTTTCATCGTTGGCTGCCAGGCGGCGTTCAGCTATGGCAACTGTGTGGTGGTCATGATGCCGCCGCTCTTCTGTCTGCTGGCAACCGGATCGTTCGGCATCATTTTTGAATACTCGATGGAACAGCTTGAGCGGCGGCGTTACCGCAACGTGCTCGACCGCTACGTCTCGAAAAATGTGGCCAGGACCATTCTCAATGACCGCCGCTCGTTCGTGGAGGCTTTGAAGGGGCGCAAGCAGCCGGTGACGGTGTTGTTCTCGGATATCCGGGGGTTCACGACGATGACGGAAAGTGCCGACGCCGACAAACTGGTGGCGCAACTCAATGAATATTTTTCGGACATGGTCGGCAGCGTTTTGCGGCACAACGGCACATTGCAAAAATTCATTGGCGACGCGATCATGGCCGTCTGGGGCGACACCCACAGCAAAGGCATCGAAGCCGATGCGCGCGGGGCGGTGTCCGCCGCGCTGCAGATGCGGCACGCGCTGGCGAAACTGAACGCCGGCTGGAAGGAAAATACCGACCGCGCCAAATTTTCCATCGGCATCGGCGTGAACCACGGCGAGGTCATCGTCGGTAATATCGGGCATCCGCAGCGCATGGAGTTCACCGTGCTGGGCGACGGCGTAAACCTCGCCGCGCGGCTCGAAAGCGCGACGAAACAGTTTCACACGGACATCCTGATCGGTGAACAGGTGGAAAAACTGACGCGCGAGCATTTCATTTATCGCACGGTGGATCTGCTCACGGTGAAAGGTAAGACCAAACCGGTGGAAGTCTTCAACCTTCTGGGCGACCGCTCAGAGCCGCCATCCGCGTGGCTGGCGGTTTATCACGAGGGCATCAGTTTATATCGCAGCCGGAAATTTTCGGAGGCCACGGCCAGATTTGAAGCGGCTCGCTACCAGATCGGTGGTGAGGATTTTCTGTGCGACATGTATCTGTCCCGCTGCGCGGCCTATGAATTAAGCCCGCCGCCGGAAAACTGGGACGGGTCTTTCGCGCTGGCGGACAAGTGAGTTCGTGCTTAAGCCGCTTTAAAAAGAATATTATTTGACCCAGCAGCTTGGGTAATGTAGATAATCAGTCGAAAGCGAGGTCAGTTTACAACCCGATTTATACGATGAAAAAAATAGCTGTCTTGTGGCTGTGTGTTGGTGTGATTGCCAATGCTTTCCCCGGTTTCGCGGCCGACCTGAAGCAGTCGAAAGTCACCCAGGTGGTCAATGACGTCGGCATCATTTCCGCCTCCGAGCCAAAGGCGAAGCCGGCTGCCGTGAACGACATTTTCTCCATGCCGGATATTCTGCGCACCGGTGCCGCCTCGCGCGCGGAACTGGTCGCGCCGGACGAAACCGTAACGCGCGTGGGTGCCAACACCATCTTCTCCTTTGATCCCGCCAGCCGCACGATTGATTTGAAGCAGGGCAGTTTGCTGTTCCATTCGCCTCACGGCAAAGGCGGCGGCACGATTCACACCGGCTCGGCGACGGCGTCGGTGCTGGGTTCGACCTTGATTGTCACCACCACGCCAAACGGCGGCTTCAAAGTAATTTCGCTGGAAGACGGTGTGCAAATCAAACTTCCGGGCGGTCAGGATCAGCATCTGGATCCCGGTCAAATGACTTTCATTCTGCCCGGTGGCACCCATCTGGCTCCGATTCTTTTTTTTCGGATGGATGACCTGACCCGCCAGAGTCTGTTGATCAAAGGCTTTGAGCATCCGCTGCCTTCTCTGACATTGATCAACAGCCAGATTGAGAAGCAGAATAAATTGATCAAGAACGGCAAGCTCACCGACACCGGTTTGTTGGTGGGCGACAATGCCAGTCCGGATCAAGTCGAAGTCTTGGATCCTAACACCGTGCAGTCAGTGGTGAATAATTCCCAGAGCGTGCAGAATGCCCTCGCAACGGACGCCACCATCAATCAGCCATCCCTGACGGATTCAAAGATTCCCGTTCCGCCCAATCGGATATTTTTAGATTCCGCGTTCACGCTGCCGGGCAATAGTTTTTATGCCGGCCAGACCTTCCGGGGATTTGCCGCCCGCAATCTATCCTTCAACACGCCCGGGGCGAACCCCGGCGGCTTGAACGTGGACTTGAGCCGGTTTTCCGGCCAGCCGGAATTTGATTTTGTCGCCTCCCAGGACCTGAGTCTTGGAGGCTCGGTGGCGTTCACCGGTTTGTCGGCGGCAAACCAGATCGCCCTCATCGCCGGCAACCAGCTGAACTTTGCGCCGGGCATGATCCTGGTGGCCAATGTCGGAAATTTTGATTTGCTCGCGCCCGGCGCCGTGACCATGGATGGCGTTACCATCGTGAACACCGTGGGGGATATTGGCATCGCTTCCGGTTCGACAATCAACGCGCACAACTTTGCCGTCGCCAACAACAGCCATCTGGTTATGACGGCTCCCGATGCGATCAACCTCTCTTGGGATGCCTCTGTTTCCATTGCGCCGCCGGGTGACAACACCTTCATCGCAGACGCCGGCAGCGGCGAGGTCTCCCTTAGTTCGCGGTCGGGCTCATTGACCGTGACCGCCACTTCAATTCAGGCGCATTATCTCACTTTGAATTCGGGCGACAGCATTTTGTTGGATGCCAGCGGTCGCACCATGTCGGCCACGGGGCCGGGGGCCACCGCCAGTTTCACGGCGCCGAACGTGGTAACGGTGAATCATGCGGATCTCTCCAGCTATGGCGTGGTCAATATGGCGGCCAATACCATCAATCTGCTGGATGTGGCCTTCAGCGCGGACAGCAGTGTGACGCTGCAAAGTTTGAATGGGGTGCTGGCCCCGAATCCCAACACCGGCGCGGCCTCCGTGCCGGGCGATGTCAATTTCATCCAGAACGTCACCTACGGCGGGAATCCCGCGCAAAACCACGTCAACAACGGCGGCGGCATCACCATTACCACGCTGCATTAAGCCGGGATTGAGGAATTCAGAAGTTGAGTAGTTCAGAAGCATTCATACCTGTGAAAATTTATCGAAGCCTCGGCCTGCTTTCTTTAACCGTCGCTGGTCCGGTTGCGTTGCACGCCCAGCCGGTGAACGTGCAGCAATTCCAAAACCTCCAGCAGGCGCAGCAGTTCCAGCAGCCGCTCGCCGGCTCGCTGGCTTCCACCAATGCGCCGGAATTGTATGCGGGCGAGAATACGGACGTCGGCCCCCAGCACATTCTCCGGCGCAGTCCGCGCTTGAATTACTTCAACCTGTTTTTCGACAGCCAGGTGTTTTACTCCGACAACGCCAACTTCGCCGAAGGCGCGGCGGTGCTGGGCAGCGCCGTCTTTGTCAATACCGCGCAGGCCGCCTTCACGCCGCCGGAGCTGAAGCTCGGTTCCGGCAAGTTCACGCCGGCCATCGGCATCGTCAGCCAGTGGTATAATTATGAGAACACCCGGATGCACTCCCTCGATTTCAACGCGCAGACGGCGTTCGCCAGCGGCCGTTACACCATCAACTACTGGCAGTTCGGCGGCGGTGTGAATTATACGCGCCTGGTGGATCAGGGCAGCAACGACCAGACTTACGACGAATGGCTCCCCGCTCTGACCGTGCAGCGCTTTTTCCCCGTCGGCGAAAAGTTGCTCTTCGCCATCGGCAATCAGGTGAGTTATCACTTCAGCTCCGTCCCGACCTACGTCGCCCCCGGTATCACGTCCGGCCCCAGCGAGATCAACAACCGCCTCGACGATGCCGTCAGCCTCACCCTGAGTTGGCAGGTGGTCCGCCAGCTCACCCTGCAGCCCTACTATCGCTTTCAGTATTCCAACTACCGCTACAACACCCTGCAGAATTCCGACCGGAACGATTACCTGAATTCCTTTGGCATCACGCTGACCTATTATGTGACCCCCGTCGTCAGCCTCCGCGCCTTTTTCAATGCCAACATCAAGCAGTCCGACGATCCCTACACGCCCGCCTATCACGAAGTGAACGAGGGCGTCGGCCTCTCGGCGAATTTCAATTTCTGACCCGCCGCTCCCCTTTCCCGGCGCAACGGCTCCCGCTGTTGCGCCTTTTTTTATTTTTAATCTGTGTCCATCTGTGTTCAAGTTGTTAAAGCCCGCATAAATAAAGGGTTTCTTGAGCCGGTGGACGGCCACTGTCAGCGGATTTGTCAGCACGGCGTGGGGTAGAAATAAAATCGCCCACTAACCGGATGATGTCCCGCTGGAACTTGCCCACGATGCTCTAACGTGTCGCGACAATCCTGTTGCATGATTCGGAATCGTGCACATGAAAACTAAATACACCCTGTTCCGGCGCAACGGAATCTTCTATTCCCAAGATTCGGCGACCGGCCAGCAAAAGAGTCTGCGCACTCGTGACGAAGCCGATGCGTTGCAATTGCTCAACGCCCGCAACGAGGCGCACCGCCAGCCGGTGCTGAACCTGCATCTGGCCCGCGCGTATCTGACGGCCAGCGATCCTGTGTTCGTCGAACGCAATTGGCAGACCGTCATGGCGCAGCTACAGGCCCGTGGCAAGGCCAGCACTCGCGAGCGTTACGTCAGCGTGTTCAAGTCGACGTCCTTTGACGGATTACGGCATAAAAAACTCTTGGAAACATCCGCCGATGATTTTTTTGCGGTGTTCAAGGAGAACAAAGTGGCCATTACCTGTTTTCTGAAACGGCTACATAACTTCGCCCTGAGTCTGGGCTGGATCGCGCTGCCCGTCGTTGCGCCGTATCTATGGCCGAAATACGAACCCAAAGACCGGCGCGGCATCACGCTGGACGAGCATCAAAGCGTCATGGCAATGGAGAAAAAGGCGGAGTGGAAGTTGTATCTGGAACTGCTCTGGGAAACGGGTGCGGCGCAGGGCGATGCGGCGAACTTGAAGGCTGAGGACATCGACTGGCAGACTCGGACGATTTCCTATTTCCGGAAAAAGACCGGATCGTTGGCTCAGTTCACCATTAGCAATAAGCTGGAAAAGGTCTTGAGCCATCTGCCGACCACTGGTCCCTTGTTCCCTAAACTATCCGGCATGGACGCCAATCATCGGGCCAATGTTTTTCGGTATCATTGTCGCCGGGCCGGCGTGATGGGCGTTTCGTTACACTGTTACCGCTACGCGTGGGCTGAACGCGCAAAAGTGGTGGGGATGCCAGAACGATTCGCACAGGCGGCGCTGGGCCACAACAGCAAAGCGATTCACCGCGCCTATGCGAAGAAGGCAGTCATCATCGCGCCATCGCTTGAGGACTACGAAAAGCAGGCGGCGAGTTTTCAATCAGCGGTCTCGGCTTGAGGCGGTTTGAAAACAAAAATGCGGTTGAGTCAGAAGGCTCAACCGCTTTTGAATTTTTGGGCTGGCCACATCAACCGGTCGTGATGGCCAGATCGCTTTCGCGAGCATTTCCGTTGGGTGCCAGGGATAAGGTTGGGACTGGTGGCCGCAGCGAAAGGTGCTTGCGGGCGTTTTTCTTGTGCCAATGCTGGTAGATGGTGGCGCTGACGCGCACCAGCCAGTTGCGGTCTTTGGAAGATTCCAGCAAATCGACCGTGGCAAAAAACTTGATGCCGTTGGCTGGCGGATTGCCAAGTGGCTTGATGAGTTTGGCGGCGATGAGCGCCGGAATGTCATGCGGCTGGCAATTGATGACCCAGGACGCTTGCTCGGCGTTCAGCCGGGCGGGCAACTGGCCGAGCAGCCGCAGGAATTGGCTTTGTTCTTCTCTCATACGCCACCTTTCGTTTCAGAATTATTGGAAGCATCCACAAGACCGCGAAGTTGACCATGCCGATGGGCGAGGAACCAGATGCCGACGGCGGCGGCCACACCGCCCATGATGAGCAGTTCATTCCCGACGACCAGCGTCGGCAGAACGATTAACGCGAGACCGCCGACCGTGATTGCGGCGCTGGTGGTGACGCTACCGACGAGCAGCTTCAGCGGTGGATAAAAGAGCGTGGCTAGGCCGAACAAGAACACAAGAACGCCGACCCAGACGATGCCCTTGAGGCTGGCCAACTTCGCGCTTAATTCGCGCGCCGTGTCCTTCTGAGCCGCGCCAAGCTCGCTTTGGGCTCGCGTCTCTTCATGTTCGATAATCGGCATCGGCGCGCTGATTAGCAATGAGGAAGCATTGGTGACGAGCGCTCCGCCCGCATCGGCAGTGACATGCGTTTCCACCATGCGCGAACCGGCCGGCACGGTGTAAGACTTGGTGCGAACGGTTTCCTGATCCTGACGCGACGTCTGCGCCGGATTGTCAGATTGCACGACGGACTGCTCGATGTGTCCAGTCGACTGGCTGGTCGTGGCCTTGCCACCCTTGAGCGGCGCGATCGCGCAGCCCGAAAGCAGAACTGTCGCGAGCAGCACCGACGCCAGCGCCAGCGCACCACGCTTTGAGCGCGGAGATTTGGCCGGTTGCCGGTTCAGGATGCCCGCCATTTCCTTGGCTCGTTCCTCGGTGCAACCGACGCACAACAGGATTGGCGACGCTCCCGCGTCTTCGACGGACACGCCCCAGGCATAGTCTGGCGTCCAGCGTGTCCCTAAATAGATGGCAGTGTATTTTTTCATAAATCTTTTCGCTCTTGAAACCGGCGCAATTCAAACGCGCATTCGCGCAACGCCTCAGAATTTTGGTCGAGACACACCGCCAACTTCATAGCGGTTTCATTTTGTGCCGCGATGATTTGCGCGAGCGCGGCATGATGTTCATTGCGCAGCTCTTTGTGATCTTCAATTACGCTTTGCAGTTGCCGCACCAGCCAGTAAATCACCAGACCGCAACCAATCAGCAGCAGGCAGAACGCGGCGAGAAACAACCAGCGGTCATTCATGCCGGCGGCATGGTCAATGGCCTGGATAAATTCAGTCGGGTTCATATTGGTGTTCATGGTTGTAGGTGCCTGACCGCTAGGTCCGGACTAGTTTTACAGATCCGCTCTTGGCTTTGATGAGCGCGCCATATTTCCCCAACAATGCCTGGACGACGGCCGGAATGATTGGACGCGTGTCCGACTTGTCGTAACCGGTTTGGACGCTGCCATTGTTCTGATACTTCAAACCCTCGCCGGCCGGCGCGGCGGTGCGGTCAGTAATCAACAACTCGCGAGCGAGTTCGCACGTTGCCTCGACGACCGCCTTCGGCACCACATCCTCCGGGACCGTCCAGGTGTTTTTCAGCAACCGGAGTTCTTCCGAGGTGGTGGTAATGACGACGAAATGCGGTGTAAATCCCGGCAGCACAAATTCCGCCGTGCTGCCATCCGGCTCGCGACAGTCCGAACGCGGCCATTGCAGCGACTGATTCATCAGCACGCGCGAGCCGCCGAATTGATATTCGATATCAATCAACCGCGTCGCCATCACCAGCGCCGCCGCCTTCTGAATGTCCGTGGCGGCGGTCCACGCGGCGGCATACAGATGCCCCTCGTGATAGTAGTTCGCATCGGCGACCGAGGCGTAAGTGTTCGCGTCGGACTTCCCGGAACCGTCCTCCTTCGTGAGCGTGATGGCGGTCGTGCTGCTCATGCGGCAAGTTCGAGACCGAACCGCACCAGGATCAATCCCTTGATGGTGTCGTCCGTCCATTGCCCGAGCGCGTCATAATCCGCGCCCTCGACAGTAAACGCCGTGGCGTTATTCACGATGACGGTCAGCTTGCGGGCAAACGAATCATCATTCGTGCGCCAGGTGATGTAATTGATCTGCGCCGTGCGCGCCGGAGTGAGTTCGATGACTTTCGGTTTGATGGCGATTGCATTCATATTTTTAGTTTTGGTTGTGGCTCACAAGTTCGCGAAGGCGAGCCCGGCGCCGTTGTTGTAAAGTGTTCCCAGCTCTTCCGGATCCAGCACGCGGCCCCACACGCCGAGATAACAGAATTGAGCCGCCGCGTTCCCCCAGAAATGCGGCCCGTTCAGCCAGAAGGATTCAGCGCCCCCCTCTAAATAGGGAATCGTCGCCCCCGTCAGCGCGAGCGTGCCGGACAATTCGCCGTTGATGTATACCCGAAATTCGGAATTGTCCGAAATGACCGTGAGCATGAACCAAGTCCCCTGGATGATTTGCCCGGGCAACAAACCCGCCGAACTCGAATCCCATCCAGCATCGTAATGGCTGCCGAACTCGTAAAAACCGCCATCGGCACACATGCGCAGACTTAAGCCCGTGCAACCGCCGAGGCCGTCATCCGTCACATCCGAGAGCAGAAAATTCCCGTGCCAACTCTGCAGGTTGATCCAGCAATTGACGGTGCGGGCCGAGTAGTTGTCGAAAATGGTGGACTTGCTATAAAAGAGATCGGCCTCGGTGGGCGACTCGAACACGAGCCCCGGCGAACCCGAAGGAAGCAATTGGCTGGAGCCAAAAATCCCTTCGCCCGAATTCATGATTTCGGCAAGACCAAACTCGTCCAGATAGCTATCGCCGTCCCAATACGCGGACAACCCGGAGAGTAACGTCATGGGCGCAGCCGCATCCTCGGGGCGAACGGCATTGCTGCGCTCGGTGACTTCGTTGCCGGCCTCGTCCACGCCGACAATGAAGTGAAGCTCGCCGCCGCTGTCGGGCGCAAACTGCCGGGCGTCGCCATACATCCAATAACCCTCCACGAGAATGTAAGAAACCCCACCGTCGAGACTTTGCCAGACGTTCCACTTGTAGGGATTCGACAAGTCCCAATCCCACACCAGCAAATCAGGATACGTCGCGCGCAACATGGGCGCAGGCAACAGCGCATCCTCCGGCCGGATCCAATTACTGTGCTGGGTGATTTCGTTCCCGTCCTCGTCCACGCCAGCGATGAAATACAATTCGCCGCCGCCGTCTGGAGCGAACAGTCGCGCGTCGCCATAAATCCAATAGCCCTCGGCGAGCATCCACGACGCACCACTGTCAAAACTCATCCAGACATTCCACTTGAACGGATTCGTCAGATCCCAAGCCCAAACCAATTTGTCGGGATACTGCGCGGCCAGCACCGGCGCAGGCAGCAAAGCAGCCAGCGCGGCGCGCACGCGTTTACGGCGACGGCCTTGCGCCCACAGCGCGAGAAAACCTCGACGATCAATTTTCGGGAGTGTCGTCATGCGACGCTTCAGGCTTCGGCGTTTCCGTGACGTCCGGCACAGGAGCCACAACCGGAAGTTTTGGTTCCGCTGCGGCTGAAGGTTTCTCAGCCGGCGCGGACAGGCCGCAATGCGGACATTTCTCGCCCGGCGCTAACGGTTTCGGCATGTCGGGTTCAATCAGCGGCCGCCGCTGACGACGGATGAAGGGTAAAAGTTCACTCATAGTTTTGGTTGGCTGGCGCGCAGGATTGCCCCGCGCGCCAGCGCATTGGCCGGCACGCAGTGCCTCAGTTGTGGTCGATGGCGACGATGCGGACGTTTTTGTTTTCAAAAACGCGCGTCCAATTCGCGCCGTTTTCCAGTTCCGCATTGGTCGGGCTGTCGCCCGCCACCGCGGCGCTGTTGAACTTCACGCCGCGCGGATGAAGGATGTAACGACGCCTGTTGATTAAAACGGTATCGCTATCCAGCGGCACGCGCGCGATCTCGACACCTTCAGTGCCCGTGCCACCTTGCAGCGGCTCGGACTGAAGCGGAGCGGAGCCCTTGCCGAAGGCGCCGGGACCGAACAGATAGCTCGTGTAAACGAGCCCATCCGTGGTGCCAGCGCGAGTCGGCAGCGTGTCATCCACGATCACACGGCGACCTTGGAACTGCTTGATCTGCGACTTGCCCTCGCTGTCGGGAACAAAGTCGATCAAGTCCAACTTGCGCAACGCCGCCTCGGTGCCGCTATGCATGGCGATGGCGGTGAGACGATCACCACGATCACCGAGCTTCACGGTAGCATCCACGAAGGTGCTGCCGTTGAGCCGGGTCGTTGCCGACTGACCGGCAATGGTTTCGCTCGCAATGGCCAGTTTGTTGCCCGCCATGCTCGCCGAGGCAAAGACGCCTTTCAGCGAACTGATGATGAGGCCCTGGTCAATGCGCGCCCAATAGTCACCGACGAGGTCCAGAATCGCCTGCATCGGATCATCACCGGAAACCACTTTCGCCAGGTGATTCACCGACCAGACCTGTGCGTCGTTCTGGATGCGGGCCGTGTCCTTGTCGCTGCCGATCTTGTTCACCGCCAGCGTCGCGTTGTCGCTCAGGATCTGGCGTGCCGCCGTCAGGTCTTTCCAGAACGGCATCATCACTTCGCGCCCGCCACCGGCGGCCAGGATGTCGAACTCCGGCGCGAATTCCAGGATGCCGCTCTGTGCAAACGCACTCAGTTGTGCGGTGCGTTCAATCGCATACCGCTCGAATTCTGTGGGGATGATAATATCCGCCACGGCTGTCTTGCTCATATTATTAGTTGATAGTTCTAAGTTGAGAGTTGATAGGTCGGAAGACACGCCGCAAGCGGCGCTGATGGTCTATCAACCATCAACTATCAGCCATCAACTTGGTTTTATGCCGAAGCCTTGAGCCGGGCGGCCAACCCGGGATCAGTCTTCTGCAGTTTCATCTGCTCCGTCAGGTTCCAGGAATCCCGACGGAACGGATTTTTCGTTGTCCGAGTCGAAGCCGCGGCGCCCCCGGCACCGTTGCTGGCAGCCCCGCCACCAGCGTTGGCCTCAAATAGATGCGGAGCGTCGGCGACTTGCGCGTCGACCCACTCCTCTAAAGTCATCGGCGACGTGCCGTCCTTGCCCATACGGATGGTCTTGCCGTCCGGCTCGAACGCCCGCGGCACACCGTTGACCAGTTTGAACGTCTGACGCGCACGCGCCGTGATGTCCGGCAACGCCGTCGACCGCAGACCGCGCTTCGTGGCGGCCGTGAAAACACCCTGATCAATCTGGATGGCGGTGAGCTGAGCGAAATAGGCATCGCGCTCGCCGGTGACAGAGGTCAGTTGCTTGTCGGCATCAGCCTTCTGCGCCTTGAGCTTGTCGGCCAGCACTTCTTGGAATTTCCCGTCCTTCAGCCGTTGCTCCTCTTCGAGACGCGCCTTCTCGGCGGCGAGCTGGCGCACGGCTTCGGGATCGATGCCTTCAAAGCGTGTATCACGCTCCTCGATCTGTTTGCGCAGTTCGATGTTATGCGTGCGCAGTTCATCGACTTTGGCTTTCTCCACGACACCTTCGATGTCCAGGTAGAACGCGCCTTCACGCTCAACGTAGAGCGCTTGTTGTTCGGCAGGAATTTCCTGCTGGGTCGGATATTTGTATTTCAGTGGCATAATTTATTGTTGGTTGTTGGTTACTGACGGCGGCGTTGAAATCGTTGTGGCCACGGGGGTATTCCCAGGCTTAGGAAAGACCCCGGTCGGAATCGGCTGACCGTTTTGGATTTGGCCACTAGGTGGCTGCAACAACTGTTGCTCTTCCTTATCCGTGCGGCCAGTGGGCAGGACTTCACCTTTACGGAAGAGATCAAACATCGTGGCTTGGCTGATGGCACCAGCCTGCCAGGCACCAACAATGGCAGTCAGTTCCAGACTGGTCAGACCTTTGGCCGTGAAATCAGTATTGATCTGGAGCAGCACAGTGTTCTCAGTGATGTCTTCAGGCAGTGCTTCAGTGCTATTCCACCAGTAAACCCAACGAAGGACTTGGCTGATAGAATCAGACACGGACAGAGCGAGCGTCATCAAGATGCTGTTCTCACCAGCCTGACGAAGTTCGATGGCATCAGCGGTTTCACCGACACGCTTGGTGTCTTCCAACATCCGAGAGCCAAGGACGGCCATGAGACGTTCATCACGGTTTTGAGCATTCTCAAACGTAGAAAGACCGTGACCTTTGAATTCAAGGAAGCCAGCCACGGCACCTGGTGTCTCAGCCACCCATGCTGTGCTGCTGCCAATCCGGAGTTCAGAAGTTTTATCAAACCCTGAAACCCATGCGGTGGGCAGTGCGGTGAAGTGCAATCCATGCTTGTAATCAGCATCAAGACGGTAGTGGTCCAAATTCACATGGATGATGTCGGCCAGCGGCATCTTATCCACATCAGGCAATGCATTCCGTGGACCATGGAACACGAACGGGATCAGCGGCAGCGGCTTGCCAAGGCGAAGCGGGATACGGGATTCGATCAACTTCCATTCAGACTTTTTGCGGCGGCTGTTGGCAGCTTGCTGCTGTTGCCAAATTTCAACCACATAGCGAGTGCTACCATCGGACTGAACATCGAGTTTGAGAACACGAATATTTTCGGTCAGCTCCACGGCGAAAGGATCATCGGCATCGGGACTTTCCACCACTTCACGCAGGGCAATCAACGTCACCAAATTGCGGCCATTGATACGCTGCGTTTGCCAATTCAAAATATCCTCGGCCTGATAACGAACAACGTAAGCACGGGATTCTACATCAGACTGCCAATCGATAAGCGTGCCACAGCGACCCACGGCCAAGACTTCACCGACCACGCCTTTGCAAAACGTGAACAAGGTCGTGCCCATCAAATCGACGTCATCGGTGAACACGCGGAGAGCAACACCGATCCCAGCATGACGGTCAGGCAACTTGACTTCAGGATCACGACGAAAAAGCAGGCCAAGAAATCCATCACAGGGGCGAGACGTGGCATTGAAGAAGCAGGCACGAATCTTGTAACCGAGATATTCATCATCGGATTGTGAATCGAGACGAGGCAGATACTTGATGCCACCCAACTTCAC